>DASYFC010000099.1:0-21745 GCA_036498645.1 Acidimicrobiia bacterium | reverse complement strand
CTGGCGCTCAGCCGCCACCCCAGCGACCCGGGGTCATGATGACGCAGCTCGGAGAAGCCGCTCCGATCCGCACCCACTTGTGAAGCACGCGACTTACGCGTCAACGCAGGACGTTCGAAGCTTGCGCCGCGGAGACGAGCTCACGAGCGCTCGCGCGGAGAAGGAAGCGCTCACGCACCAGCTTGTCGGTGTTCTTCCTCACTTGCTGCACATAGCGGGCGTGGGTTCGGTAGAGCTGTTGGAGCTTGTCCGGGCCGAAGTCGAGTTGGTAGCCCGCGTAGGCGCACGGGTTCCTGACGACACCGCCTGGTGCGAGGCTGGTCGGCGTGATGCTCGCCGTCGGGACATCGACAGAGACGCTGCGCACCCCGCCGAGCGCGTTCCCGTTGGCGTCGCGTTTCACCGTCCGGCCGTCGGCCTCGAGTTGAATCCGGGCTGCGGGCGGCGGGGGGACCCCTTTCGAGATCCAACGCGCGAGGTTGTCGAACGCCATCGCCCAGATGTCGGTCTGGCGGAACGCCGACGGCGTCGCGCCCGCCGGCCAGTCGCAGTCGAGGCTCCCGGCGAAACCCGAGATCGGGTTGTCGGGTTCGTCGTTGATATGTGACATCGCCGACACCTCGTAGAGCCGGTACGCCTTGCTGTCGGGCCGGCGGTAGCCGAGGCTCCCGTAGACCGAGATGGTCACAAGCAGCTCGCGCTCGCCCTCCAACTCCACGATCGGCACGCCGATGTCGGGAACGCGCCCCACCTGCGACCCGCCCGAGCTCCCCACCGCCGCCTGCCCCGGAAAGAACCCGTCGAACACCCGCCGGCCGTCAACCGTCCCCTTGCCCTGTGGTGAGCTGATGAAGGTGCGGGTCACCACCGCCGTCTGCGACCAACCACCGAGAATCGCGCTCTTCACGCGGACCCCCGGCAGGAGGGAATCGGGGTGCTGGTGCAGCAACGCACCGACTCCGGCCAGGATCTCGTTCGGAGCCTCGGTGGTGTCGGGTACATCGAGCGACGCGTAGCGCGTGGGATTGGCGCCCTTCACGAGCCGCTCCACGACGTCGTGGCTCGCGGCCACGCCCACGTGGAGGTCGTCTTTCGCAACGAAGTACGGCTGCAACAACGTCTGCATGCCCCAGATACCAGAGCTGTGCAATGGATCGACGGCGACGACGCCGGAAGCCCGACTCGCATCCGTGGGCCTGCGCACGACGACCGCGGTCTTGTAGGTGATCCCCGGCGACGAACAGGAGACGAAGAACTCCTGGTCGACCCACCCCGACGGCAGGTCGGCCTGCAACACCGCGACGAACCCGGGCGACGACTCGCTGACCGGGACCGGCCCGTCGACCGTCGGAACACACGCAAACCCGCGGATCCCGGAGCGCCCGGACGCCGAAGCCCTCACGGATGTCACGGCCAGCACGGGACCCGCGATCACGATCGACACGCATACGACAAAGGCAACCAACCGAACCCGAGATCGAGGGCTCCTCGAGCCACGCGATGAGCCACTCACGCTTCAGGCGACGACGCCGCGGACCTTCAGGTCCACGATCGTGTCCCAGTCGATGCCGAGATCGGTGAGGATCGCGTCGCCGTGCTCGTTGAACTCCGGTGCGCGCGCCGGGGTTGCCGGCTCTTCGTCGAACTGCACGGGCGCGGCCACCATCTCGAAGGGGACGCCGGCGGACGTCTCGCAGGGCTGCATGTAACCGTTGGCGACCGACTGGACGTCCGCGGCTGCCTCGAGGGTGTCCTGCACCACGGTCCACTGGCCGACGAAGTCGGCGAGCGCCCGACGCCACTCGTCGACGGTGCGCTCGGCGAACACCTCCGCGAGGATCTCGGCCGCTTCGGCTCCGTGCGAAAGAAGCGACTCGTGGTCGGCGAAGCGTGGATCGTCGACGAGGTCGGAGCGCCCGATGCTCTCGCACAGGGGCGGCCAGTAGTGACCCGCCTGGAGGCAGTTGAGCGCGAGCCAGCGACCGTCCTTGGTCCGATAGTTGCTGACCAACGGGTTGCGCAGCGCGCCGGCCGGTGGTGGCGACCAGCCCCGATCGAGCACGACGGACAGACCGATGGACTGGCCCATCGCCCACATCCCCGACGCCAGCAGCGACACGTCGACAACGGCCGCCTCGCCCGTGCGCTCTCGGTGGAACAACGCGCCCATGATGCCGCCGGCGATGGTCACGGCCCCGATGGAGTCACCGAAACCGGGCCCGGGCGGGACGGGTACGTGCCCGTACTCCGGCCGCATGATGGCCATCGCGACGCCGGCGCGGCACCAGAAGGAGAGGTTGTCATAGGAGCCTTTGTCGGCGTCGGGGCCGCGTTCGCCCTGTCCGGTGCCGCGCACGTAGATGATGTTCGGGTTGTGCTCTCGAATGTCGTCGAGCTCGATCTTGAGCTTCTTGCGCACCCTCGGGAGCTTGTTGGTGAGGAAGACGTCCGATGCCGCCGCCAGCTTGTAGAGGATGTCGATGCCCTCGGGCTGGGCGAGATCGAGGGCCAGGCTGCGCTTGCCGCGATTTGAGTGCTCGAGCAGGACGTGCACGTTCTCCGGCACGACGGCGATCCCGCTCGCCGCGAGCCCGCGCATGGCATCGCCCCGCTCGACGTGCTCGATCTTGATCACGTCGGCTCCCCAGTCCGAAAGGAGCGCCGACGCCGCGGGCACGAACGTCTGCTCCGCAACCTCCACGATGCGCACGCCTTTCATCACGTCGGTCATGGGGTCCTCACTTGAATCCCGCCGCGACCGCATCCCGGGTCGCAGACACTCAGCCCGAGAGGATGTGCCTGGGGCGCCCGCGCGTCCTCGGGTGTCTCCGCGCCACCGCAGTCCTTGAGCGCCGGCAATTTCTAACAGTACGGTCACGACGGTGGAGGCAGTCAACAGCCCACGCGTCTGGCGTTACTGTCGTTGTCGCGAGCGCTCGGAACAAGACGGAGCGTGTGCCGAATGAAGCTCACCCCCGGCTCCCGGCTACGAAGCGCGGTGTGCGACACCGAGGTGATCGCGGTGCGCTCGCCCGCCGAGGACCTCGACCTCCGCTGCGGAGGGCAGCCGATGGTGCCGTCGGGCGAGGAACCGCCGGTAGGTGGGGAGCTCGAGGCGGCGTTTGCGGACGGCACCGCGCTGGGCAAGCGCTACACCGACGGCACCGGCGACCTCGAAGTGCTGTGCACGAAGCCGGGCGCCGGGTCGCTGTCACTCGGCAACGAGAAACTCGTGCTCAAGGAAGCGAAGCCGTTGCCGTCCTCGGACTGACCGCGAGGCCATTCCGTTTCCGATGTTCAGAGCGCGTTGGCCGCTGCGGTCTCTCCGGCTACGACCACCGGACACGGCGCGTTGCGCACGACGTAGTCGCACACCGACCCGAGGAGGGCACGCTTGAGGCGGCCGCGTCCCCGAGTTCCCATGACGATCGCGTCCGCCGCGACCTCCGCGGCGAACGAGCACAACGCAGGACCGGGCCGGCCCTCGAGGACCCGGGTCTCGACACCGTCGATCCCGAGCGCATCGACGGCCGCGGCGACGATGGCCTGACCGTCGGAGCGCGCCCTCTCCTGCAGCATCTTGACCTCGGCGGGTGACATCGTGGACCCGGCGTGCCCCCCGCCGTCGGCAGCGAGCATCGGGTCAACTTCTTCGACGACGGTCGCGACGATGACGGTGTCGGAAGGCAGCAACGTCGACCGACCGGCCGCTACGGCGCGTAGAGAGAGGTCGGAGCCGTCAGTGCACAGGATCGTGGTGGTCGTCACGACGAAACGCCCTCCCACTCCGAGGCTTTCTCCGCGCGCGCACGCGTACATGTCTCGTGTCGAGGTAGTCCTCGAGCCTAGCTGTCGGAGGTCGTAACTCCCTTCGGCGCCCGCTGTTTCATGAAGCCGAACAGGTAGCCCGCGACCCGACGCATCTGGATCTCTTCCGAGCCTTCGGTGATCCGGTAGCGGCGGTGGTGGCGGTAGATGTGCTCGAACTGCTGGTGCCGGGAGTAACCCAGGCCGCCGAAGACCTGCATGGCGCGATCGGCCGCCTCGCAACACAGGCGATTGGCCCAGTAGTTGCACATCGACACCTCCTTCGAGACCGAGAAGGCGCCGTACTCGTCCATCTTCCACGCCGTCTGACGGATGAGCGCGCGCAGCATCTCGCACTGGGTCACGAGCTCGACGATCGGGAACTGGATGCCCTGGTTGTGCGACAGCGGCTTCCCGAACGGCGCCCGCTCGCCGGCGTACGCGATTGCCTGGTCGAGGCAGTACTCCCCGGCCCCGAGCGACGACGCCGCCTGTCGAATCCGGTTCTCGTTGAAGAACAACTGCACGACGCCGAGCCCTTTGCCCTCACCGCCGAAGACCGACGAGTTCGGCACGCGCACGTCCGTCAGGCGGATGTGGGCGTGGTCGGTCGGCATGTTGAACGTCCAGAGGAACTCGACGATCTCGAACCCCGCGCTGTCCGTCGGCACGAGGAACGCGGTGATGCCCTCGCCGTCGCCCGCGTCCCCCGAGGTGCGGGCGAAGATGAGCTCGAACGGCGCCTTGTGCATGCCTGTGCTCCACGTCTTCTCGCCGTTGATCACCCACTCCTCACCGTCGCGGTAGGCGCTCGTCTCCATGTGGGTGGCATCGGACCCGTGCTCGGGCTCGGTGATGCCGAATGCGAAGCCGCTCGTACCCTCGAGCAACTTCGGCACCCACTCCGCCTGCTGCTGCTCACTGCCGTGATGCAGCATCAGCAACAGGCCGACGTTGTTGCCGACGATCGACGACTCGTTCTGCAGGTCGTTGTGCAGCCCGAGCCCCTTGCGGGCGAGGTGCTCGCGGATCACGGCCATGCCGAGGTTGGTGCCGTCCTTCCCGCCGTACTCATTCGGGAACGCGTACCGGTAATGGCCGGCGGCGTCTGCCCGGCGCCGCATCTCGGCGAGCAGAGACTCCCAGTCTTCGTTCGGCAGGCCGCCGCGATCCCAGTCCGTGCGGGCGTCCTCTCGCCGATGGTCGAAGAACCGCTCGTTGTCGTCCTGGGCCTGGAGCGGCTTGATCTCGCGCTCGATGAAATCGTCCAACTCGGCGAGGTAGTCGACGAGGTCCTGGGGGAGGTCGAAGTCCACGGCGTCTCCGGAGGTCAGTGGGCGACCGAACCCGGCCGCTTCGATGGTCAGCGACCCGGTCACGAGCGAAGATACGTCCCTCGCGAGTACGACGAGCGGCGGAGCGGGCGCATCTGCACGTCATGAGCATCCTCGACACCATTCCTGCCTCGGATCGAACCAAGCTCCGGCGCGCCGGGAAAGCCGGCTGGTCTCCGCCCATGCTGGCCACGCTGACAGACCACTACTTCTCCCGGACCGACTGGATCTACGAGCGGAAGCTCGACGGAGAACGCGTCATCGGCGTGCGCGCCGGTCGATCCGCCAAGCTGTACTCGCGCAGCCAGCAGACGCTCGATGGGGCTTACCCCGAGGTCGTGGACGCACTCGGATTGCAGCAAGAAGAAGACTTCACCATCGACGGTGAGGTGGTGGCGTTCGACGGCACGAGCACGAGCTTCTCCCGTCTCCAGCGCCGCATGCAGACCAAGGATCCGGAACAGGCCCGGCGTAGCGGCGTCGCCGTCTACTACTACGTGTTCGATGTCATGCACGTCGCCGGCTACGACGTCACGGGCGTTCCACTCCGGTCCCGGAAACGGCTTCTCCGAGCGCTTCTCTCGTTTGCAGATCCGCTGCGATTCACATCTCACCGCAACACCGAAGGTGAGCGGTACTACGAGGAGGCTTGCCGCAAGCGGTGGGAAGGACTCGTCGCAAAGCGCGCCGACTCGACCTACGCACACGTGCGCTCGCCGGACTGGCTGAAGTTCAAGTGCGTCAACAGCCAGGAGTTCGTCGTCGGCGGGTACACGGACCCGGCCGGAAGCCGGAAGGAGCTCGGGGCCATCTTGGTCGGGTACTACGACGGCGACGATCTTCGCTACGCGGGGAAGGTCGGAACCGGCTTCGACGATCGCACGCTGCACGATCTCGGACGCCGACTCCGTCGACTGGAGCGTCCCGACTCTCCCTTCGTCGACCCCGTGCCGGGCCGCAACGTGCACTGGGTGAAGCCCCAGCTGGTCTGCGAGGTGGGCTTCGCCGAATGGACCGGCGACGGGCGGCTGCGCCACCCCCGGTTCATGGGGCTGCGTCGCGACAAAAGACCGCGTGAGGTGGTACGCGAGCGACCGTCATGAGACCGATCAACTTCGGCGACGAGTGAGAGTGTTGCGGTCGCGGTGGCAGTAGACACCGTCGATGCGGGGTTGGTACATGAACGTCTCCTGCTCGTAGGAGAACTGATCGGGGATCGAGAGGTCGACGGTCGTCCGAAATTGCGTCGTGCGCGCGGTGGTGGCCAGGTGCGGGTTGGAAAGGACCCCGAAGTCGTCGGCGCCCGCCTCGGCGCTCACGGTGACCGTGGTGTCCCCGGGTCGTGCGGACCCGCCGGCGAGCGCCACGATGCCGCGGGGTGTGATGACCCCTCGCATGACGAGCTCGTGCTCTGCGTCCCAGAACCAGTAGCCGACCTCGGTGTGGAACGGCACCTCCTCGTCCATGCGCCACGCGGTGGTCGTGTAATCGAGGCGGTACAGCGCCTGAGCTCCGTTGTGGGCGGGGCCGGCCGGGGTGAACGAGCTCAGCTCACGGAAGCGGGCTGATTCCTCGCGGCCTCGCGCGTAGACGTAGGCGTCGTCGGAGCCCTGATCGCCTTCCCACTCTCCGATCAGCGGCGCCAGCGGCCCGAGAGCATCGGGTTCGGGGAGAGGCACGTTCACCGACGGCGACGGTACCGCTCCCGACCACGGCCACGGCCCGGCGCCCGCGCCGGGTCAGGCGCTGGTCGAGAACACGCCCACCGTCACACGCACGATCGAGTGCAACACCCCGGTCACCAGCTGGCGGAGGGCCGAGACCCGGGGGCGGTGGCCGTTGACGACGGGCCACACCACATCGATGGGCCGGTACTCGACCCAACGCAGGTCGGGGGTCGGGCGGCGCGCCGTCCAAGCCCTCCGCAGCTCCGGCGTGGCGCGGCGATGCTCGCTCAGGTAGGCGAGCGCCTCGGGCCAGGCCCCCGTTGTCGCCACGACGCCGCAGCTGCAGCGGGCGGCCCACCGCCGGCCGGCCGTCGTCGAGGTGCCGCCGAGCTCGAAGCTGCGCACGGCGCCCATGTGAGCATCCAAAACGGCTGCAGAGGTTCCGATGGGACGCAATTGTGCTCCGGCACACCCGCAGAATCGGGGATGGTCCCGGGGGTGAAGGTGGTGCAAGCTCGGCACACAGGTGGCCTCTTCGCCGCCAACCGGACTCGACGGGAAGGACGATCACATGGACCAGACCCAGGACATCTCCCTCGAAGGGTGGAACATCGTCCGCGCCGACGACGCGGACTGGGTGCCCTGGACCGGCTCCGCCGGCGAGGCGCGAGCGAAGATCCTCGGCACCGCCGACGGCTACATGGTGACCCTGGTCGAAGCCCAGCCCGGGTACGCAGGGTCACCCCACGAGCACCCACACCCGGAGTTCAACTATGTCGTCGAGGGAACCTTGCGCAATCAGGGCCAACAGATGTCCGCGGGCGACGGGTACGCCGCCGCCGCCGGTTCCACCCATACCGACTTCGAGACCGACACCGGCGCGACCTACATCGTGATCTTCAAGATCTGAGTCGGCGACGCGTGGCGCCGGTGAGTTTCGGTCCCGGGCGCGGTCGTACTCGGGAAGGGGCTCCCCGAGGAGGTTCTCTTGGCCGCGCCCGACCCGCCGTCCCCGGCCCCGCTCGAAGGCCTGCGCCCGCCGTCGGGGCCGAGGACGATCGTTCTCGATGTCTGCGGACCGATCGCGCGTGCGGCGGTCCCCGCCCTCTGCGAGCACGTCAGGCTGCTGCTCGCCAACGGCGATGTCGACCTCGTCACATGCGAGGTCGGCGGCCTCGTGCACCCCGACGTCACGGCGGTGGGCGCCCTGGCGCGCCTCCAACTCACAGCGCGGCGATCGGGCCGGGCGATTCGCCTCCGCAACGCACAGGTCGCGCTGTGCGACCTCCTCGCCTTGACCGGGCTGCGGGACGAGCTACCCGTGTGCCCCGGCCTGCTCGCCCAACCGCACCGGCAGGCCGAACAGCGGGAACAGATCCGGATCGACGAAGAAGTCGATCCCGCTGATCCGTCCGCCTGACACCCGGAGGACGTGGATCGCCCACGCCTCGAAGCTCCCATCGGGACCACCGGCGCGCCATTGCGCGAACGCGGGCGACCCGTTCGCCTCGACCGGCTCGAAGCACGAGCCGCGACAGCCGGAACCGGCGCCGAGCAGCCACTTGCGGAGCTCGCCGGCGCCTTCGAGCCACAGCTCGTAGGGCGGCATCGACATGGTGGCGTCCTCGTGCAGTAGCGAGACGAGCGAGTCGATGTCGAAGCGCTCGAAGGCGTCGACGTAGCGCGCCAGCAGCGCTCGCTGCTCCTCGTCCTGCGGCATCAGCACATCGGACTCGGCGACGTTGTTCTCGGCGAGCGTGGAGCGGGCGCGCTGGAGAGCGCTGTTGACCGAGACGACGCTCGTGTCGAGCAACTCCGCCACTTCACTCGCCTTCCATCGCAGCACCTCGCGCAGGATCAGCACCGCCCGCTGGCGGGCCGGCAGGTGCTGGAGCGCCGCGATGAACGCCACCCGGATCGTCTCCCGGGACTCGGTCACCTCGGCGGGGTCCTCGGTGGGCTGCACCGCGCGACCGTCGGGGATGGGCTGGATCCACTTGCTCTCGGGCAGGCGCGGCCCCGCCTCCGAGTCTCCCGATGACGACGACACGAGGTCCATGGGGAGCGCCCGGCGCTGCCGGCCTTGGATCATGTCGAGACAGACGTTGGTCGCGATGCGGTACAGCCAGGACCGCACCGCCGACCGTCCCTCGAAACGGTCGAAGCCGCGCCACGCCCGCACCAGCGTCTCTTGGACGGCGTCCTCGGCCTCGAACGACGAGCCGAGCATTCGGTAGCAGTAGCCGGTCAGCTCGGCGCGGTGCTGTTCGAGGGTTCGTTCCAGGTCCGGCGCGGCGACGTCGGTCATGACTGCTCCTCTTTGCGCTGGAGGCAGGGCGGTGAGTCCGGGGCAGGCTCGACGATCTGGACGTAGTTGCCGTCGAGGTCCAGAACCGTCCCGATTATGCCCCAGCGCGTGCGCTCCAGCTCACGGACCCAGACGGCCTCGAGCGCGACGAGCCTCGCCTCGGCCGTGCGGATGTCGGCGACGTGGAAGTTGAGGACGATCCGCGCCGGCTCGAGGGTGTTCGGGGCGTCGGAGGTGCCGAGGGTGAAGCGGAGCTCGACGCCGCCCGCGGTCAGGAGCGGGTCGGCATCACGCAGCCCGAGCGCCTGCCGGTACCACGCCGCCGCCCGGCCGGGCGCGCGCGACTCGAGCGTGATGGCGCGGATGCGGGCGCGCCGCCGGACGCCCGCAGGTTTCTCGGGACCGGGTGCGTCCGCGACCATCACGACGACCCCGGTCACTCCTTCAGCTCGATGATCTGCACGTAGTTGCCGTCCGGGTCGACGAGCGTGCCGAAGATGCCGCCGGCGCGTTCTTCGAGGTCGACCAGCCACGTCACGCCGAGTGTGTTCAGGTGATCGGCGGTCGCGCGGGCGTCGTCGACGTGGAAGTTGAGGATGACCCGGCCGGGGTCTGGGTTCTTGTCGGCGACGTCGCTGCGCCCGTCGATGAGCACCGACGTGTCGCCGAACGTACCGGCGAACATCGTCGGCGTCACCTCGGTGAACGCTTCGCCGCTGTCGTCCGGCGCCAGGGCGGCGGCGTACCAGTCGCGCAGCCGGTGGGGGTTCGTGGTGCCGAGCAGGATGCTGCCGAGTGCCGGTTTCGTCATGATCAAACTCCGAGCTCGTCGAGCGGAACGCCGCCGTTGACTTCGAAGATGTTGCCGGTCGGGTCCTTGAACCACGCCGTCTTGAACGCGCCGGTGTCGTGGATGTCGCCGTCGCGGGTGACGCCCGGGACGTCGTCGTACCGCTCGAAGGCCACTCCCCTCGCCTTGAGCTCGCGCACCGTCTCTTCGAGGTCTGCGACGGTCCAGAGCGCAGTGGTTCCCTGGTTGGTGCCCGCGGTCTGCGATTCGTAGACGATGAGGGTGCTGGTCCCGCTGCGGTAGCGGATGACGGTCGGCGAGCTGTCCAGCCGGGTGAGCCCCAGAGCATCTTCGTAGAACTTCGCCGCCTCGGCCGCGTCCTTGACCGGCACCATCGTCGTCACGTCTCGTTCACCCAACATGCGTGCCTCCTCTCAGCTGCGGAGCTTCTTGTTGTAGAGGTGCAGAGTGATCGGGGTGAACACGGCGATGATCGCGGCGCACGACAGCAGCGCCCACCCGATGTTCGTGGCCGACGCCGCCCCCGCCATCAGCTCGCGTACTGCGATCACGACCCTCGTCACCGGGTTGACCTTGACGATGGCCTGGAGCCAGCCCGGCATGGTGGTCTCGGACACCCAGATGTTCGTGAGGAACACCAGCGGGAACAGGATCGAGATGCTCGCCTGCATGACGGCTTCCGGCGTGCGCAGGATCATCCCGAAGATGATCCAGACCGTGGTGAGGCTGAGCGCGAACAGCAGCATGAGGGCAAACGCGCCCGCCACGCCGACGATGTTGTCGGGCCGGAACCCGAGCGCGACGCCCAGGACGAACACCACCATCGCCGCGAACCCGTAGCGGGCGAGGTCGGCGATGAGACCGCCCGTGAGCACCGACTGTCGCCAGATGGGGAGCGACCGGAAGCGGTCGAAGATCCCCTTGGAGATGTCGGTGTTCAGGGCGACGCCCGTGTACATCGTGATGAACGCCACGGTCTGCACGAGGATGCCCGGGATGGCGAACTTCGCGTACGCGCTCGTCGACCCCTCCAGCGCGTTCCCGAACAAGAACGTGAACAACAGCGTGAACATGATCGGGAACATCGTGACGTCCAAGAGCTGCTGCGGAACGTGCTTGATCTTGAGGAGCGCCCGCCAGCCGAATGTGAGCGACGCCGCGAGCGGGCCCGGAGGGGCGGGCCGTTCGCGGTGCGTGAGCGCCGCCTGCATCGTCGCGGTCATGCTGCGTCCTCCTCTTCGTTCTCGTTCTCTTGCTCCGTGCCCTCTTCGGCGGGACGCCCCGTCAACGCGAAGAACACCTCGTCGAGGCTCGGCTGGCCGAGGGCGAACTCAGCCACGCTGACGTCGGCTCTTGCAAGCTCGGCCAGCGCCCGCGCCACCCGCTCGGGGTCCGACACCGACGCTGTCAGCGCGGCGGGGTCGGAATCGAGGTGAACCTCGACGCCCAGCGTCCGCGAGAGGAGCTGCTGACCCGTGGCGCGCTGCTCGGGGTCGCGCAACCGCACGTGCAGCGCGCCCGCACCGACCGAGGCCTTGAGCTCGCCGCTCGTCCCCTCGGCGATGACGGTGCCGTGATCGATGACCGCGATCCGGTTGGCGAGCTGATCGGCCTCGTCTAGGTACTGCGTGGTGAGGAGCGCGGTCGTGCCTTGCGCGACGAGCGCTCGTACGATCTCCCACACTTGATTCCGGCTCCTGGGGTCCAGGCCGGTCGTCGGCTCGTCGAGGAACATCAGGTCGGGCGGGACGACGATGCCCCCGGCGATGTCGAGCTTGCGCCGCATGCCACCCGAGTACGTCTCGACCTGACGGTTGGCCGCCTCGGCCAGGCCGAACACTTCGAGCAGCTCGTCGGCCCGGGTCTTGGCCTGGGTGTGTGCGTACCCGAGCAGCCGGCCGAGGAGCACGAGGTTCTCCCGACCGGTGAGCTCCTCGTCGATGGAGGCGTACTGCCCGGTCAGGCTGACGCGCCGCCGCACGGCATCGGCTTCGCGCACGACGTCGTGCCCGAGCACGTACGCCGTGCCTTCGTCGGGCTCGATCAGCGTGGCGAGCATCCGGATGGTGGTCGTCTTGCCGGCGCCGTTCGGTCCGAGGAACCCGTACACGGTGCCAGAGGGCACGGCGAGGTCGACACCGCAGACGGCGCGGGTCTCGCCGAACGACTTCGCCAGGCCTGATGCCTCGATAGCCGGCGGGGAGCGCGATTCCAAGGCCGTCCTCCTCGTCGAGTGCCTCTGCGGCCGTCTCGTGTACGACGGCAACCCAGGGCCGAACTCATCGCGACCGGACGACCTCGCCGATGTGACGGTGGTCACCGATGAGACGGGGCGTGTCGCACGGTCTTGGCTACCGTGAGCACGGTGGCGTCGGCCGACGAGAAGGTCCTGGAGATCGACGGGCACGAGCTCCACATCTCGCACCCCGACAAGGTGTTCTTCTCCGAGCACGGCGAGACCAAGCTCGACCTCGTCAACCACTACCTCCGTTTCGCCGAGCCCGTGATGCGCACGATGGGCGGCCGGCCGACGCTCATGCAGCGCTTCCCCGAGGGCGCGAGCGGGTCGAACTTCTTCCAGAAGCGGGTGCCGAAGTCGGCGCCCGACTGGCTGCAGACGACGATCGTGAGCACACCGAACGGGACGACCTCGAGGGCACTGGTGGTGGCCGACCTCGCGCACGTCGTCTGGGCCGTCAACATCGGGTGTCTCGGCTTCCACGTGTGGCCGTACCTCGCGGACGACCCGGAGCACGCCGACGAGCTCCGTCTCGACCTCGACCCCCAGCCGGGCAATGACTTCACACACATTCGGGCCGCGGCGGCCAAGGTGCGGTCATTCCTCGACGAGATCGGGATCGTCGGCTACCCGAAGACGACCGGCAACCGCGGCGTGCACGTCTACATCCGCCTCGAACCGCGGTGGGATTCCTACGACGTCCGACGAGCGGCCGTCGCCGCCGCCCGCGCGCTCGAGCGGCGCCACCCCGATCTCATGACCGCGGCGTGGTGGAAGGAAGAGCGGGGCGAGCGGGTCTTCCTCGACTTCAACCAGAACGCTCCCCACAAGACCGTGTTCGGCGCGTGGTCGGTGCGCGCCCGCGTCGGTGCGCAGGTGTCGACGCCGCTGTTCTGGGACGAGATCGACGAGGTCCATCCCGACGAGCTGACGATCTCGACGCTGCCGGCCCGGATCGAGGCGCACGGCGATCCGTGGGCCGACATGAACGACCATCCGCAGTCGCTCGAGCCGCTGCTCGCCATGTACGAGCAGGACCGCGCCGACGGGCTCATGGACACGCCGTGGCCGCCCGTGTACCCGAAGCAGCCCGACGAGCCACCTCGAGTCGCCCCCAGCCGCGCCCGGAAGGAATGACGGACGCACCACGATGGTCTTCGTGTCGCGCGACCGCGATCTGCTCCGGGCCAAGGACCTTGCCGACGCCCGCTACTCCGAGGCGTTGGGAGTCGACGACCTTGCCCGCGCCGCGGGGTTCTCGCGTGCACATTTCAGCCGCGAGTTCCGTCGCGCCTTCGGTGAGTCGCCGCACACCTACCTGCTGACCCGACGCTTGGAACGCGCCGCCGCCCTCCTGCGGAACACCGATCATTCGGTCGCCCGAATCTGCTTCGATGTCGGGCTGCAGAGCGTCGGCTCGTTCACCACGACATTCACACGAACCTACGGCACCTCGCCGACCGCGTATCGCGCCTCGTTCCCGCCTGCGGCCGACTACGCGCGCATTCCGACCTGCATGCTGCGGGCGTTCGGACGCCCGCGAAACCGCACGTTTCGAGAAGACACGCACTCTGCGCATCCGTAACGTGCGCTGCACAGGTTCCTTCGTACGCCCCCATGAGGAGGAAGACGAATGATGCAGATCGGAAGCGCGCAGCTCTGGGTGCACGACCAGGACGAGGCGCTCGAGTTCTACACGAAGCAGGTCGGGTTGGAGATTCGGTCCGACGTGACGGTCCCCGAGCTCGGGAACTTCCGCTGGCTCACGGTCGCGCCCGCCGGACAGGAAGACGTCGCGATCACGCTCATGGCGATTCCGGGCCCGCCGGTCATGGACGAGCAGACCGCCAAGGAGGTCCGCTCCCTGATGGCGAAGGGCTTCGCGGGGACGATCTTCCTGGTCACCGACGACTGCCGGGCCGCGTACGACGAGATGCGGGGACGCGGCGTCGAGTTCACCGAGGCGCCGGAAGAACGGCCCTACGGGATCGATTGCGGCTTCCGTGACCCGTCCGGGAACAGCCTGCGGCTCACCGAGCCGCGGGAGATCACGAACCCCTGACGATCCCCGGCCGGGTTCACGTCATCCGACGGTGCGCGCGTCCCGGGCGTAGAAGTCCTCGCCGTCGAGCCCCCACGACACGATCCGCTGCGGGTGGATGCGGATCCGGGGTGGATCGTCGAGCACCTCCGCGCTCCCGCGGACCTCGATCCCCCGTGGCCGCCACGGGTCGACGCTGGCGAGGTCGTCGATGACGATGGCCGCCCGACCCGACCGCTTGACGTCGTGATACTTCTTCGACCGCGCGAAGTCGCGCCCTCCGACCTCGATCACGTCGCGCTCGGGGTCGTAGCCCCACCCGACCGGCGCGACGTGCGGCGTGCCGTCACGCCCCACGGTCGCGATCCGGCCGAGCCGGAAGTCCGAGAGGTAGCGCCGCTCCGCGTCGGTGAAGACGGTCCCCTTTTCGTTCACGCCGCGCTGCAACCGGGCCGTGCTCCGCGCCATTCCCGGGCCGTCGTCTGGTACAAGGAGCTGCATGCGACGCCGGCACATCGAGGTCATGCAGCACTCGGAGGCGGTACCGGCCTCCCTGTTCGCGTTGCTGATCGACGGCGAGACGTGGCCCCGCTGGTCGCCGATCGAGGCCTTCGAGCTCGAACGCACGGGTGATCCACCGCCCGAGGGCGTCGGGGCGATCCGAGTCTTCCGTCGGGGCCGGACCACCGGCCGCGACGAGATCGTGGAGGTCGTTCCCGACCGCCGGCTCGGTTACCGCTCGCTGTCAGGCCTTCCCGTCCGGGACTACCGGGCCCACGTCGCCCTCGAGCCCGACGGCAACGGCACCACGATCCGGTGGGAGGCATCGTTCTCGCCCAAGCTGCCCGGCACCGGCCGGCTCCTCGAACGCGGCCTGAGACGTTTTCTCGAACAGTGCGCGCGGGGTCTCGCGGAGCACGCGCAGCAGAGCGCCTAGTTCCCCAGCCTGGCGGCGTAGCGGTCGCGGAGTCCCTCCCAATGCTCCTTCTCCCACGGGACGCTCTTGCCGTCGACCACGCTTTCGAGCCGGTCCAGGAGCGTGTGCCACCCGGCGAGGTCGCGCGGGGCGTTGGCAACGTCGAATCCGGCCGGCTCGGTGTGCGTGAGCGTCATCCGGCAACCGTCGCCGTCGGGCTGCAGCTCCCAGCGCGCGATCGAGCTCGGATCGGAGCCGAAGGTGTGCTCGAAGAGTCGCGGCGGGTCGACACGAAGGACCGTGTCACGAGCGACCAACGCGTCTTCCCCGGCCTCGGCGACGATCGCCTCGACGAGCTCGGGCGGCCCGGTGGTGCGGAAGTGGTACTTCCCGCCTTCGACGAGGTCGAGGTCCAGCTCCCCGTCGCCGAACCACTGCGTGATCCGCTCCGGTCGGGTGATCGCGTCCCAGACCTTCTCGACCGGATGCCGGAACCGGCGCTCGAAGCGAAGAACGTGCCGCCCGTCGACCTCTTCGATGGTGCCGTCGGCGGGTGTCGCCTGCTGGGTCGAGTTCGTCGCCATGGCTATTCCTCCTTGTGCTCGGTCTCGTCGTCGAGGTGGCGTTCCAGTGCATCGAGGCGCCGGGTCCAGAACCGCCGGTACGGCGCGAGCCACGCGTCGATCTCGGCGAGCGGCTCGGCGCGCACGCGGTACCAGCGTCGCTGGGCGTCGACCCGCACCTCGACGAGGCCGGCCTCGCGCAGCACCCGGAGGTGCTTCGACACCCCGGGCTGGCTCAGCGAGACGCCCTCGACCAACTCCCCCACCGAGCGCTCCCGCACCCGCAGCAGATCGAGGATGTCGCGCCGCCGGGGCTCCGCCAGCACGTCAAAAGTGGTCGCCGTCATGCAGTCAACATAGCCGGACGGTTATGTGCCTGTCAAGGCATACGGCACCTACCCACGGAGCCCCTGATGGACCGGCGTCGGGAACCGCGGAAGGACGACGGCGCCGCCGAGCCAGGCCTGCAGGCGCTCGATCTCCCGCTCGACGGCCCGCCGCCCGTCGGCCCCGATGTCGTCGAGCGCTTGCCAGACGATCTCGCCGCCGGCGCGCTGCGTCCAACCGCCGACGATGCGACCGTCCCACCACACCGTGGGCCCGGCGTTGCCGGCCCGGTCGAACAGGGCGGACTTGTGCGGGCCGAGGTACCACGCCCGTTCGGCCCAGCCCATGACGGTCGGGTCGAGGCTCGGCAGCAGCGCCGCCCACGGCTTCGGCGACCGCACGGGTGCGTCGTCGCCGGCGAGCACGATCCCGGTCTCGCCGTGGTCGAGCTCGACCTCGACGGTGTCGAGCGCGGCAACGGCGGTGCGCGTACGGCCCAACGTCCAGCCCGTCCACCACTTGAGGTCCGCGATCGTCCCGGGACCGAACGCGGCCAGCCAGCGCCGCGCCAGCTCGGAGCGCGCCTCGTCCGGCTTCAAAGCCGGCATGCCCTCCGGGAGCCAGGACGTCATCGGCGCCCACCGGTAGCGGGTGCTCGTCCACGACCCCTGCGGGCGGCCGCGCACGACGCGCTGCTCGCACGCGAGCAGGAACAACACCCGGGTGGTCATGCCCACCTTCCCGGCCCAGGTCTTGCCCTCGCCGTAGGGGATCTGCTGGCGCAGGCGGGGCACGACCTTCGACAGATCCGCTCCCGTCACCTCGCCGCGCGCTTCGATCGCGGCGACGGTCTCGGCCTCGGCCTGGCGCAGCCACCGTGCGCCGTCGCGGGCGATCCCGGCCTCCTCGATCATCCGCACGGTTCGCTTGCGCTCGGGAGGGACGAGCGCCTCCGTGACGGCGGCCTGCACGATCGGGACGAGCGCGACGGGGAGGACGAACAGCGTCCGGCGCATGCAGAGCGTGCGCACGAGCGTCCGATCCTCGTAGAGCGCCTGCTCGACGGCCGCCACCGTCGGCTTCTTCAGACGGGCGGCGGCAGCCAGGAACACGGTCGCCGGATCGGTCGAATGGAGGCCGACCATCCGTTCAGCGAGCGCCACGACGTCGGTGGCCTTCGCCGAGGGCGCCAGGTGATGCCGTACGGCGAGCCTCGCGCGTCGCTCGCGATCGCTGATTCTTCTCACGGCCGCGAACGTAGGTCCTCGGGCCCCTCGCCTACTCCCGGTGGCGTAGCGGCGTGACCGCCCGCCGGACGATGACACCCCCGCGGTCGCCCCCGCGCCGCGCGAGTGAGCTCCCACGCGGGCGGATTTAGGCGTCCGCCTCCCCGTCGCAGTGCTCGGGCGACGGCGGGACGTCGAGGGCAGGGTTCCGGTCGAAGAAGCCGACCGGCGAGAGCAGGAAGCCGGTGGACTCCACCGGCATGACGGGCCAGTCCTCGGGCCGGGGGATGTGGGTCAGGCCGAACGTGTGCCAGACGACGACGTCCGTGTCGGCGACGGCCCGGTCGGCGGCCGTCCACCGCGGCAGCCCGTCTCCCCCGCCGTGCTGGTTCGGGTAGTCGCCGGCGGCGCGGCGTTCGTCGTCGCGGTACGGCGTGACCCAGAGGTTGCGCGTCGCGAACGTCGCCCGCCGGCCGACACTCGAGTCGGGCCGCGCGAGCAGCGTCGGCGTCGAGGCGGGCACGAGCTTGTACCCGACCGGCTCGCCGAGCCGGTTGCGCACCTCGGGATTGACGATCTTCCAGCACCGGCTGCGTGACGGATCCACGAGCCGTTTCGCCTGCTGCTCGGTCTCGAGCGGCGTCGCCTCGGCCGTGAACGCGTTCCCCAGCGGGTTGTCGGGACCGTCAGGCGCCGCCACCGAGTCGACCTCGTACACGGTGTTCGCCGTACCGTCGACGTCGAAGTCGAGGCGCACGTTGAACAGGTGCTGGTGATACGGCGCCGCCAGCTGCGGCGCGACCATCGCCGCGTTGCCGAGCTCCCCGTCACCGTCCACCGCCATGGTCGACATGACGCCGGTCAACTTGACCTCGAGCTGCATGCTCCCATCGAGGTAGAAGTACCAGTAGAAGCCGTACTCGTAGTTGCCGACCGTCGCGATCGAGCTGATCACGAGGCGACGCTGGCGACGGACCTCCGTGGTGCCGGTGCGGAGATCGACGTGCTTCCAGAGGATGCTGTAGTCCTCCTCGTGCATGCAGATCGCGTTCTCGATCGTGTAGGGCTGGCCGCGCTCGTTGCCGAACGTGACGTCGAGATAGCGGATCTCCCCCAGACAGTCGCACCCGAGAGTCAGCGAGTTCGCCATCCGTCCGAGGCCCCACTCGCCGGCGTCGAACGCGTTCTTCCAGTTGTGCATCGGTCCCGTGTGCCCGTACGGAACGACCATCTCGCTCACCGACGCGCGGTGCAGGATCGGGCGCACCCGCCCGTCATCCTCGTAGCCGATCGTGTGCAGCACGAGCCCTTCGTACGGGTCCATCGAGACGCGCAGCGACCAGCGCTGCCAGCGCACGAGGTTGCCGTCGACCGTGAAGCTCGGCCCCTCGGGCTGCGTGATCTCCAACGGCTTGAGGTCGTCACGCATCGGCCCCACGTCGTCGCGCAGGTAACCGCCACGCTCGGGCGGGAGGGGCACGAGGCCGTGGTCGACGACTTCGAGCACTTCCCCCCGTCCGTTGTCGACGAAGGCGATGAGCCCTTCGATCGGCCGCGCGTAGCCGTTGTCGGTGTCGGTCTCCCGGTAGTACGCGAGGCAGCGGCTGATGCGTCGCTCTTCTTCGTGCGAGAGCCCGAAGTTCCCGGCGGGCCACGGGTCGATCTGGACCCGGGTGAGATCGGTGATGCCGCGCCGAGCGAGGGCCGCCTGCCACTCGGGGTGCTCGTGCAGGGCGACGATGGCGTTGAACGACTCCCCGTACAACAGGGCCGGGCGCACGCCCGGCACCTCGCGCCACGACACGATGGCGCGGCGGCCGACGTCGACGACCGCCTCCACGACATCCGCCGCCGGGCCGGGGACGATCACGACGCGCACCCGCCGGTCGACGGCATCGCCGGCGCTGAAGTCTGCGACCGCTTCTTTGGACGGCTCTTCGAGCCCGAAGTAGGCGAACAGAGCTGCGTCGGCCATGCGACTATCGGCCCGCAGCACGGCCGCCGCCGCCTGGATCTCAGCCGCGTCCAGCGCGTCCAGCGGATGGGCGGAGCGGGTCCCTGATCCCGTGGGTGCCGTGTCGATCGCCATCCTCCGCCGCTCCTCCCGGATCACTCGGCCGACGAGCCCCTAAGTACACCGCGGCGGCCTGGGCCCGCGCCTGCCGGCAGGCCCCGACACTCTCTTTTCAAAAACCCGACCGATTCGATCGTATATTGAGGTGGCGATCCTCCGGCACGAAGGAGGCAGTCATGAACCCCCGCCAGCTGTTTTCGTTCCCCAACCCCGTCAACGAGCTCTCGGCGCGCCTTGTCGCCGCCGGCGTCGTCATCATGGCAGCGTCGGCGATCGTCTTCGGTCAGTTCTGGCTGCTCATCCCGCTGGCGTACGGGTTCGTCGCCCGGGTGCTGACGGGCCCGACACTGAGCCCGCTCGGACAGCTCGTCACCAAGGTGATCACGCCGCGGCTGTCGTTGCCGGCGAAGTACGTGCCCGGACCCCCGAAGCGATTCGCCCAGGGCATCGGTGCGACCCTCTCGGTCGCGGCGCTCGTCGCGTACTTCGGGTTCGGGAGCTCAGGCGCCGCGTACGTGCTGCTCGGCCTGATCGTCGTGGCGGCGACGCTCGAGTCCGTTTTCGCGTTCTGCCTCGGTTGCGCGATCTTCGGCGTGCTCATGCGGTGGGGCGTCATCCCCGACGAGGTGTGCGAGCGGTGCAACGAAATCTGGGGCGGTGCTCGAGGCAGAGCTCCTCGCGAAGATCGCCTTCCCGAAGTCGGCCGAGTTCTGGATGAACAGGGCCGCGTTCCCCCACACGAACGGGAGCCACAGCGGGATGCCCAACACGCTCGGTGACGCGTACGACCAGGCGCCGGTCTGGATGGCCAAGCCCTCCGCGAGCGGGCCGAAGACGAAACCCACTGCGTAGACGCAGGCGGTTGTCCGGCTCGGCCGGAGCGAATAGATGGCGACGCCGGTGACGATCTGGAGCGACGTGAGCGCGAGCGGGTGGCGCCAGAGCACGCTCGTGAGCAGCAGCGTCGCCAACCCCAACGTCGCGTTGAGCAGGGCCCTCCTGGAATCCGGCACGGGAGAGAGCTTCCCACGTCTCCATTGACTATGCGCGACCGGCGCGGGCCGGGGCGGTGAACGGGTAGGCCAGGTGCTGGAGGTATCCGACCTGCGGCACGGGGTCGGGGATGCCGAAACCGCGGGGACGCTTGTCCCTCGGCAGGTACGCGGTGCCGAAGATCCGGTCGACGATCGGGAGGCCGAAGTTCTTGTCCTTCGCCTCCGGGTCGATCGCGTGGTGCCAGTGGTGCCACTCGGGCGTGTTGATGACCCATCGGAGCCCGGGAAATCGCAGCCGCACGTTGGCGTGCTGGAAGATCGCCAGCAGGGTCACGAACACCGCCACGCCGGCGAAGGCGCCACCGCCGTACCCGAGGATCACGAGCGGCAACACGGTGAACGCCTGCGTGAACGCCTGGTCGAGGGGATGGAGTCGACCGGCGGCCACCCAGTCCATCGTCTCGATGCTGTGGTGCACGGCGTGGAAGCGCCAGAGGAACGGGACCGTGTGCGTGAGGCGGTGACCCCAGTAGTTCCCGACGAAGACGAGCGCCGCCGCGAGAGCGACGGCCACCACCGGCGGGACGAACCCGACGATGTTCATGTTGCGCACCCAGAACACCGGGAGGAGCGCGACAACGACGAGGGCGATCCCCAATGCCGTCGAGAACAGGTTGTTGACGAGCAGGTGCGTGAGGTCGGTGAGCAGGCCCCGCCGGAACACCTTCTGGGGCCGGAGCGCGAACAGCTTCTCGAGCGGCACGAAGAGGAGGAAGAGCGCCGCGATGCCGACGACGGCGCTGCCGCGCACCACGAGCGCGACGACGAGCGCGGCGACGAACGTGAGCCCCGTGACGAGGCCGAACCGGGTCGGACGATCCTGGGTGACGGCTGCCATGCTCTGCCTCCCTCCGATCGGTGGGCTCCTCCTTTGAACCTCGACTTCGTCAGAGGCCGCAGCAGCGAATGTCAGGATTCGGTGAGGTCGCGCCAGCGGGGGTCCCGCTTCTCGGCGAACGCCTGCGGGCCCTCCTCCTGGTCGGGATGGCCCCACATCGACACGAGCTCACCGGCGCCGGCGCGGCAGGCATCGGTCAGGCCCAGCTCGAGTGCGCCCCACAGGGCCCGCTTCGTCGCCCGCATGGCCGCCGGCGAGTTGCGGGCGATCTTCTCGGCGAGCGCCTGCGCCTCTTCGCGGAGTCGTTCGGGCGGATCGACGATCTGGCTGATCATGCCCAACTCGTAGGCCCGCGGCGCGCCGAGGCGCTCGTGCCGGCCGACGAAGGCCATGCGCATCACGGCTTCGACCGGCATCTTGCGGATGAGGCCGATGGCTTCGAGCGCGACGACCTGCCCGATCGAGACGTGGGGGTCGAAGAACTGCGCGTCCGAGGCGGCGATGACGACGTCGGCGTCGGCGATCCAGTGGAACCCGCC
>DASYFC010000098.1:0-50585 GCA_036498645.1 Acidimicrobiia bacterium | reverse complement strand
AAGGGCAGAATTGCTCCATCGCGCGCGCCCTCGAGCTTGTGGGCGAACGGTGGACCCTTCTGATCATTCGCGACGCTTTCTTGGGGCTTCGACGCTTCGACGAGTTCCACGAGAGCCTCGGGATCTCCCGCAACGTCTTGGCCGATCGCCTCAACAGACTGGTCGAAGAGGGGATCTTCGAGGCTATTCCTTACGGCACCCGGCAAGATCGCTACGACTACGAGCTCACGCGCATGGGGCTCGACCTCCACGTCGCCCTGATCGGTCTGAGGCAATGGGGGGACAAGTACTTGTGCGACAAGCCACCGACGCTCGCCCGACGCGAGCGCGATCGCAGGCCCCTCGTCGCCGCTCTCGTCCCGAAGGGCACCGTCACGGTGCCGATCGGCGAGGCCGAGTTCGTCGCCGGCCCTGGCCGTGATCCGAAGGCCCCCACCTGGCGGGTGCTCGCACGACGCTCTTAGCGCGACGTAGCTCCCCGCCTGTCCGGACCGGGTCGCTCTCCGCGCTCGCCAGTCCTTCGGGTACCAAACGAAGGCCACGGTTGACGAGTCGAGAGTCGAGGGCCGGCTGTCGTCGATGGCCGTGATCGACGATTCCGGTTCGAAATACGCTGCCGTGTCATGACACGCCGCGACGCTGGGCCGCGACGCTCACCGTCGGTCGAAGCGCTTCTCCGCGGCACCCGAATACTGGCCATCGCTGCGCTCCTGGCCCTGGCAGCCGGGATCGTTTCGGACGTTTTCGAAGGAGACTTCTGGGCCCGGCACGCGCTGCTCGCCGGCCTCGCCGCGAGTGTGATCGTCGTCATGATCTCTGTCGCCGTCATCGACGCAGTCCTCGAGCGGAGGAGGCGTGAACGGTGGAGCATCCTCGCTCAGTTCGTGATGCTCGAACTCGTCCGGAACGCCCGCCTGATTTGGACGGGGGTGCTCGCACAGGTCGGCCTCCTTTCTGTCGACGCGGCGCGGCCTGAATCCGTCGACGCCAACGGCCGCATAGTGCGAGACACGCCTCCCCTCACCGCCGCCGTGCGCCACACGATCGCGGATGATGCTCTTCGTCGCGAGCTTCACGAGGAGATCACCCTGCTTGCTGCACACACTGATGAGGTCCTCGGCCGATGGGCAGCGGTCATGCTCAACGCGGATGTGTATGCGGAGGTCATCGACCGTCACGTCGAGCTCGCCAGCGACATCAGTTGGCTGGTCAGCCTGTTGGACAACGCCGAGCCGCCTCAGGACTATCGGCGTCAACGCCGAGCGAGCAGCAGCCCGGCCGTGCAGGTCGAAGGCCAGATCGCGGGCGAGGACCTTGCGGCGCGGATCGTCGTGATCACGCAACTCGCGGAGGAGCTCGACCGGAACACGCTTGACCTCGCCCTGCGAATCGTTCCAGTCGAATGGTGGCAAACGCGACTCGGCGCAACCGTCCCGCTCGACGGTGGAGTGGCGAACGGTTGAACGGCAATCGGTCGTCACGTTCTCGCGCGTCCCCAATCGGCACTTCGGTGATGCTCGACGGATGGCAGACTGCGATCGTGCCGCCCTTGGATCCGAAGGCCGATCTGCACGAGTACCTGCGGACGGGCCGCGAGGTGATGCTCTGGAAGCTCGATGGGCTCACGGAGTACGACCTGCGCAGACCGCTGGTCCCGACAGGCACGAACCTCCTCGGACTCGTCCGGCACGTAGCCAGTATCGAAACGGGCTACTTCGGATCCGTGTTCGGGCGGCCCTTTCCAGAAGCGCTGCCCTGGATGGAGGACGGCGAGCCGAACGGCGACATGTGGGTGAGAGCCGGTGAAACGACTCAAAGCGTCGTCGACTTCTGTCACCGGGCGTGGGCCCATTCCGACGCCACCATCGACGCGCTTCCGCTGGATGCCGTCGGCGAGGTCCCGTGGTGGTCGGAGGGTCGCCGGGAGCTTTCCCTTCACCGGGCGCTGGTTCACGTGGTCGCCGATGTCCAGCGTCACGCAGGCCACGCCGACGTCCTTCGCGAGTTGATCGACGGCGCCGTCGGTGCCGATCGCCGCTGGTCCAACCTTCCACCGGGCGACGGAGCCTGGTGGGCCGGCTATCGAGACAAGGTCGAGGTCGCTGCCCGCCAGGCGAGCCACGCCACGTAACGCGGGCGCCTGAGGAGCGGCATGGCCAAGCTGATCTACGTGACGAATGTGTCCCTTGACTGCTACATCGAGGACGCGCACGGTGGGTTCGAGTGGACCGCGCCCAACGACGAGGTCTTCACCTTCATCACCGACCTTGTGCGCCCCGCCGGTACCTACATCTATGGACGGCGCTTGTACGAGACGATGGCCGTCTGGGAGACCCAACCTGATCTGGCCGCCCAGTCGGAGCTCATGTCCGAGTTCGCGAACGTCTGGCAAGCGGCCGACAAGATCGTCTACTCCACGACGCTGGACGCAGTCTCCACCACCAACACGCGGCTCGAGCGCCGCTTCGACGCCGATTCGGTCCGCGAGATGAAGGCGTCCGCCGCGAGCGATTTGACCGTCGGCGGGGCGACCCTCGCGGCGCACACGTTCAACGCCGGGCTGGTCGATGAGTGCCAGCTCTTCATTCATCCGGTGCTCGTCGGCGAAGGGAAGCCCGCATTCCCCAGCGACGCCCGTTTCCAGTTGGACCTGCTGGGGGAGCACCGGTTCGGCAACGGTGTCGTGAACCTCCGCTACCGCATCCAGAGCTGACCCGATTCCTGGCCGATTGCCTCGAGGCTTCGTCGGTCGGCCTGTCTCTACGATGGCGTCATGGCCTATGACGAGCACCTGGCAGATCGAATACGCCAGCTGCTGGTGGGCGAATCGGGCGTGACCGAGAAGAAGATGTTCGGCGGCCTCGCCTTCCTCATCAAGGGAAACATGGCGGTGGCTGCCAGCGGCCAGGGCGGGGTGCTTGTCCGCGTCGACCCGGCCGCGTCCGACCGACTTGTCGCAACAACCAATGCTCGTCGCATGAAGATGCGTGGCCGAGCAATGCAGGGATGGCTCCGGGTCGAGTCGGATGCCGTCCGCACCAAGCGTCAACTCACCAGGTGGGTGGGGCTGGGGACGACGTACGCGCGGTCACTGCCTGCGAAGCGGTAAGGGCTTCGACGGCGTCAGCGAGACGCGTCAGACGCGAGCGTCGACTTCGTGGAGACGGCGAGCCATGCCCTTCAACAGCGCGTCACGCATGGCCGGGATGGCGTCCAGGACGGCACGGAACCGGCTGCGTTCCATGACCGCGATGGTCACCGGTACGTCGGCGGTGATGGTTGCGTTCCGGCGCGCGGGGTCGAACAGGGCGAGCTCACCGAAGAAGTCGCCGGGCTCGAGGTTGCCCACGTCGTGGCCCTGGCGACTGACTGTCGCCGTCCCCATCATGAGGACGTAGAAGTCGTCGCCTGTGTCTCCCTCGCGGACGATCTCGCTGCCCGCCTCGAGCGCTCGCGGCGAGGCCAGGTAGGCGATGGCGCTCAACTCCTCTTCCGAGCACGCCTGGAACATCGGGACCTCGCCCAGGTACGTCTGAAAGATGTCCTCGTCGTAGCTCATCATCCCCCTCGTCCTGCCACGCCGCGAGCCGCATCGTAACGGTGCCGTTCGTCACGAGGCGGAGAGGAGCGCGCCGGCGCTCTGTGTTCGCGTTCGGCGCACAGAGGCCGAGCGCGGATCGGCGGACATGGTCTTCCGGCATCACTCGTACACTCCGACCATGTCGACCTTCGTCTTCAGACTCAAGGCTCCGCGTCCGACCTTCGCGCTCGACCTGAGCGACGACGAGCGCGAAATCATGGGCCGGCACGCGGCCTACTGGCGCCCGTACATCGACTCAGGCCGGATGGTGGTTTTCGGCCCTGTGCTCGATGACACCGGAACGTGGGGCCTTGGTGTCATCGAAGCCGAGGACGAGGACGAGGACGAATTGCGCGCCTTTGCTGCGCGCGACCCGGCAGTCACGAGCGGAACCGCCGACATGGAGATCGGCAAGATGCTCGCCGGATTCGTTCGTCCTGGCTGACCTCCGGCAGCTAGTTGATGCCGGACGTGTCGATGTGGGACATGATGCGGTCAGCGTCGCGGCCGAGGCGTCGCAGCTGCTCTGGTGACAGAACATCGATCACCAGCGATCGGACGTGTGCCAGGTGTCCGGGCGCCGCTTCGGCCAGCGCTCGGAAGCCCTTCTCGGCCAGCATGGCCCTCGTGAACCGTCCGTCGGCGGGGTCCGGCTCACGGCGGACGAAGCCGCGCTTCTCGAGCCGGTCGACCAGGTGGGACAGCCGGGACAGCGACGCGTTGGTGACTTCGGCAAGCGAGCTCATCCGCATCGTCCGCTCTGGACTCTCGGAGAGCATGGCGAGAACCTGGTACTCGACCATCCTCAGCTTCGAGTCGCGCTGCAACTGCTGATCGATCGACCAGGGGAGCCAGCTCATCAACCGGACCACGGAGAGCCACGAGGCCAACTCGCCGGGTGTGAGCCATTTCACCGTTGGCTCCGGAGCGCCCTCGGGTCCTGATCCGATCATCCCTCGAGTGTACCCATTCACTGGGCGCTTCAAGTGACTGCGCTGCCACGCGTGTTGCTGTCAAGGGTATCCACCGGCAGTGTACTTGACTGTTCAAGTGAATGGCTGGTAGCTTCAGGGTGATGTTCAGGCCAGGAGGATTGCGATGAACGTGGCTCTCACCGGTGCAACAGGGTTCGTCGGGTCTCACGTCCTGACGGAGTTGCTGGAACACGGCCATGAGGTGACGGCGCTCGTCCGCGACGACGCCCACGTGGATGCCCTCCGAAGTCGCGGTGTGGAGGTCGCCGTGGTCGATCTCTCCGATCGATCGGCGGTTGCGAGCCTGCTCGGCGCAGCCGAGGCGGCTATCCACACCGCCAGCCCCGGTGACAACACCAGCGCCGCTCTGGACTCCGCTGTCGTCGACGCGGTGATCGATGCCCTCGGAGGTACCGGCAAGCCCTACCTGCAGATCAGCGGTCAATGGGTCTACGGGTCCAACCCGTCCATCAGCGAGGACTCCCCCTTCAACTCGCCCCCGTTGGTGGCATGGAGGGAGCCGATCGAACGCCGGGTGCTGAGCGAACGCGACATGCGCGGCGTCGTGATCGTCTCGGGCGTCGCCTACGGCGACGGCGGCGGAGGCGTTCCAGGGGTCTTGCTCGGCTCACCCCGAGATGATGCCGGCAACTTGATCATGATCGGCGCGGGACAACAGCACTGGTCGACCTTGCACGCCGCCGATCTCGCGGGCTTCTTCCGGCGCGTCCTCGAAGACGATTCGGCTCGTGGCTATTACGTCGTCGGCGATGGTTTGAACCCAACCGTTGCCGAGCTGACGGAAGCGGCCGCGGTGGCAGTCGGCGCTCCAGGAGCGGTCCCTGGTTCCGACGAGGAGGCTCGCGCGCGCTTGGGCGACTACTTCGCCGAGGTCCTCCTGCTCGATCAGAGCTCCGACGCGGCAAAGGCGCGAGCAGAGCTCGATTGGCGTCCGACCCATCCGGGACTTGTCGAGGAGTTCCGCCAGGGGAGTTACCGCAACTGATCGGCCGTTCGGCTCAGCGACGGACGCGGTAGCGGATGTGTGTTGCCTCCGGCGTGTCGACCACGCGAACGATCTCCAGCTCGACACGCGACGGCAGCGATTCGAACAGCCGGCGGCCACCACCGAACAGCACCGGGATCTGGTGAATCTGCAGGTCGTCCAGCACCCCGGCCTCCAGCGCCCGTTGCGCCGTGTACGCGCCGTGCACCATCACGTTCCGGTTCCCGGCGGCGGCCTTCGCCTGTGTCATCGCGCTCTCGATTCCGTCGCTCACGTACGTCACCAATGGATAGTTCGCGACGGACGGGCCGGGCGGCCGGTGACTGGGCACGAAGATCGGGAGACCGGAACCGTGGTGATCACCGCCCCAGTGATCGGCCTGCTCGGCGGTACGCCGACCCACGAGGATCGCGCCGGCCGTCTCCATGATCTCGTCGTACAACTCGCCAGCCGGCCCGGACGGCCGGAAGAATTCCCCGTCCGGAGTGAGGAACCACTCGTGCAGCCGGGCGAAGCCGTCGCCGCCGGGGTTGCCCGGTTCGTCGTTCGGGCCCGCGATGTACCCGTCGAGTGACATCGACATGTAGAGCACCGATGCAGACACTTCGACCTCCCGTCGTCTCGATCCAAACTCGTTTCACCTAGACCCGCCACGGCGGCATTTCTCACCGGCCGGCCGAGCAGCCATCACGCGTGCAGCGCCCATCACAGATCTCGCTCTTGCAGCGGGTGGGTCGCTCCGAGAAACTTCGTCGGGCTCTTCTGACTTCGGCTTCTTGGCGGCCTCACCCAACCGCCCGGACCCCACCCGAGGAGGCAGGACATGAGTGGCGCCGTGGATTGCAAGCTCGAGGTGATGGTCATCCCCGTCTCGGATGTCGACCGCGCGACGGACTTCTACATGAGACTCGGGTGGAGACAGGACGTCACGCCGCCGGGCTCGGGCATCGTCCAGTTGACACCGCACGGGTCCGAGTGCTCGGTGCAATTCGGCGCGCCGCTCACGTCGGCCGCGCCCGGTTCGGCCAAGGGGTACCTGGTCGTCTCCGACATCGAGGCTGCCCGGGACGCGCTGGTCGCCGCCGGCGCCGACGTGAGCGAGGTCTTCCATCTCGGCCCGGACGGGCCGGTCAGCGGTCCCGATCCCGAGCGTCGTAGCTACTTCTCGCGTGCCACGTTCAGGGATCTCGATGGCAACGAATGGCTGCTGCAGGAGATCACGACCCGGCTTCCCGGACGCGTCGACGCTTCCGCAACTTCGTTCGGCTCCGCGAGCGACCTGGCGAACGCGATGCGGCGCGCGGAGGCCGCGCACGGCGAGCACGAGAAGCGGACCGGACAGAGAGACGAGAACTGGCCCGACTGGTATGCCGCCTACATGATCGCGGAGCAGTCGGGCGCGGAGCTGCCCACATGAGCGACTACGACGCGATCGTTCTCGGCGGCGGGGCGCCCGGCGAGCACTGCGCGGCGGCCCTGGCTGCACGCGGGCTGCGCGTCGCCGTCGTCGAGCGGGAGCTGGTCGGCGGCGAGTGCTCCTACTGGGCCTGCATTCCGTCGAAGTCGTTGCTGCGCCCCGGCGAAGCGGTGCACGCCGCGCGCGAAGCGGGTGCGAGGGCGGAGGTCGACGTCCGGGACGCGCTGGCGTGGCGGGACTTCATGGTGTCGAACTATTCAGACGCGGGTCAGGAGCGCTGGCTGGCGGACCGTGGCATCGAACTGCTGCGCGGTACGGGCAAGCTCGCCGGCACCGGCGTGGTCGAGGTGGACGGCGAGCGTCATACCGCTGACCACGTCGTCATCGCGGCCGGCGCCGACCCGATCGTGCCACCGGTTCCGGGGCTGCGCGAGCTCGACGGCGTATGGACCAACCGTGAGGCGACCGGCATGAAAGAGGTCCCGCGTCGGCTGCTGATCTTGGGCGGCGGGCCGGTCGGGGTCGAGATGGCGCAGGTCGTGCGGCGCCTCGGCGGCGAAGCGATGGTCGTCGAGGGTGGCGAACGCGTGCTTCCCCGCGAGGCTGCGCCGCTGGGCGAGGGGCTCGGCGAGGCTCTGCGCCGGGACGGCATCGAGTTGATGCTCGGGATGCATGCGACCGCCGCACGGCGCGACGGCGACGAGTACGTCCTGGAGTTCGACGGCGGAGCGGAAGTGCGGGGCGACCGGCTGCTCGTGGCAACCGGTCGGCGCCCACGCGTCGAGGGGATCGGCCTCGAGACGGTGGGCGTCGAGGCCAACCCCCGCGGGATCCCGGTCGACGACCACCTGCGGGCCGGGGAGCGTCTCTGGGCGATCGGCGACGTCACCGGCATCTGGCCGCTGACGCACGTCGGCGAATACGAGGGTGACGTCGTCGCCGAGAACATCGCCGGCGACGGGCGGCCCGCGAACTACGAAGCCGTTCCGCGGGTCACCTACACCGATCCTCAGGCCGCGGCGGTGGGAGCGCTCGAAGGCGAGTACAGCGCCACGTGTCCAGTGGCAGACGTGCCGAAGACCGCGACGTACACACACGTCTACGCCGAGTCGAACGGGTTCATGACTCTGCTCAGCGACGGCGAGCGACTGACGGGCGCCTACGCGCTCGGACCCGAAGCCGGTGAGTGGCTGCAGCAGGCGACGCTCGCCATCCGCGCCCACGTCCCGGTCGAGGTGCTCGGCGACACGATCCAGCCCTTCCCGAGTTTCTCGGGGATCTACGACACAGTCGTGAAGGCGCTCCGGATGAAGATCGCGGACATGCCGCCGCCGGTGAGCCCGATGGACGCGCAGATGGCGAACATGTCGCAATAGGACAACAGTGAATCATGAGCAACACGGCGCTCACGGGCCTGACATGCGACATCGACCGGGGGCAGTATCTCGCCTCCGCATGAACACACGACATCGAGCAGAGGTCGTCTGATGCAGGCCGGTGCCACGAATGAGCGGGGCTCGCGTCGGGTAACGACAGAGCGTGTCCGGTAGCGGAGTGCCCGTCGACGTCAACGACAGCCCCATCGCGAAGCTCATCGAGTCATGACCTCGCTGCAGACCCGAACGGGCGACACGTCTCGCGGCCGGCCGTCGATCTCGACGCGACCTCGCTCGAGCTCCGGGCCGCCCGTCCGCGAAGAGGCACAACGCATCCACCGACTGCACGCCATGAAGCGGCGCGCCACCGGGCTGCTCGTCGTCATGGCCGTCGCGTTCGTCGCCATCACCGTCTTCGGTGACAACACGGGATGGACGGGGTACGTCCAAGCGGCCGTGGCGGCGTCCCTCGTTGGCGGCGTCGCGGACTGGTTCGCCGTGACCGCGGTGTTCCGTCACCCCCTCGGGGTCCCGATCCCACACACGGCCGTCATCGTGGAGCGGAAGGACAAGTTCGGCGAGACGCTCGGAGCGTTCGTCCAGGAGAACTTCCTCAGCTCCGATGCGATGAGCGCGCGTCTCCGCGAGGCGCATCTCGCTCGGCGCCTGGGCGCCTGGCTCGGCGACCGGGCGAACGCGGAGGCGGTTGCCCGCCACGTCGCCGATGTCGCCGTCGAGCTGGCGGACATGCTGCGCGACGAGGACGTCCAGGGCGTGCTGCATGAGCAGGTCCGCCGCGGCCTCGAGAACGTCCCGCTCGCACCGCTGGCCGGGAAGGTGCTGCGCGGCGCGACCGAAGAAGGTCGTCACCAGGAGCTGTTCGACGCCGTCTTGCGCGGCGTCGGGCGCTCGCTCGACGAGCACCGCGAGACCCTGCGGTCGCGCTTCGGGGAGGAGTCGCCGTGGTGGGTGCCGACCGCGATCGACCATCGGATCTTCGATCGTCTCCTCGACGGTCTCTGCAGCTTCTTCGACTCCATCAATGCCGACCCCGACCACGAGCTCCGGGTTCGCCTGGACGACTGGATCAACCAGCTCGCGGAACGTCTGGAGCATTCACCCGAGTACCGCGCGCGCGGCGAGCAGCTGAAGGGCGAGCTGCTCGACCACCCCGAGCTGCGCGACTGGCTCGGCTCGCTCTGGATCGACGCCAAGGCGGCGCTGCGGTCCCAGGCCGCCGACCCCGAGTCCGAGCTGCGTCAGCGCCTCGCCGACGCGGTTGGCGCCGCCGGTAGCCGACTTCGCAGCGATCCCGCGCTCGCGGCGAAGGTCGATGACGTCATCGAATGGGGCGTTCGATACGTCGGGGAGCATTTCCACGCCGAGATCGCCGGCCTGGTCAGCGGCACCCTGGCGCGCTGGGACGCCGAGGAGACCTCACGCAAGCTCGAGCTCCTGCTCGGTCCCGATCTCCAATTCATTCGCATCAACGGGACGGTTGTCGGCGGGCTCGTGGGCCTCGGGATCCACTTCGTCGGCGAAGTCATCCACTGAGCCGCGAGCACCCCTTCGTCTCGCGAGATCGGCGAACTACTTCTGTGCGAGGAGGTCGGCGTATTCCGGGTGCTGGTCGATGAACTCGGCCACGTACCAGCACTGCGCGACAACTGTGTTCCCTCGGGCGCGCACGTCATCGAGCGCGCCGCGGACCAGCTCCGCGGCGAGACCACGGTTGCGCATCGACGGCTCTATCTCCGTGTGCGGGAAGACCACCGTGTCACCGTTTCTCGCGTACTCGGCGAAACCGACGACGCGACCGTCGAGGGTGATCTCGTACCTCGAGCGCGGCACATTGTGACGGACCTCGGCACGGAGCCCGGACTTCATGGCTCGTCCTTTTCGACAAAGGCGCGCCATTCTGCCGTCGTGGCCTCGTCCGGTTCCTCGTATTCGGCGATGGGTGTGAAGGTCTGTCCCTGCTCGTAGCGCCCCTTCGTGGCGATGAGGCACCTGCCGCCCTCCGTGAAGCGGAAGACGCCGACATCCCCGCCGTCGACTTCGGGCATCGAAGCGACGCCGACGAACTGCACTGTCTTTCCCGACTCCATCTGCCGGTAAAACGCTCCGGGCTCGAAGCTTTCAAGGTCATGCCAGTTGAGCGATGGCATTGTCAGTCCTCCTCGTCGTCGCCGGTCGGGCATTCGCGACCCCGAGGTTTCGCCGCTCGAGCCCCAGCGCCGCCGCAGCAGCCCTGCGAATGCTCTTGGAACGTGATCTCGAGTCCGGTGTGCTCGTCGAGCTTGTGATCCAGGCCACCTGTTTACCCCTCCGCCCGACGGTCCTACGCTCGTGCCCGCGCCTCACTGCGGCGGACCGCCCGAACGGGGGTCGGCACGACGGCGCTCGAACGATGGGAGGCAGGTATGGCTGGAATGATCCGGAAGAGCCTCGATTCGCCCGAGGAGACTCGGCCGTTCGAGGACGGGACGGGCAAACTCGAACTCGTCAACATGGAAGGCGGCCCCATCGGCCGGGCGACGTTCGAGCCCGGTTGGCAGTGGTCCAAGCACGTCAAGCCCATTGCCAAGACCGACAGCTGCCAGGCCGCCCACATGGGCTACTTCATCTCCGGCCGGATGAAGGTCGTCATGGACGACGGCGAGGAGATGGAATTCGGCCCGGGGGACTTCATGGTGTGCCCGCCGGGTCACGACGCCTGGATCGTCGGAAACGAGCCGTGCGTCGTCATCGACTGGCAGGGCTTCGCCGACTACGCCAAGCAATAGTCGGTCCGAGGGCGACAAGCTCGATTCTCGCCGTCAGGCGCCCTTCGTGGGTCGCCGGAGGAAGTCCGTGAGCGTCGCGAACCACGGTTCGAAGACGCTGGGCATGCCGATGCACCCGTGCGGGCTCTCCGGGTACACGAGGAGCTCGGCTTCGTTCCCGGCCAGCGCCCAGCGCGCGGCCATGAAGAGCGTGTCGTCGACGAGATGATCGTCGGCGCCGACGGTGAACAGCGCCGGCGGCAGTCCGTGCAGGTCGGCGTAGAGCGGTGAGATGTCGGGAACACGCCGTTCCTCGACCGACCGGCCGGGCGTGAACAGCTCCGCGAAGTACTGGATCTGCTCGGCGGTGAGGAGGTCGGGCCGTTCGGTCACCCCGCGTTGGCTCGGGGTCCCGCCGAGGTCGTAGATCCCGAAGACGAGGTTGGCCGCGCCGAACCGGTCGACTGCGTCGTGACGGTCGCGCAGTCGGAGCAGCGTGCACGCCGCCAGGTGCGCGCCGGCGGACTCGCCCCCGATGAGCAGACGGTCCGAGCCGAGCTCGCGCTTGGCGTGTTCGAGCACCCACAGTGCCGCCGCCTCGCAGTCGTCCGGGCCGGCGGGGTAAGGGTGTTCGGGCGCGAGCCGGTAATCGACGCTGACGAACGCGAGATCGAGCTGCTTGCTCAGCATCTCGTGGAGGAGATCGGTCATCTCCGGTGATCCGGTGACGAACCCGCCGCCGTGGATGTGCAGCAGAACGCCGTCGACGCGGTCGGGGACGAACGTGCGGAGCCGCACCGGTCCGGCGGGCCCGGAGATCTCCCGGTCCACCGCCATCTCCGAGCGCAGCACGCGCTCCTCGTGCGCGGCGCGTTGCCTCGCGATCCGCTCCGGGACGGGAAGGCTCGGGTCGTCGAGCTCCGATGCGAACGAGGCGATGAACGCGTCGGCTTCTTCACGAAGCCGGGGCCGCATCGCTTCGAGCTCGTCGCTCCAGAGCTTCATGCAGGCGAGACGCTAGCCGCCGCCGCGGAGGGCCTTCTCAGGGTGCTCGCCCAAGGTCTCCAGCTTCGCGATGAGCTTGTCGAACGTCTGGTCGAAGGAGTGCTGCTTCCGTGCCCGCTTCAAGGGGTTGGCGTAGGAGATGATCTGCGCGCCGGCGAACTCGTGCCACGCGCCGATCTCCTTCAGCCGGTCGGTGACGGCGCGCACGAGCCGATGGGCCTCGACCACACGGCCGGCGCGTGCCTCGCGTACCGGGAGCGACTCGGCGAGCGGTGTGTCCATGAACCCGTCGCATTTTCGGAGGATGGGCTCGAACTGGCTGCCGGCCAGCCGGCCCGACGCCGCGTATCCGAGCCCGAGCGTGACGTAGTGCGCCTGTTGGACCGCATCGGCGACCTCGGGGTCGTCCTCGGTCATGTCAGGCTCCGTGTCGACGAGCTCGCGGTAGATCGAGAGCGCAACCGCCGACCGTTCCCGGATGTTCGGCTCCTTCTCGACGTTGAGCGTGAGCATCCGCCGGGCGACGTCGCGCGGCGCGATGACGGCCGGGATGCGACGCAAGCCCAGCTCCTTGGCGGCGAGGTACCGGTGCTGGCCGTCGATGATCAGGTATCCGGCGCCGCCGTCGCGCTCGACGACCACCACCGGCGCGAGAAAGCCCACGCGATCGATGGAGTCCATGACCCGCTTCACGTGCGCGTCGCTCGCCTTGCGCTGGTGTGAGATGACCTCGAGCTTCGCCATGGGCAGGACGTCGAAGTGCAGGCCACGCCGCTTGGCGGGGTCCCTGAACGCCAGTCCGCCCTCGGGCTCCGGAACGGAGGATCGTGCCGAACGCTCGGCCATCTCGACCCGGATCGTACCGGCGCGAGACGTGAAGATCTTCGTCGGTGCGTCTGGCGCCGCGCGCGGTGCTACCGGCGCAGGACGATCCCGTGCACGAATGCCGCTTGACCCGCGTGCTGGTCGTTGTCGTTGATCACGCTCACGAGCCGGACGCCGAGCGTTACGGGAGGATCCCAGGACTCGTCCACGATCCGGTCCAGGCCGGAGTCGGTGATCCGCTCGACGAACCGGATCGTCTGGTCGTGCACGGCGTCGTAGTAGCCGACGAGGAGATCGCCTGACTCCACCGTGACCGCGGCGACGTCGGCGGAACTGTGCGCGTATCCAGTCGCGCGGGAGTCGAACGGCAACCCGAACCTCTCCACCCAGCCGGCGGACGTCCACACCTGCTCGACGTCCGCGGCCGCCGCGATGTGGTCGTCCTGAATGCGAGTCAGATGCCACACCAACCACGCGATCGAGTTGGCATCCGCGTCGACGCGCACCGTCAGTTGCTCGGGTGTCAGGCCGCGCACGGCTTCGTGGACCGTGGCGCGGATCCTCCCGAAGGCATCCACGAGGAGCTCGGCGCTCGTCATGCCCTCAGTCCAGCAGATCAGAGCGGGCCGGCGTCTCAATCGGGGAGGAGCGGCACGGACGGATGGTGGTCACGTCCCAGCAGCACCGCGCGGGTGACCGCGGTCGAACCGAACCGGTGCCGTACCTCGTCGACGGCCGCGTCGAGACCGTCGGCGCCGGCACGCCGCCGGTCGAACGGCAATGCGAGCTGGACCGCGGCGTCGTCGTGGAGGTTGCCCACCGAGATGCCCACGAGTGTGAGCCCTTGTCGCTCGATGGTCGGCGCGGCCGCCGCCAGGAGCTCCCGCACGGCGTCGAGGATCGTCCTCGTCTGCGCCGTCGCCTGCGACAGCGTGTGCGACCGCGTCGCGCGCGAGAAGTCGTCGAACCGGAGCCGCAACATGACGGTCCGGCCCACGCGCCCGGCGGCACGCATCCGACGCGTGACGCGATCGACGAGCGCGACGGCGGCGGCGTCGACGTCATCCGGCGTCTTCGGTGCACGTCCGAGTGCATGCTGCGACCCGATCGAGTGTCGGCGCCGCCCGACCTGTACCGGACGCGGGTCCCGGTTGTTCGCGAGCGCGTGGAGGTGCCGCCCCGACGCCTTGCCCAGCATGGCGACGAGCGCGCCCTCGCCGAGCTCGGACACCTCCGCGACGCGGGCGATCCCGCGGCTGCGGAGCTTCTCGGCGGTCACCGGTCCGACGCCCCAGAGGCGCTCGACCGGGAGCGGGTGCAGGAACGCCAGCTCCCGGTCAGGAGACACGACGAGCAAGCCGTCGGGCTTGCCTACGGCGCTCGCCACCTTGGCCAGGAACTTGGTCCTGGCCACGCCGACCGTGATCGGCAGGCCGACTCGCTCGCGGACGTCGCGCCGGAGCTGCACGGCGATCTCCGTCGCCGGGCCGGAAAGGCGCCGGAGCCCTCCGACGTCGAGGAACGCCTCGTCGATCGACAAGCCCTCGACCAGCGGGGTTGTCCGTTCGAACACCTCGAAGACCGCCTCGCTCGCCTTCGTGTACGCCGACATGTGGGGCTCGACCACGACCGCCTGCGGGCAGAGTGCGCGGGCCTGGGCGCCGCCCATCGCCGTCCGGACTCCGAACGCCTTCGCCTCGTAGCTGGCGGCGAGGACGACGCCGGCCCCGACGATGACCGGGCGGCCGAGGAGGCGAGGATCGTCCCGTTGCTCGACCGAGGCGTAGAAGGCGTCGAGGTCGGCATGCAGGATGGTCGCCTCGCCGGACACGAACACATGTTCGCATGTGACCGCCGGGGCGTCGAGACCCCTGCGGGCTCGGGCGGACCCGGGGGGCCAGGACCAGACGGTCAGCCCGCCGCGACCTCGGGATGCGTGCAGTGGTCCGGCGCGGCACCCTCGGTACTGACCTCGACACCGTCGAAGTCGGCCAGCGTGCTGATCCGGAACCGTCCGTCCTCCTGCGACGCCCGGCGCATCGTCTCCGCGCGCGACGAGTAGTAGAGATCGCGCGAGTAGTGCTCGCCGGCCGGGGCGTAGCTGGCGACCAGCACCCGCCGGCGCCGGTCGCCTCGGTTGGCCTCGCTGTAGTGCGGTGCGAGTCCGTCGAGCAGTAACGCGTCGCCGGCCTGGAGCTCGGCCGGCGCCCAGCGCAGGGAATCGACGACGTCGGCACGAACCACCCCGCGCTCGTCGGTCGGCAGCAGCTCGTCGACGCCCTCGGCCAGCCAGAGGCACCCCGACTCCGTCGTGCACTCGTCGATCGCGACGAGGATCGACAGCACGCGCCCCACCCCCGGGTACGCGAGCCGGTCCTGATGCGGCCGGAATCCTGCTCCGCCCGGGTGCTTGTAGTTGATCTTGTCCTTGAACGCGACCGCAGGCTCGCCGAGCGTGCCGGTGGCGAGCTCACCGAGCGGGCCTTCGACGAGAGCGGCGACGCCGGGGTGACACGCCGAGACGTTCTCGGTGCGGCACACGGCCACCCGGTCGGCGATCTGCTCGGCGTACTGGCCCCAGACGTGGGTGCCGACCGGCCACGACTCGATCGCGCCCGCCCAACTCGCCACCGCGTCCGCATCGGCGGCGGCGAGCACGCCGGTTCGCAGCCGTGAAGAGCTCACGGGCGTCACGCTACGTGCTCGTACCGGCGTCAGGAGGCGCGCTTCGGCCGGATCGGAAGTTGGTGACGAAAACCGAGATGACATCCAAATGCTCATGAACCCGAAGGCTTCGCCCGAACCGGGTGATTTGCCGCGGCGCGGGTTGATGGTTTGTGCGCTGCGATACAGTCAGCGAGTCAGCTTCGGTCGCGGCGGATGCGGCACGAACGAGACATCGCGGTACGACCGCCCTCGTACCGTTCCGGTCCGAATCGATTCGCAACGCGCCACTGACCTTCGTATTTACATCCCGACGCCGATGCTGACTCGGTCGGGAACGGCAAGGAGCGAAGCAACGCATGGCTACGACCGGCACGGTCAAGTGGTTCAACGCAGAGAAGGGCTACGGGTTCATCGCCATCGAGGGGCGGGACGACGTCTTCGTGCACTTCTCGGCCATCCAGGGTGACGGATACCGGACTCTCGACGAGGGACAGCGCGTCGAGTTCGACATCGCGCCCGGCAAGAAGGGCGAGGAAGCGCAGAACGTCCGCACCGTTTGAGGGCTTACGCCTCTGCGCGCTGTTCAGCGAGGCCGGCGACGTCGGCCACCACAGCAGTCTGTCCGATTCGCTCGGCGATTGAACGCGCCTGCGTGAGCAATGCATGCGCGCGCTGGGCGTCGCCGGCCGCGCCGCGCGCCAGGAGCATCCGGGCGTAGTCGGCTGACGTCCGGGCGACGTGCGGGGGAGCACCGATGCGCTCGCTCGTCGTGAGCGCGTCGGTGAAGTGCAGCTCCGCGCGCGAGTAGTCGCCCATCAGCGTCGCGAGAACTCCGAGCGCCCGGCTCACCGGGCCCATCTCCGACAGGTTCAGGCTCACGACGCACAGCGTCTGCGCGTACGGGACGAGGCGTTCGTAGATCGACGCCGCGAACTCGGGCGCGTCTGCGATGCGGCACACCTCGGTCAATGACACGAGCGCCGGCATCCAGATCGCGTCGAAGTCGAGGACGTCGAGATCCGAGCTGTACACGCGGAGCCTTTCACGCGCCTCGTCATGCAGGCCGCCCAAGACCTCGGCCAACGCCACCGCCGCCGGCCACGCTGTCAGGTCGGGAAACTGCTCGAGCAGCTGCTGCGCGGGCTCGACGAGATGCCCGACCTCGCCGCGTTGCCATCCGAGCACCAACGCCTGCGTACCCCACACGACGAACGCATCGGGGTGGTCGGCGGCGATGCCGATCTCGAGGGCCTCGTCCGAGAGGCGCTGCGCCTCGTCGAAGCGGCCCTCGAGGAGCGCGAGCGTCGATTGGAGCCAGATCACGAAGTAGCGCTGCATCGGCTGGCCCAGGTCCTCGACGATCTCGGCCGCAGCGCGTGCCGACCGCCGCGCGTCATCGACGCGAGAAAGCTCGAGGAGGTCACACGCTCGGTGCACGTGACCGACGTACGCGAGCTCGGGATTGCCGACACGCTCGCTGACGTCGACGAGCTCGGTCGACACCGTGAGCCGGGCGTCGAGGTGGCCGGGATCGGAGAGCGCGGTGTGCGCGTTGGCGAGCGCGAATGCGAGCGCGTCGTCATCGGCGACTCGCCGCGCCATCTCGATGGCCTCCGAGCCGATGACAAGGCCCCGCTGCTGCTGCGGCGTGAAGTACAGCTCGAGCGACAACGCAGCCAGCACGCGCGAGCGGAGGGCGCTGTCCTCGTGGGGGAGCAGCTCGAGGGCGTCCTCGAGCAACGCGATCACGGGTTCGTGCCAGCCGGGGTTCGCCATGACGTGGCCGCGGAAACTCCCGACCGCGGCCCGTGCGAGACGCTCGGCGTCGCCGAGCGTGCGAGCGACCCCGCCCGCCTCCGCGAAGGCGGTCTGCGACCCGGGGACGTCGCCGGCGCGCCGGCGCGCTTCCGCCAGCCCGAGGAGCAGATCGCACCGCGCCCGGTCCTGCTCGGCGAGGAGATCGAGGCCGCGCTCGAACTGCTTCGCCGCGTCCTCGTGCGCGAGCCGCGTGAGAGCCTGCTGACCGGCGAGGCCCGCGTATTCGACCGCCTTGGGCACGTCGCTTCCCGCGGCCGCGTAGTGGAACGACAGCGCGGCGAAGTGATCCTCGAGCTCATCGGCGTACCGGGACTCGATCGCCTCGGCGACCCGTCGGTGGAGGCGCGCCCGGCGGGTGGCGCCGAGCGAGTCGTAGAGCGCCTCGCGCGTGAGCGCGTGCACGAACGAGTAGCGACCGATCGTGCCGGCGACCTCCTCGACGAGCCGCGCCGTGCATGCGTGCTCCAGCGCGTCGAGCACGGCGTCCTCGTCGTCACCGGCGACGTCGACGAGAAGGTCGAGCTCGAACTCGCGTCCGATCAGAGCGCCGATCGTGAGGAGCCGCTCGGTGCCCTCGGGAAGGCGCGCGATCCTCCGCCCGATCACCTGCTTCACGCCATCGGGGACCCCGAGCGTCTCGAGCGTGAACGAGCTCGCCGCCGCGCCCGTCTCCCCGACGTGCGAGCAGATCTCCTGGACGAAGAACGGGTTGCCCGCGGTCTCGCGCCGGACGCTGCGCACGAACCCGGGGCGTGGCTCGAGGTCGCTCGTCGCGTCGATGAGCTCGCCGACCTCGTTTTCGCTCAATCCCGCAAGCGCAATCTCCTCGGAGACGCCGTCGTGGGCGAGGTCGGCGGCGACCGCGCGCAGCGGGTGATCGCCGACCACCTCGCTCGTGCGATAGGTGCCGAGGAGGACGAGAGGCGCCGCCTCGGTGTGGCGGGCGAGATGGCCGAGCAATGCGAGCGTGGGGCGATCGGCCCAGTGGAGGTCGTCGAGCACGAGGAGCACCGGCGCCCGCTTGGCGATGCCGCCGAGCAGCGCGTCGACCGCTTCGAACATGAGGTAGCGCTCGGTGTCGGGCTCGGCCCGGACGGGCTCGGGGAGATCGGGGAACCGCAAGCTGATATCCGGGACGAGTCGGGCCAGGAGCGTGCCGCTTCGCACCAGGTCGGCTCGCACGTCGGCCGGGTCGCCGTGACGCAGGTACTGCTCGATGGCTTCGACGAACGGCTGGTACGGGGCGACGTTCTCCTCGTAGCAGCGGCCGAACAAAACCGTCGCGCCGTTCTCGTAGACGTCGCGCGCGAATTCCGCGGTGAGCCTGCTCTTGCCGATGCCCGGGTCCCCGCCGACGAGCACGAGGCGCCGTTGCGAAGCGTGGACGGAGCGCTTCCACGGGGTCCGGAGCTCCGCGAGCTCGCCGGCACGGCCGACGAAGCGCGTCACACCGGGAGGGAGCGCGATCGGGAACGGGAGGCGCGCCGCCTCGTCGGCTTGGCTCCCGGCGAGCGCGATCACGTCGCCGGTGTCGGGAAGGCCGGGCGCGCACATCTGATGCACCTGCTCGGCGCGCCCGAAGCCGCGCAGCTGCACCCGGCCGAGGTCGCGCAGCGAGACGCCGGACGGCAGGCGGTCGGCGACCAGCTCGGCGGTGGCCTGCGAGACGAGCACCTGGCCGCCCCGACCGAGCGCCCGCAGGCGGGCGGCTCGGCTCAACGCGGCGCCGAAGTAGTCGCCGTGCTCGATCTGCGCTTCGCCGGTGTGGAGGCCGGTGCGCACCCGCAGCTCGATGCTCTCCGGCCACCGTTCCGCCGTGATGGCCTGTTGGAACGCAAGGGCGGCTTCGACGGCGTCGGTCGCACGGGCGAACGCCGTCAGCGTGCTGTCGCCCTCGCCCTGCGACCGGGGCATGCGCCCACCGTGCGTCTCTGCGATCTCGGCGGCGAGCTCGTAGTGGCGCACGATCACGCCCGCCATGACGTCCGGATGCGCCTCCCAGAGCGCGGTCGACCCTTCGATGTCGGTGAGCGCGAAGGTCACGACGCCGGCCGGGAGCACGCTGTCGCGTGCCGCCACGATGCGTCCGAGCAGGTCGTTCGCGGTGGGCGGGCGCCGGACCGGGTCGGGATCGAGCGCGCGCCGCAGCACGCGGTCGAGCCGCTTCGCGAGCTCGGGCGAGACGCCCTCCCAATCGATCTCCGGGCCGGGCGCAGGCGGTCGGCCGGTGAGCGCGTACACGATCGTCGCCGCCAGCCCGAACACGTCGGACGCCGGGCCGGCCTTCACGCCGTCGCGCAGCTCGGGGGCGTGATACGCGTTCGGGGCGTCGGTCACCCGTGCCCCGAGGGCAGCGACGCCGAAGACGAGGCGGGCGTCGCCGTCGGGCGTGATGATGACGTTCTCGGGCCGAACGTCGCCGTGGATCACTCGCGGTCGGTGTTGGTGGAGATGATCGAGCGCGTCGGCGACCGCGGGTAGCTCGCCGAGGACGGTGGCCACCGCGAGCCCGGGATCACCGCGTTCGCGCACGATTCGTCCCACGTGCGTTCCGTCGACCCAGTCCATGACGAGCACGTGCCGGTCGCCGAGCAAGAAGCCGTCGCGCACGACGGCGAGCGCGGGATGCGGCGTCAGCTCCAGGAGCGTGCGCCCCTCTGCGAGCAGGGGCTCGCGTTCCTCGTCGGGCGCGAGCCGGCGTAGCTTCAGCGCCACGAGACGGTCGTGGCGACGGTCGATCGCCCGCACGACCTCGCTGTCACCGCCCTGCCCGAGCACCTCGAGCAGCTCGTAACGATCGGCGACAAGGTCTCCCACGCGGGAATTGTAGGGGCAGGCGTTCGTCGTCCATGCTCGGCGTTCGGGGCTCATGGCCGCAGTGACCGCCGCGAAAAGCGGACAATTCCGGACCTCACGGTCGCCTGGTTGGTCCGGGTCGCCCGCCCTTGACCCTGACGTCGCGTGAGGTTGTAGGTATGGAGTCGTGTTCGGGATCGGAGCGTTCGCCCGTGTGGCCCAGGTTTCCGTGCGGACGCTGCACCACTACGACGACGTGGGCCTCTTGCGGCCGGCGCAGGTCGACCCGCAGACCGGGTATCGCTGGTATCGCGCCGACCAGCTCCAACGGCTGAACCAGATCCTCGCCCTCCGCGACCTCGGTCTCCCGCTCACCGAGGTCCGCAAGGTCGTCGACGACGAGGTGTCGGTCGACGAGCTGCGCGGCATGCTGCGCCTCCGTCATGCCGAGGCGCGCGACCGCATGGCGGCAGAAGCCGAACGGTTGTCGCGGGTCGAGGCCCGGCTCCGCCAGATCGAGACCGAAGGTCGCGTCGGCGATTACGACGTCGTCGTCAAGCCCCTCGAGCCGCGCCACGTCGCCATGGTGGACACGACCGCGACCGCGTTCGGGAACGACACGCTCGGCCCCATCTTCGGCCGCTTGTTCGGCGAGCTCTACGGCGAGCTGGATCGGCTGGGTGTCGCCCCGGCCGGCCCGCAGATCGCGCTGTACGAGCCGAGCGAGGACCCGGACTCACCGATCACGGTCATGGCGTCCGTCCCGATCGACGAGGGCGGCACAGTCAGGTCGGACCGGATCGTCGTCGCCGATCTTCCCGCTGTTGCCCGGGCCGCGGCGACGATCCATCGCGGGTCGATGGCGCGCGTCGAGGAGGGATATCGCGCGTTGTTGCGATGGGCCGACGACACGGGTCAGCAGATCGACGGCTTCAGCCGCGAGGTGTACCTGGAATGCAGCGGCGATCCCGCGACCTGGGTCACCGAGTTGCAGTTCGCGCTGCACGAGCTCGACGACCGCCGAGTGTGAGGAGATGACGATGCCCGAGCCCGACAAGATGCTCGAGTACTACGCCGCGCCGGGCCCGATGACGGACCTGACCGGTGTCCCGGCGGAAGTCTTCGACGGGCTCCCGACCGACCCGGTGGGATTGTGCCGGGCGGTACCGGGGCTGCTCGTCCACGAGATGTGGGCGAGCGCATACGGATTCGAGGTGCCCGAGGATCGGCTGACCGACCTGCAGTCGAGGTCGGCGGTCGAGATGACCGACGTGATTCGACGGCTCGATCCCGGCCCCCTGTCCGTGGCCCGGCCCGTCGAGGAGCGGATGGTCGGTAACTGCCGGCACTTCAGTACGCTCAGCTGCGCGTTGTTGCGCCACGCCGGTATCCCGGCGCGGGCACGATGCGGCTTCGGCATGTACTTCGAGCCCGGCAAGTACGTCGACCACTGGGTGACCGAGTACTGGAACGAGGCTGAGCATCGGTGGGTCAGGATCGACGCCCAGCTCGACGACGTGCAGCGGGCGGCGATCACCGCCGACTTCGACACCGAGGACCTGCCGCCCGGCCCGTTCCTGCCCGCCGGCGAGGCGTGGCAGCAGTGCCGCACCGGTCGAGCCGAGCCCGGCAACTTCGGGATCTTCGAGTTCTGGGGACTGTGGTTCGTACAGGCCAACGTCGTGCGCGAGCTCGCCGCGCTCAACAAGATGGAGCTCCTGCCCTGGGACGTCTGGGGAGCGATGACGTTCCAAGAGGAGCCGGACGCCGCGACCGCCTCGCTCACCGACACGGTGGCCGACGTCATCGCCCTCGGTGACGTGGGCGCGATCAGGACCGTGTACGAGGACAGCGACGACCTGCGTGTCCCGGACAAGGTCTTCGACGCGCGCTTCGAAGTGGTGCACCCCCTGGGCTAGCCGCGAACATCGGTTCCGTGGCGACGTGGGACGACGTGAGGAAGGCGGCTCCGCAGCTTTCGGCCGCCGTGCAACGGAGCTTCGACGCGCACATCCACAAGACGCTGGCCACGTTGCGCGCCGACGGCTCGCCGCGGATCAGCGGTCAAGAAGCGTCCTTCCGCGACGGCGAGCTCTGGCTCGGCATGATGCCGGACTCGCGCAAGGCGAAGGACCTCCAACGCGACCCGCGATTGGCGCTGCACAGCGCCATGGTGGACCCCGAGATGCCGGACGGCGACGCCAAGCTCTCCGGTCGGGCCGAGGAGGTCACCGACCGGGAGACATTCGCCCGGTTCGTGGGGCAGGAACGTGAGGCGAAGGGCGAGGAGCCTCCCCAGCCGTTCCATCTCTTCCGCGTCGAGGTGGACGAGATCGTCCTCACCACCCTCGGCGGCGACCCACCCGACCATCTCGTCATCGAGACGTGGCGCGACCGCCGAGGCATCACCCGAGTCGAGCGCCGCTGATCCGACCCGGCCCGGCTACGCGTCCTATTCGGCGCGCGGTCGCCGCGGCCGCCGATAGCGTCGGCCGGCGTGTCTCCTGCCCCGCTCATCGAGGGACGTCGGCTGACGAAGCGCTTCGGCGACTTCGTCGCGGTCGACGCCGTCAACTTTCGCGTCGAGCAAGGGGAGGCGTTCGGCTTCCTGGGGCCCAACGGGGCCGGCAAGACGTCGACGATGCGGATGATCGGTTGCATCTCGCCGGTCTCGGACGGCGAGCTGCGCGTGTTGGGCATGGACCCGGAGACCGACGGGACGAGCATCCGCGCCCGTCTCGGCGTCGTGCCCCAGGAGGACACGCTCGACCTCGAGCTGACGGTGCGCGACAACGTGCTCATCTACGGCCGCTACTTCGACCTGTCCCGGAGCGACGTCCGCGAGCGGGCCGACGAGCTGCTCGAGTTCGTCCAGCTGACCGATCGTCGGAACGACCGGGTCGACCTGCTGTCGGGTGGGATGCGGCGCCGCCTCACCGTCGCCCGTGCGCTCGTGAACCGGCCCGAGCTGATGCTGCTCGACGAGCCGACGACGGGCCTCGACCCACAGGCGCGCCACCTCGTGTGGGAACGGCTCTACCGGCTGAAGCGCCAGGGCGTGACGCTGGTGCTCACCACGCACTACATGGACGAAGCCGAGCAGCTCTGCGACCGCCTCGTCATCATGGACGACGGGCGCATCGTCGCCGAGGGGTCGCCGCGCCAGCTCATCGACCAGCACTCGACGCGCGAAGTCGTCGAGCTGCGGTTCAACACGGACGACGAGCGGGAGGACGCCCTGCCGCACGTCGCCGCGATCGGTGAACGCTACGAGGCATTGGCCGACCGCATCCTCGTGTACACGTCGAACGGCGAGGCCGACGCCGACCGCCTGACGGACGACGGCGTGAATCCCGCATCCGTGCTGGTTCGGCGCAGCTCGCTCGAGGACGTGTTCCTGACGTTGACCGGCCGCACGCTGGAGGAGTGATGGCCACTCCGCTGACGGTCCGTGTTGTCGAGCACCAGGCGCAGATCTTCCGCCGGTTCTGGCGAGGGTCGGCGACGTTCTACGTCCTCAACCCGTTGCTCTTCCTGGCCGCGATCGGCTTCGGCCTCGGCGGGCTAGTCCAGGAGAAGACGGGCAACGTCGGCGGCGTGCCGTACGACGCGTTCGTGGCTCCGGGGCTCCTCGCGGCGAGCGCCATGCTCGGCGCCGGTGCCGAGTCGCTCTGGCCCGTCATGGCGGGCACCAAATGGGTGCGGACCTTCCACGCCATGGTCGCGACGCCGGTGCGCCCGGCCGACGTCTACGCCGGTGTGGTCGCCTGGACGACCGTTCGGTCGGCGGTCGGCGCGTCGATCTTCCTGATCGTCGCCGCGATCCTCGGCGCGGTGGTCTCACCGTGGGGTGTGTTCGCAATACCTGCTGCCGCGCTCTGCGCCACCGCGTTCGCCGCTCCGCTGACCGCGTTCTCGGCGACGCAGGAGACCGACGCCCGGTTCCCGGTGATCCTCCGGATCGGCATCATGCCGCTGTTCCTGTTCTCGGGGACGTTCTTTCCCGTCTCGCAGCTGCCCGATGCGCTTCAGCGGCTGGCGTGGCTGTCCCCGCTGTGGCACGGCGTCGAGCTGTGCCGGGGCGCGATGACGGGGTCCATCGACTTCTTCCCCGCGGTCGCGCACGTGGCGGTGCTCGTCGCCTGCGTCGTCGCCGGTTGGTACTGGGGGACACGCTCGTTCACGAAGAAGCTGACGCAGTGAGCTCCCTCTTCGTCCACGTCATCGAGCGCGACATGCTGGCGTACCGGCGCCAGTGGGTGATCTTCCTCACCGGTTTCGTGGAGCCCCTGCTGTACCTGCTCTCGATCGGTGTTGGCGTCGGCGCGCTCGTGGGAAGCGTGCACGTCGGGGGCCAGACGGTCGACTACGACACGTTCGTCGCGCCCGGACTGCTCGCGGTGGCGGCGATGAACGGGTCGGTGTTCGACACGACGTTCAACTTCTTCTTCAAGTTCAAGTACGCCCGCAGCTTCGACGCCATGCTTGCGACGCCGCTTCGTGCGACCGACGTCGCCCTCGGCGAGCTCTCCTGGGCGCTGCTGCGAGGGTCCATCTACGCTGCCGCCTTCCTCGTCACGATGACCCTGCTCGGACTGGTCGAGTCGCCGTGGGGGATCCTCTGCCTCCCGGCGGCGATGCTCATCGGCTTCGCGTTCGCCGGCGCCGGCATGGCAGCCACGACGTTCATGCGGTCCTTCGTGGACTTCGACTACGTCAACCTCGCGCTGATCCCGCTGTTCCTGTTCTCGGCGACGTTCTTCCCGCTCTCCCGGTACCCGACGGGCCTCCAGTGGGTCATCCAGGTCACACCCCTCTACCAGGGCGTCGTCCTTGTGCGCTCGCTCGCGTTCGGCGACCTGAGCTGGACGCTCCTCCTGCACGCGGCATATCTGGTGATCATGGGCGTGGTGGGCGTCCGCGTCGCCGGTCGCCGCCTGGGCCGCCTCCTCCAGCCCTGAGCTGACCGCTCCGGGCAAAGCGCCCAGAGCCCTCCGATTGGTACAATTCCCCCCGCTGGCGTCCCGCCGTCTCGGTCCGGCGGGCTACCGGGGGGTAGCGACTGGCAGTGGCGCTGTCGAGCGCATCGCCGCAACACGACCGCCTCGCCTATATGCCCGCGCTCGACGGAGTCCGGGCGATGGCCGTCGCCGCCGTGCTGCTGTACCACGGGGACGTCTCCTGGGCGCGCGGCGGCTACCTCGGTGTCGACGCCTTCTTCGTCCTCAGCGGCTTCCTGATCACGAGCCTGCTGCTGGCCGAATGGCGCGGCGACGGCCGGATCGCGTTGTCGGCGTTCTGGGCCCGCCGGGCGCGGCGGCTGCTCCCCGCGCTGTTCCTCGTCCTCGCTGCCGTCGCCGGCTACGGCGCGGTGATCGCGGCGCCGGCCGAGCTCGCGCACCTGCGCACCGACGGCCTCTCCGCGCTCGGCTACGTCGCCAACTGGGGCCAGATCTTCTCGCACCAGTCGTACTTCGAGTCGTTCGCAGCGCCGTCGCCCCTGCGGCACACCTGGTCCCTGGCGATCGAGGAGCAGTTCTACCTGGTGTGGCCGTTGCTCGTCGCGGCCGTCCTGCGGTGGCGGCGCGGCTCGATCCGGTCGGTCGGGGCGGTGACCGGCGCGCTGCTGGCGGCGTCGGCGGTATGGATGATCGTGCTCTACAAGCCGGGCGTCGACCCGACGCGCGTGTACTACGGGACCGACACACGCGCGCAGTCGTTGCTGATGGGCGCGCTACTCGCAATGTTGCTGACGCGCGGGCGCCGACCGCTGGGTGCGAACGCGACCCGCGCCCTTCACGGTGGCGCGTTGGTGGCGGGCCTCTGGTTGGTATGGATCTGGGTGCACACGTCCGAGGAGGCCGGCTGGCTCTATCGCGGCGGCTTCACACTGTGTGCGCTGCTCGTCGCGATCGTGATCGCGAGCGTGACCCGTCCCGACCCGGGACCGCTCGGCGTGTTCCTGTCGGTCCGTCCGTTGCGCTGGATGGGCCAGGTCTCGTACGGCCTGTACCTCTGGCACTGGCCGCTCTACGTCGTCATCAGTCACGAACGGACCGGGCTCGACGGGGTCCCGCTGTTCGGCGTGCGGCTCGCGGCCACGTTCGCGACGGCGACCGCGTCGTTCTACCTGGTCGAGCGACCGATCCGTCGCGGCCGCCTACAGCGCTGGCCCGCGCGCATCACTGCTCCCGCCACCGCGGGGCTGCTCGCCGTGACCTTGGTGTTCACGACGGGCGGTGGCGTGGCACCACTGTCCGAGACCGCCGCCGCCGACCTCGGGCCGCCGCCGACGGCACCCCCGGCGCCACCCGGAAAGACGGGGCCGGTGCGGGTGATGGTCGTCGGCGACTCCGTCGCCAACAGCATGGGCCCGGGCCTCGAGCGCGCCGCCGGGTCGAACGGGCTCACGGTATGGAACGCGTCGGTCGACGGGTGCGGCATCACGCAAGACGTCGGCGAGCGGCGCGTCTGGGCGTGGGAACCGGCGAACCCTGCGTGCACACCGGGGTGGCGCCAGCGGTGGCCGCTGCAGCTCAGCCAGTTCAACCCCGACGTCGTCGTCGTCCTGCTCGGCACCGACGACACCTTCGACCGCCGGATCGACGGTCAGGAGATCATGTTCGACTCGCCCGAGGGCGACGACCTCACGCGCAACGAGCTCCAGGAGACCGTCAGGCTCCTGTCGGGGAGCGGAGCCCACGTCGTGCTGCTCACGACGCCGTACAACGTCATCGGGTGGCCGCGCCGCGTGCGCCTCGACCGGTCGGCGTACAACCCGGACTGGGTGGATCGATGGAACAACAGCCTGCGCGCGGTCGCCACCCGCAACCCGGCGACGACGACGATCGTCGACCTCAACGGCTTCTTGGATCCCGACGGCAAGTGGTCCGACACCATCCAAGGCGTCAAGGTCCACACCTACGACAAGATGCATCTGTCACCCGAGGGCGCCGACCTCGTGGCGAGCTGGCTCGCACCCCAGGTCGTCCGCCTGGCCCGCGCACCCGTCCCGACTGCGAACGCGTCCGTCGGCGCACCCGTGGGGGCCGCCGCCGGCTGAGCGCTCAAAGTCGCTTCCGCACGAAGCCCCGGTAGCGGATGTTCTCGCTCCGCACGCGGTCGTTGAACGCCCGTATCAGCGCGTTCTGCTCGGTGCGCATCTCCGCGTGCGTGATCTCGCTGCGGCAGAACCGCTCGTAGACCTGCATGAGCGCGGCGTCGAGCTTTTGCGACGCGAGTTGCAGCTTCTTCTCCGTGGTCAGCCGCCGGACGGGCGGACGCTCCTGGACGCGGCGCTCCGGCTTGGGCGCTCCGTCCCCTTCCTCGTCGATCCCCCACTTCGGTCGGGGGCCGCTGGGCACGACCTCTTCTGCCCGGACGTACTGATCGGCGGCCTTGTTCACGGTCACCCGCGCCAGCTCCACCCGCTTCACCAAACGCTCCTGGCACTCCCGGCGCGTGCAGTAGTCGTAGCCCAGCTCCACTCGCCGGGGGTCGACTTCCTCGCCGCAGTTCCTGCACTTCACGCTCGAGCTCCTGTGGGTTCGTCTGGGATCCCGCTGCGCGGGACCGGGCAAACGTCAACGCGTGCGATGTTTGCGCTATTCCGGTCGCGCCGTGCGATGTTTTCCGTCCGTCGCCGGGGTCACGCGTGGGTGGGTGACGCCAGCACTCGGTGCTGTACCTCGCGACGGCGCCGGATGCCGGCGATCGCCACCACGGTCACGGCCAGCGTCGCGACCGCGCCGACCCACAGCCCGGCCCGCGGGCCGAGCTGTTGCGACACCCAACCGATGATCGGGCCGCCGATCGGCGTGCTGCCGAGGAAGGCCACCGTGAAGAGCGCCGCCACCCGCCCCCGCATCTCGGGAGCGGTCTCGGTCTGGAGGACGCCGTTGGCCATGGCGGTGAACGCGATCCCGGCGGCGCCTACGGGGACGAGGACGAGCAACTCGAGCGCGAAGGTGGGCGCCAACGCCGCCGCGACGAGCGCGGCGCCGAAGGCGAGCGCGGCACCGAGGACGAACCGGCGAGTCGCTCGAGCCTCGTGCGCGCTGACGAGCCCGCCGATCACGGAGCCGATGCTCATGGACGCGTACAGGACACCGAGCGTGTCGGCACCGCCGCTGAAGGTCTGCTTGGCGAGCAACGGCAGGACGACCTGGAAGTTGAACGCGAGTGTGCCGATCACCGCGGTGAGCACGAGGACCAGCCGCAGTGCGGGCGTCGACCATGCGTACCGCAGGCCCTCGCGGAGCTGCCCCTTGCGCTTCGGGACCCGTTCGACGGCGAAGAACTCGTTCTCCCGCATGGCCAGGAACGCGATGACGGCGGCCGAATACGACACGCCGTTGGCGAAGAAGCACCACGAGACGCCGAAACCGGCGATGACGAGGCCGGCGATCGCGGGCCCGATCACCCGGGCGGCCATGAACATCGCGCTGCTCAGGCTCACCGCGTTGCTGACATGCTCGTCGCCCACCATCTCCACGACGAACGCGCGGCGGGCGGGGTTGTCCAAGGCGTTCACCGCGCCGAGACCCAGGGCGAGCACGTAGATCATCCAGAGCTGGACGACGCCGAGGGCGGTGACGGTCCCCAGGACGAGGGCGAGCACTCCCGCCGCGGCCTGCGTGCCGACGAGGAGACGTCGCTTGTCGACGCGGTCTGCGACGAGACCACCCCACGCCCCGACCAGGAGCACGGGCAGGAACTGCAATGCCACGGTCACCCCGAGCGCGACGCCGCTGCCCGTGATCTGCAGCACGAGCCAGGCCTGCGCGATCGACTGCATCCAGGTGCCGGTCGTCGAGATCAGCTGGCCGGCGAAATACAAGCGGTAGTTGCGGACGCTCATCGACCGGAACGTGATACGCGCGGCGCGCCAGAAGCGGGTCATGACGGCTCCCTCTCCAGGACCCGCTCGAGGATCGTCGCCGCCTGCGCAAGCGTGGCCCGCTCGTCCGCGCTGAGCGCGGCGAGCTGCTGCTCGAGGTACGCGGTCTTGCGCGAGCGGCTCTCAGCCAGCAGGCGCCGCCCGTGCGAGGTGATCGCAACCCGCGCGACGCGCCGGTCACGGGCGTCGATGCGCCGGTGCACGAGACCCTGCTCCTCGAGCCGCCCGACGGCGGCGGTGATCGTCGGAGGCCGCACCCGCTCGATGGCGGCGAGTGTCCCGAGCGTGAGCGGGCCATCGCGCTCGATCGTCGCCAGCGCCGCCAGCTGAGTCGGCGACGCCGCCGACTCGCCCTGCTGTCGCAGGCGGCGGGCCAGCCGCGTCACGACCATCCGCAGGCGGCTGGGGAGCGCCGGAGCGACGGGCTCGGTGGCGGCGGTGGATCGCGTCATCTCTTCGACCAACTAGTTAGTCTAGCGAAGTATTCCGCGGAACCATCGGGTGTCCTGCCGGGGTATTACTTGACCGAACGTGACATGCGTCGCAGACTGCGCTTCGGGTTACTTGCACGCTCTGTGAATTTTTAGGTCTGGATCGGGGGGGCCTTCCATGACCACGAACGAGCGGACCGTCGGCCGGTATCTCGGCTGGGTGCTCGCGGCTTTGTCGCTGGGGGCGGGGGTGATCCACTTCGCCGTCAGCGGCGAGCACTACAACCTCTCGCTGCTGCACGGCACGTTCTTCGCCGTGACCGCGTGGCTACAGCTCTCGTACGCCGTCGCCGTCATCATCCGGCCGAACAAGCTCCTGCTCCAGGCGGGGGTGTTCCTCAACGCCGGGATCGTCGGCGTGTGGGTCATGTCGCGCGTCTGGGGCGTGCCCATCGGGCCCGAGGCCTGGACGCCCGAGGCGGTCGGTCTGGCAGACCTCCTCTCCACCGGGTTCGAGGTCGGCATCGTCGCGTTGTCGCTGGGCGTGCTGGTGCGCCCCGCGCTCGCCCAGCAGCGGCTCCGTCCGACGTTCGCGTACCCGGTCGTCGGCGCGGCGGCGTTGGGCGTCGCCGTCGTCTCTTCGATGGCGGTCGCACCCGCGTTCGCGTCCGGCCATCACCACGGCGACACCGTGGCGGCCGACGGTCACACGCACAGCCACAGCGCAGCCGCCGGCGGCCACACGCACCCGGCGATCGTGAGCAACGCGCCGCGCGGCGACACGCCGTGCGAGCAGTCCGGTCCGCCTGCCTCCGCCGGTCAGATCTCGAGCGCCGGTGGTCACGGGCATCGCGGTCCGACCCAGTGGACGCCGATCGTCGATCGAGCGACGCGTGAGCAGCTCGGGCAGCAGCTCGAGATCGCCCACCAGGTCACGTTGCAGTACCCGACCGTCGCCGACGCCGAGGCGGCGGGATACAACATGGTGACGGGATACGTCCCGTGTATCGGTGCCCACTACATCAAGGCGAGCAACATGATCGGCGGCTTCGACCCGGCCAAGCCGTCGATGCTGCTGTACGACGGCACCAATCCCGACTCGAAGATGGTCGGCCTGAGCTACTCGGTCCTCGGCGACCCGAACACGCCTCCCGAAGGCTTCGCGGGACCGAACGACCCGTGGCACAAGCACGACAGCAACGGCGGGCTGTGCATGAAGGGCGGCGTCGTCGTCGGCGCCGAGAGCACGAGCGACGCCGAGTGCGCGGCGCGCGGTGGCAAGAAGGTCGCGCTCCACAACCTCTGGATGATGCACGCGTGGACTGCCGACGCGTGGCCCAGCTCGTGGGGCCTCTTCAGCGCCGAGAACCCCGAGCTCGGGGGCAAGATCGGCGACGTCAACGCCACGCCCGACGCCGCGTCGCGCAAGCAGCTCGCGAACACTGCGGTCCGGGAGTAGCCGGCCTCTACAAGAAGCACATCACCGAGGCCCGCGCGTCGCGCGGGCCTCGGCGCGTCAGGTCGTCAGAAGAGGGGCGACCAGGCGGTCGTGCGCAAGAGCTTGCTCTCCCAGTCGTCGCGGACGTCGAGGGCGTCGTGCATCCACGTGCCCGGCGCGCGGTACTCGGGCGGGACCTCCGTCGTCACGAGCGGCGTGATGGCCTTGAGCTGGGTGACCTTCTGCCACAACACGACCTCGCGCCAGCGCCCGGCCCCCCACGCGGGACGAAACACGGCTTGGAGCTCGAGGAGCGAACGTCCCGTGCGGCCGCCTTCGGCCAGGCTGGGGGCGTAGTTCGTGCGCGCCGCCTCGAGGTACTCCTCGAGCCCGCCCTCGTAGGGCCAGGCGGTGTCCTCCATGAACAGCGTGAGCGGGTGGTCACCGCCCGTCGGCACCGCCGCCAGGTCGAGCTCCTTGAGCGGCGACCACGGCACGGGGACGAGCATCTTGGCGGCGACGCCGTGACGCAGCTCATCGACGTCGCGCGCCCACGGCCGGAGGTCGCCGTCGTGCAACCGGAGCATCAGCTGCTCCCAGGCGGCGCCGTCGCGGATCGCAGTGAGCGTCACGACGTTGTAGGCGCGCCCCGTTCCGTGCGCGTGGTGGAGGAAGTACAGGAGCCGGGCGTCGTCACCCTCGGCCAGTGACGGCATCCAACCGTCCCGGTACACGCCTTCGAACTCCTCCTCGCGCCGGCCCGCGACCTGATGCACCTCGTGCAGGAACAGCATCGATCCGTGCCCCCCGACGTCAGTGGTCGGCGAGGAGCCTACGCAGGATCTCGTCGAGCGCGCCGTCAGCCAGGGCGCGCAGCTCGTCGTCGGTGCGGTCCTGGATGGGATGCGCCACGAACACCAGCGCGGGATCGGCGCCGAGCGCCCCCGCCTGGGCGGTGGCGGCGTCGACGAACTCGTTCGACGCGATCATGACGCCGGGGACGCCGCCGCTCTCCAGGTTCACGATGTCGTGCACACTGCACGACGTGCACGAGCCTCAATCGGCGAGCGCCTCGATCACGACGTCGCATTTCGTGCCGATCTCGTGGCGCAGGTCGATCGGGGCCGGCTTCGAGAACGTCGGCTTCGTGAAGCGCCGGACCTGAACGCCGCGCCCGCCGAGCTGTTCCTCGAGCCGGTCGAGGAACACGTCGCCGCGCGGCTTTGAGATGTCGAGCAGGCCGACGGTGCGGCCGTCGAGAGAGGCCGGGCGCGGCGCCCGTTGACGAGACGGCGCCTCGCGCTCGCCGGTCGGGTCGAGCACCACGCGACCCGACGGTCGCCCTCGCAAGCTCGGGCTCCTGCTTCGGCGGTCGGCGGAGCCGCCGCCTTCGCGTGCGCTCACGGCCTCACCTCCCGGGTGACGGGCTGGCTGCCGCCGGGCCCGTTGATCCAGCCGCCAATGATGGCCGAGAACAGCCCCGCGCCGCCGCCGGCGTGCACGAGCAGGAGGCCGTCCTCGCCGAACTTGGGCACGGTGGCGCCGGCGAGCCCTTCGGGCAGGCCCTCGGCGATGCCGCCCGCGCCGCGGATCACGTCGTCGCCGTCGAGTTGGAGGAGCGCGAGCAGCTCGTCGCGCAGGCGGGCCTTCGACCAACCGCCCTCACGGAACACGCGACCGTGCTCGGGCGACACGACGACGACCACGTCGAAACCGAGCGCCATCTTCGGATGCGGCACCGCCCGGAGGCAGGCGGCGAGCGAACGCGCCAGCGACTCCGGCGTGCGGCTGAGCTGATCGACCATCCCACGCACGCCGTCTCCCGCGAACAGCGTCACCGCCGACGCGTCGGGCGCCAGACCGCGCTCGACGTGCAGTGGCTCCCACGGTGAGCCGGTCTCGTCCTCCGCGAAGCAGAACGTGTACTTGCCTGGATTGCCGAGCGTCGCCCGGTCGACCCCGCCGGGACGGCCGCCGCCGACGTTGCGCACGACGAGCTGCAGCGCGCGGCCGATCGTCGCGTTGGCGCGGTTGCCTTGTCCCAGGGCGTTGATGCCCGAGTTCATCCCGATCGCGCCGGTGATCGGACCGTTCACGATCATGACGGGGCCCGAGAAGTACGTCGTGGCCAGCAACCCGTGGATGTTGAACTCGTCGGTGCATGCCGCCTCGACCGCGGTGATCACCACCGGCAGGTACTCGGGCTTGCAGCCGGCCAGCACGGCGTTGATGGCGACCTTCTCGACGGTGCACTCGACGAGATCCGGCGGCACGATTGCGACGACGTCGTCCGGATCGCGGGTCGTGCCGGCGAGCATCCGGGCGACGCGCTCGGGGGTGGGCGGCACGACGGGTAGGCCGTCGGTCCAGCCCCGTTCGAACCCGGCCTCGACGTCGTCTTCGTGCGCGCCGAGGTCGATCCGGCGCCCGTGGAGGCGGGCGGCGCCCTCGGCGTCGGAGCGGGCGGCGGCGATGTCGGGGTCGACGGTGCGCGAGCCGCAGCCGGGCCGGTACTCCGGCAGCCCGACCCCGAGCGGCGCCCGGCCCGTGAGCTCTTCCCACTCGGTGCGCAGCCACCCTTCGGTGCGGGCCACGATCTCGCCTCCCGCCACGAGGAGCAGTGTCGGGACCGTCTCGAGCTCGAGCGCGAATGACACCTCGAGCTCGGTGTCGTCGACGACCTTCACGGCGTCCGGGAACGTCGGGTCGTCCTGCGAGTAGACGGTGAGGGGAAGCGCGCCTTCGGCGAGATCGGCGAGCACCGGCGCCACCAGCTGGCAGGTCGGGCAGTCGCGCTTGACGATCGCCACCAGCCCGTCGGGGAGTGGCGGTGCGGTCATGCCCGCTCGATGAGGTAGTCGATCGCCCGGGTGAGAACGGCCAGGTCGTCGGCCTCGATCGCGGGGAACAACGCGATGCGCAGCTGGTTGCGACCCAGCTTGCGGTACGACTCGGTGTCGACGATCCCGTTCACCCGCAGCTGCGCCGCGAGCCAGCCGGCGTCGACAGGAGGCTCGAAGTCGATCGTGGCGGTCACGTGGCTGCGCTCGTCGGGCTTGGCCACGAACGGGCTCGCCTTCGCGTGCGCCTCGGCCCAGCCGTACACGATCTCGGCCGAGCGGTCGCAGCGTGACGCGGCCCACTCCAGTCCGCCGTTGCCGAGCAGCCAGTCGAGCTGGTCGGCGACGAGGAACAGCGTCGCCAGCGCCGGTGTGTTGTACGTCTGGTCGAGCCGGGAGTTCTCCAGCGCGATCGCGAGGCTGAGTGACGGCGGGATCCACCGGTCAGACGCCGCGATGCGCTCGATGCGCGCGATTGCAGCCGGTGAACAGCACGCGATCCACAAGCCGCCTTCGCCGCCGAGGACCTTCTGAGGAGCGAAGTAGTACGCGTCGAACTGCTTGGGATCGACGCGCAGGCCACCGGCGGCTGACGTCGCGTCGACGAGGACGAGGCCCGTCGCGGCGTCGACGCCGCCGGGCCGCTGTACCTCGGTCATGACGCCGGTGGACGTCTCGTTGTGCGGGTACGCGTATGCGTCGACGTCGGGATAGCCGCGCAGCTCGGGGTGCGTCCCGGGCGCCGATTCGATCACCCGCACCTCGTCGAGGTGGGGAGCGCCCGCAGCCGCGGCGGCGAACTTGGCCGAGAACTCGCCGAAGCTCAGGTGCTCGCTGCGCCGCTCCATCAGCCCGAAAACAGCCGCGTCCCAGAACACCGTCGTGCCGCCCACGCCGAGGAGCACCTCGTAGCCCTCGGGGAGCTCGAGCAGGTCGGCGACGCCGGTGCGGATACGCCGCACGACCGACTTCACACCTTCGCGACGGTGGCTCGTGCCGAGATAGGTCGGCGCCGCAGCTGCCAGCGCGGTGACGGCCTCGTTGCGGATCTTCGACGGCCCCGACCCGAAGCGCCCGTCCGACGGCAACAGCTCGGGCGGGAGTCGGATGTCGGTCACACGATCAGGCTACCGAGGGGTGCGTTCCTCGACCCGCTCGCTTTGCTCTCCGGTCATCTCGCGGTACCAGGCGGGGCGCTCGGTGCGGGCCCAGTACGGGGTGACGCTCCCGCGTGTCATGCCACCCAGCGCGATCGGATCGCGAATCGCGAAGTAGATGTGACCGAGCACGGCGATCCAGATGCCGAACGCGAACCAGTCGTGCACGAACGTCGCGCCGGTGCGCAGGTCGTTGGAGAACGGGTTGGGCCAGCGCAGCATCAACCCGGTTGCGAGCATGACGACGACGGCGCCGGCGAAGAACGACGCGTTGAGCTTCTGCCCCGCGTTGAACTTGCCCACCTCGACGCGGCCGGGGCGGACACGGTTGCGGCGCCGGAACCAGCGGGCGTCGTCGCGGGTCCACCGGTTGATGCGGCCGGCGTCACGGCGGAGCTGCGCACCCCACCGCCCGGCGGCGGCGAGCAGGATCGGGATCGGAAGCAGGATCCCGGCGTACACGTGGACCTGCCGGAACATCTCGCGGCGGCCGAACATCGCCGAGAACGGCCCGGCGTACAGCACCGCTCCGGTCAGCATGAGCACGCCGAACAGCGCCGCCGTGGTCCAGTGCGCGGCTCGCTCGACCCGGTCGAAGCGCGGGATCACGGTGCTGTCACGGCGCGTTGTCGTCCCGGTTGTTCGAGCGCCCGACCCAGGCGTCGACGTCGTAACCGCGTTCCTCCCAGTACCCGGGGACGACGGCATCGGTCACCTCGATCCGGTCGAGCCACTTGATGGACTTGTAGCCGTACATCGGCGCGATGTAGAGGCGCACCGGACCGCCGTGGGCGTCCGACAGCTCCTCGCCTTCGAGTTCGTAGGCGACGAGCACATCGTGACGGCGAGCCTGTGTGAGCGTGAGGCTCTCCGAGTAGGTCCCGTCGAACGACTTGAAGCGCAGCGCCTTCGCGCCCGCCTGCACGCCGGCCCGGTCGAGCACGTCGGCGAGGCGGACGCCCTTCCATTTCACGGCGAACACCCGCCATCCCGTCACGCACTGGAAGTCGCGGGTGAGACCGGTGGGTGTCATGGCGCGGATGTCGCGATACGTGAGCGTGAGCGGCTGGTCGACCAGCCCGGAGACGTTGAGGCGGTACTCGTCGTGCCCGCGATGCGGCATCGATCCGGTGACGGAGTAGATGCGGAACCGGCCGATCGGCAGGAGACCCGACAACCCGGTGCCGTCCTTCGCGAGGTACGGGCCGACCTCGCGCTCGAGCCACCGCTGCACGTTCGAGCCCAGCGCGATCCCCGCTGCGCCCACGCCGAGGAGACCGAGGAACACCCTCCGACCGACCGGCGTCCCATCCATACGTTCAGGATACGGACGCACGACCCGAATGGATCAGCGGGTACGGCCGGTTCTCAGATCGTCTAGGTGCCGAGGGCCAGCACCTCGGAGAAGCCGGCCTCGACGGACTTGGCGAAGTCGGCTGCGTCGGGGATGGCGAGCGTGTCGGTGTTTATCCCGATGCAGCAGGTACCGCAGTGCGAGAGCAGCGTGACGTTGGCGGCGGTGCCGGACAGCGGACCGAACGGGTAGAGGCGCTCGAGCTCGGCGCCCGCCACGTACAAGGGGAAGGGAGAGCCGGGGACGTTGCTCGTCACAAAGTCGGACCCCTTGAGCATCGCCCCGAAGAACGCGGTCGTGACCCGGGTCGGCAGCTGGTTGAGCACCAGCGCCAGCGCGTCGGTGAGGGCGACGGCGGGCTCGTCCCGCGCGGCCCGGGCGAGCTCGCCGAGAGCGCGCATCCGCTCCTCGGGGTCGGCGATCTGGAGCGGGACGAGGAAGCGCGCCGGGGTGAAGTGGTTGCCGCCGAGAGCCGTGCCTTCGCCGCGCACGCTGATCGGCATCACCATGCGCAGCGCGTCCGGCTCGACGCCGTGCAACAGGTGGTACCGCTGGACCCCGCCGACCACGGCGGCGAGGAAGGCGTCGTTGAGCGAGCCACCGACGCCCTTGGCGGCGCGCTTCATGTCGTCGAGCGGCACGTCGAGCGCGGCGAGCCGGCGGCCGAGGCTCCGGGCGCCGATGATCGGGGAGCGGGGCGTCGTCGCCGGGGCCAGGAACGAGGCCAGGGAGCGAGTCACCCGTCCGGCTTCCTCGAGCGCGGCCTCGGGATTCCGCGCCGCACTCCGAGCCGCGCCGATCGCGTTGCCGGCACCATGCCGGGCGATGTCGAGCGCCCGCCGGCGTTGGTAGTCGAGGGATCGGCCGACGAGGTCGAACGGCGTGAACGCGGGCAGGTCCTGGAACTCGTCGCACGGCCCGGGCGGCCCCGGATCGCGCTCGAGGTCGAACAGCATCATCAGCATCTTCATGCCGCCGACGCCGTCAGTGATCGAGTGGTGGACCTTGAGGACGAGCGCCGCCCCGCCGCGTTCGAGCCCGTCGACCACGGTGTACTCCCACAGCGGCCGCGCCCGGTCGAAGCCCGCCATCGCCGCGTTGCGGGCGAGGTCGAGCACGCACTCGAACGAGCCCGGCTCGGGCGCGCGCACGCGCCGAAGGTGGTACGAGAGGTCGAACTGCGTGTCGGCCGACCAGCACGGCGGACCGACACGCAACATCGGCGTCACGACCCGCTGGCGCAAGCGGGGGATGAGGTGGCTCCCGCGCTCGACGCGCTCGACGAGCGCCTCCCAGTCGGGGCTGCGGTCGAGCGTGAGCACGGTCACGACCGTGGAGCGCAGCGTCGGGTCCTTCTCGACCGTCCACATGAGCGCGTCGGCGTCGCTCATCTGGAGATCGAACCCGCCGGACCCCGCCACGGGCCCAGGTTGCGCTACGCGCCGTACTTCTGCAAGCGGCCGGCGTTGGCCAGCATCAGCGCCATGAGGTCCTTGGTGGGACGAAGGCCGAGCCCACCGTGCCGGCACCAGCGCTCGCCGAACCGATCGACGTCGTCGCGGCCGCAGCGTTCGCTCCAGAGCAGCGCGGGCACCGGGTGCCACGAGTGCGCGGCCATCTGGGTCGGGGTCGAGTGGTCGCCGGAGACGACGATGACGTCGGGGCCGAGGGCACGGAGTTCCGGGACGACGGCGTCGAGCTGCTCGACGGCCGCGACCTTGCGGGGGCGGTCGCCGTCCTCCCCAGCGGAGTCCGTTCCCTTGTGGTGCAGGAAGAAGTAGTCGTAGTCGCCCCACGCGTCCCGCAGGATCCGGAGCTCGTCCACGAGCGACGCGGGCTGCCCGAGCACGTCCATGCCGAGGAGCCGGGCGATGCCCCGGTACATCGGGTAGATCGCGACGGCGGCGGCACGGAGCCCGTACCGCTCGCCGAACCCGGGCAGCTCCCGATGCGTGTCGAAGCCGCGCAGGAGAACTGCGTTCGCCCTCGACTCGCCCGCCAGCACCCGCTGCGCCTGCGCAGCGACGTCGGTGACCAGCTCGGCCGTGTGCTTGGCGTCGGGCTCGAGCGGCTGCGGGTCGAGCGGCGCGACGCCCTCGTGCTGCGGGTCGGTGTCGGTGAGCGCGGGGTCGAGGCCGGGGCCGCGCAGCACGACGAGCAGACGGTGCTCGCGCTCGTGGCGGAAGAACACCTCGGTTCCGTCGAGGTGCACGCCGGCCTGCAGCTTGGCGACGACCGCGGCCGCCGCGTCGTCGGGAAGGCGGCCGGCGCGGCGGTCGGCGATCGTCCCGTCGGCGGAGAGCGTGCACAGGTTGCCGCGGGCGGCGACGTCGCCCGGTCGCAGCTCGAAGTCGAGCCCGGCCGCGCTCAGCGCGCCGCGGCCGAGCTCGAAGCGCTCGGGGTCGTAGCCGAAGAGCCCGAGGTGTCCGGGCCCCGAGCCGGGCGTGATGCCGGGACCGACCGGCTCCGCGAGTCCGGTCGTCCCTTCGGCGGCGAGCTGATCGAGGTGCGGCGTGGTCGCTTCCTCGAGCTCGGTGCCGTGCTCGCCGTCGGCGTAGCCGCCGAGCCCGTCCATGACGACGAGCAGGAGCTTGGTGTCCGCGGCCTGGATCAGCGGCGTGACGTCCATGCGATCACGGTACCGCGGCCGTCGTCGTCGACTCCGGGTGACTACCTGGTCTGGCCGCGGCCGCGCTCGACGATGGCGCTTCGGCGTCGCTCGATCTCCGACGGGTCGACGCGGAAGTTGCGGAACCGCTCATGCTCGAGCGCGATCGCGTCTCCCACGTTGAGCTTGGAGCCGCGGTCGTAGAGCTCCTTGAGGTTCCGGACCGCCTGTTGATCGTTGCCGACGATGTCGGCCGCGAGTCGCCGGGCGGTCGGGAGCAGATCGTCGTGCGCGACGACGTGGTTCACCAACCGGAGCTCCAGCGCCTCGCGTGCGTCCAGGAAGTTGCCGGTGAGGCTCATCTCCTTCGCCTTGCGGAGCCCGACCGTCTGCGGGAGGAACACGCTCAGCCCGCCTCCCGGCGTGACGCCCACACGCGCGTGCGTGTCGCCGAAGGTCGCCCGCTCCGACGCGATCAGGAAGTCGCACCCCAGCGCGAGCTCGAAGCCGCCGGTGACGGCAGGGCCGTTGATGGCGCCGATGACCGGCTTCGTCATCGTCCACAGCACGGTGAACGGGCTTCGATGCTGGTCGTCGCGTCCGCCGACGAGGTTCGCGGCCGTGCTTCCGAGCTCGCGGAGGTCGAGGCCGGCGCAGAACGCGGGGTCGGCGCCGGTGAGGATGACGACATCGACGCCGTCGTCCGCTTCGGCGTCGGCGTGCGCGATCGCGAGGGCCCGCTGCAGCTCGGTGTTCATGGCGTTGCGGGCGTCGGGACGGTTGAGCGTGATCGTGCAGACGCGTTCGGAGGTGTCGGACAAAACCGTTTCGCTCATACCGTCGACACTAGTAATGCTTCACCGCATGAGCATTCGAGAGCTCCCGTCGGCCGAGACCGGTCTCGCGTACGAAGCGATGCTCGAGCTCCGGCCGAACATCGGGACGGAGTCCGAGTTCGTCGCGCGCGTGAACGACGTGCAGCGGCCGGCCGGCTACCGGTTGGTCGCGTCCTTTGACGACGGTGACACCGTCGCCGCCGGCGCGGCCGGGTTCCACGTCCGGGACATGCTGGCGTGGGGTCACTATCTCTACGTCGAGGACCTCGTCACGCGCGAGTCCGCTCGACGCGCCGGCCACGCGACGCGTCTGCTCGACTGGGTGCTCTTCGAGGCCGAGCGCAACGGCTGCGATTCGTTCCAGCTCGATTCCGGCGTGCACCGCTACGACGCCCACCGGCTCTATCTCCGGTGGGGGCTTGCCATCACCGGCCACCACTTCGGGCGCGTGTTGGGGGATGCCTCTGGCCGGTAGCTTGCGATGCGTGGCAACCCCTGTCTTCACCGGCGTCGGTGTCGCGCTCGTCACGCTGTTCGACGACCGGGGCGACCTCGACGCACCGGCGAGCGCCGGGCTGGCAGCGCAGCTGGTCGACCTCGGGGCGCGCGCCGTGGTGGTGGCGGGCACGACGGGGGAGGCGGCCGCCCTCGAGCCCGCCGAGCGGATAGCCCTGCTCGACGCCGTCCGCGGCGAATTGCCCCCGTCGGTGCCGGTGATCGCGGGCACCGGCGCGCCTTCGGCTCGGCAGGCGGCGGCGCTCACGCGCGACGCAGTCGAACGGGGCGCCGACGCCGCACTCGTGTTGTCGCCTCCGGGCGTGCCCGACCCGCGGGCGTACTACGACGCGGTGGCCAAGGCCGCCGCCGGTACGCCCGTCCTCGCGTACCACTATCCCAAGGTCGCACCGCCCGGGATCGCCGTGCGCCTGCTGGGCGACCTGCCCGTCGCGGGAATCAAGGACTCGTCGGGCGACGCCGAGCGTCTCCTGCACGAGCTCGACCAGTACGACGGGCCGATCTACACGGGCTCGTCCGCGTTGCTCTCGTTCGGCGGCCCGCTCGGCTGCGCCGGCGCCATCCTCTCCCTCGCCAACGCCGAGCCCGAACGATGTGTGAGCGCGTTCGGCGGGGACGTCGTGGCGCAGGGCGCGCTCGTGCAGCCGCACCTGGCCGCGCACGAGAGCTTCCCCCGCGGGCTGAAGGAGATGGTGGCGGCGCGGTTCGGCACGTCGACCGTGTGCCGCGTCGCCTGAGCCTCCCGGCGTCTCCTCAGGTCCTGGTGCGATAGCGGAGGTACACCACGCCGCCGGCGAAGCGGCGTTCGTCGAGCAGCTCGAGGTTCACACGGACATCGTGGGGGAGGGCCGAATTTCCGCTTCCCACCACGACGGGCGTGAGGAACAGGTGCCACTCGTCGACCAGCCCGGCCCTGATCGCCTGGGCGGCGAGGTCGGGACCGCCCACGCTGAGGTCACGTCCCGCTCCCTCCTTCAACCGCCCGACCGCGTCGGGGTCGAACTCGCGCTCGATCCGCGTCCGGGCGCTGGAAACCGTGTCGAGCGTCCTCGAGTACACGATCTTGTCGGCGGCCTGCCAGATCTGCGCGAAGTCCTGCATGACAGGACGCTGGTCGGCGAAGGCGTCCGCCGTCTCCCAAGCGCGCATCACCTCGTACATCCGGCGCCCGTAGAGGTAGGTGCCGACCGGCCGCTCGAGATCGTTGACGAAGGCATGCACCTCCTCGTCGGGCGCAGCCCAGTCGAAGTTGCCGTTCTCGTCCGCGACGTACCCGTCGAGCGACGTGATCGCCGAGTAGATCAGCTTGGCCACTCGCTCGTCAGCGCCAGTCCACCGTCGCGACCGGCACCGGCTCGGCGAGGCCCTTCAGCTGGAGCGCGCGCCCGGCCGAGGTCGTGAACCGGTCGTCGAGGCCGTCGAGCGTCGCTTGGCTCGCGACGATCTCGTCCGCCGACGCCGACGCGCCGATGCGAGCAGCCGTGTGCACGCCCTTGCCGCCGTAGTCGCCACCGCGCTCCGTCGCCTCGGCGGTGTGGAGGCCGATGCGCACCTGGGGCGCAAACCCGTGGTCACGGCGGTGTTCCGCGAGCGACTGCTGGATTTGCGTGGCGCACTCGATCGCCGAAGCCGGGCTCGGAAACGCGACGAAGAAGCCGTCGCCCTCGTGCTTGACCTCCTCGCCGTGGTGCTCGTCGATGCAGCCGCGCAAGGTCCGGTCGTGCCAGGCGAGCACGTTCTCCCACGACTCGTCTCCCAGCAGCTCGACGAGCTTGGTCGAATCGACGATGTCGGTGAACATGAACGTCCGCACGGCTCGCGCGTCGCCCGGTTGGGCGAGGAGCCCCGCGATCCTTGCGCCCTCCCGGACCGCGCCGATCCGCTCGAACGCCGACCGCGCCGACTCGAGCTCCACGACGGCGGCGGCCTCGTCTCGCTCGGCGCGATAGGCCCGCGCCAGCAGCACCCGCGTTCGGGCTCCTTCGTACGGGGCATCGACCTCCTGCCACGCCTGCCACGCTCGGCGCAGCTCGACGACCGCGTCGCCGGGGCGCTCCTCGGCAAGCGCGACCTCCCCGCGCGCGGTGGCAGCGGCCGCCCCGAACGCGCCGCTCCCGGAGGCGTTCACGCGGTCCTCGAGCGATTCGAGCGCGCCGCGCGCGCCATCGAGATCCCCGGCCGCGATCTCGATCGTGACCTGGGCCGGAAGCACGAGTGCGCGTCCCTCCTGGGCGAGCACGCTGTCATCGGCGACGGCCCGGCGGATCGCGCGTTGCGCGCCGGCGGCGTCGCCTTCGTCCAGTCGCAACAGTGCTGCGCCGGGTTGGGGGTCGAATCCCTGGGCCGCCGACCTGCGAAACGCTTCTGCGGCGCCGACAAGGTCGCCGCGCCGTCTCCGCACCTCGCCCAGCTCGTGATACGCGAACCCCGCCCACCGGGGCGCCGAGCCCATGAGCTCGTCGACGGCGGAGAGAGCGTCCTCCTCGGCGTCCGCGAGCGCCCCTCGGAAGCGCATGATCTCGGCGTGATGGAACCGGCACAGGCCGGGGAACTCGCTGACCGACTCGCGCTGGCACCACCGGGTCGACGCGTCCGTCCACTCCCCGGCGCGACGCCAGTCACCGATGTTGCGGCACAGGAAGATCGTGCTGCAGTAGATCGTGCCTGCGGCCTGTATCCCGAGCCTGCCGCTCATCGCCGCCGCAGTTGCCTCGTCGACCATGGCGAGCCCGGCTGCCTGGTCGCCGCACGTGACGAGGGCGTGGCCCAGATAGATGCTCGCCAGGCCCTCGACGTCCTGGTCGCCGACGAGGCGGCCGAGATCCCGGGCCCGCTCGAGCATGTCGCGCCCGGCGTCGATGCTGCCGCCCATGAGCATCGTGTACCCGGAGACGATGAGGAGCAGCCCGTACTCGGCGCACTCGGTGTCGTTCTCGAGGAGCGTCGCCGCCTGCCCGTACCAGCCGGTTGCCACCGCGTCGTCGTGACGAGTGAAGTTCTCCCACGCGAGCCGAAGGGCGACGCGCGCCGCGCCCCGCCGATCCCCGGCGTGAGCGAACCCGACCTGGGCCCGTTCGAACGAGTCGAGCACCTCGGGGTAGTGGCGCGACCACCGCGCCGCCTCCGCGAGCTGCTCGAGGTCTTCCGGACCGAGTTGCTCGTCCGCGTCTGCGGCGCGGAGGAGGCCGTACGCACCGTCCCACTCGTGGCGCGTGAACGCTTCGCGTCCGGCGGTGAGCGTGTCGACGACCGTCTCGCCCATGGCGATGCCTGCCTCAGGATCGGCTGAAGCGGTCCTCCAGCCGGTAGAAGCGTACCGGCGTGTCCCAGAGCACGGCATCGAGCTCGGCGCCGTCCAGGCCGTGCTCGGCGGATTCCTTCAGGAAGCTGCTGACGGCGTCCGGGTACAGGGCGTCGGGATGCGGGAAGTCGCTCGCCCACACCACGTGGTCGGCGCCGACCTGCGACACCGTCCACGCCGCCAGCGGGTCGTCGGGATCGGTGCTGATCATGCACTGGCGGGCGAAGTACTCCGATGGGGATGACGACAGCCCCGCTGTCTCGGTCTCGTGCATCCACTCGGCGTGGCCGTCGAGGCGCGCCAGCCAGTACGGGAGCCACCCGGTGCCCGACTCGAGGAACGCGACGCGCAGCGCCGGGTGCCGCTCGAGCGCGCCTTCGAGCATGAGGCTCGCCATCGCGGCCATCTGCTCCATCGGGTGCGACATGGCGTGGCGGACGGCGAACGTCTCGCTCACTTCGCGCCCGATCGTCGGCGCGCCGCGCACTCCGAGGCCCTCGTGCACCGCGAGCACGAGGCCGGTCTCCTCGAGCGCGTCGTAGAGCGGGTCGTACTGGGTCGCGCCGAGGCTGCGACCGTAGACATGGTTGGGGCGCACCATGACGCCGGGGAGGCCGAGGTCGGCGGCGTGACGAGCCGCGTCGACCGCCAGGGTCTCATCGGCGAGGGGGACGATGCCTACGCCGGCCAGTCGGGACGAGTCGGTCGCGCAGTAACCGGCGATCCAGTCGTTGTACGCGCGGCACGCGGCTGCCGAGCCCTTCGGGTCGAGCTCGGGGAGGTACGGCGCATACAGCCCGATCGAAGGGTAGAGGACCACCGCGTCGATGCCTTCGGTGTCCATGCACCCCAGATACGAGTCGGCCGCACATCCCGATTCGAAGAAGTCGGCCAGCTTCGACGTGTCGCCCGCCGCCTCGAACGGCGTGGTCGGCGGCAGATCCATGAGCTCGGGGCCGACCCGCTGCGCCTCGCCGAACACCTCGCCCGGCTCGACGACATGTGCGTCGGCGTCCAGGATCCGTCGCCCGTCACGCATCGCCGGTCACATCCGCCGGGCGGCGAGGCCGCCGTCGAGCGGGAAGACGGCGCCGCTGATGTAGCTGGACTCGTCGCCGGCGAGGAACAAGATCGACTCGCACACGTCGTCGGCGGTGCCGAGCCTCCGCATCGGCGTCCGCTCGGCCACCATCTGCTTGATCGCGTCAGGGTCAGGGGCCTGCTCGACCACCTTCAGGAACAGCCCCGCCTCGCACGCGGTGGGGGAGACGACATTCACGCGCACCTTGTCCGGCGCGTGCTCGATCGCCGCCTGCTTGGCCAGGTTGACGAGCGCGCCCTTCGACGCGCAGTACGCCGCGTACCCGGGCGACCCGATGGCGCCGAGCACCGACCCGAGGAGGACCGCCGAACCCCCGCCGGACCGCGCCATGGACGGGATGGCGTGCTTGAGGCACAGGAACGGGCCCTTCACGTTGACGTCGATGACGCGCTGCCACTCGTCGTCGCTCGTGTCGGCGAGCGAGGCGCGCACCTCGACCGCCGCGCTGCACACGAGCACGTCGAGCCGTCCGTCGCCGTTCCCGCCGGTGGCGGTGCCGACCATCCGGCGCACGTCCTCCTCGTTCGTGACGTCGACGGCGACGGCCTCGGCCGTCCCGCCCGCCTTGACCACCGCGCCCGCGACGCGCTGCGCCGCCGCCTCGTCGACGTCGGCCACGATCACCCGGGCGCCCGCCGCCGCCAGCCGGGCCACCGTCGCCTCGCCGAGACCCGACGCTCCGCCGGTGACGACGGCGGTTCGTCCGCCGAAGCGACCGTTGACCGCAGTCATCGCAGCGCCGCCAACCCACCGTCGGCGGGGATCACCGCGCCGGACGTGTACGCCGAGAGGTCGCTGGCGAGGAACAGCGCGATGCCGGCGACGTCGGCCGCCGTGCCGAGCCGGTGGAGCGGGATGTTCCCGAGCAGTCCGCTGACGAAGCCCTCGCCGTCGTCCATCTCGGCGGCGACCTTCCGGAACCGCGGGGTGTCGATCGAGCCGGGCGCGATCGCGTTGGCGCGCACCTTCGGTCCGTACTCGGTCGCCATCTGCCGGGTCAGCGCGACGAGCCCGGCCTTGGCCGCGCCGTACGCGGCGTAGCCCTCCGAGCCGATCAGCCCGAGCACCGACGCGGTGTTGATGATGCTGCCGCCGTCTCCGTCGGAGAGATGCGGCATGGCGGCGCGGCACGCCCAGAAGATCGCGTTGAGGTTCGTCGCCATTGTGATGTCCCACTGCTCCTCGGTGCATTCGACGAGGCGCCCGGACATCTGGATGGCGGCATTGTTGTAGAGGACATCGACCGTGCCGAAGGTGTCGACGGTGGCTGCGACCATCGCGTCGTTGTCGGCGCGGCGCGACACGTCGGCGTGCACGGCGACGGCTTTGCTGCCCGCGTGCTCGACGAGGTCGACGGTTTCGCGAGCGTCGTCGTCGTTCACGTCGGCGACGGCGATGCGGGCGCCGTGCTCGGCGAACAGCACCGATGCCGCCCGGCCCTGACCCGACGCGGCGCCCGTGATGAGCGCCACCTTGCCATCGAGGAGCCGCAAATCCGGCACGGCGCGGACGGTACGAGAACCCTGACACGGGCGTCAACAAGCCTCCCGTAGGCTCCCGGACGTGGCGAACGAGCTCCCCGATGCCGTCTTCCATCGCGACGGCGAGCGCTTCGTCCCGACCGAGCTCGCGCGCGGCCCGTGGGACCCGAACGCGCAGCACGGCGGTCCGTGCGCGGCGCTGCTCGCCGGGCTGCTCGAGCAGCACGACGCCGGACCGCCGGCGCGCGTCGCCCGCATGACGATCGAGTTGTTGCGACCGGTGCCGATGGAACCGATCGAGCTGCGCGCCCGCAGCCTGCGCCCGGGCAAGAAGGTGCAGCTCGTCGAAGGGTCCGTGATGGCGGGCGAGAAGGAGGTCGTGCGCGCCACCGCGTTGCGGATCCGTGTCGCCGACATCGAGTTCGCCGACCCACCCGACGACCGGCTCACGCCCGGCCCGGGCGCGCGACGCGAGCGGTTCGAGAACCTCGGCCCCCTGAACTTCGGGTTCGCGATGGAGATGAGCATGGCCCGGGGTGAGATCGGTGTGCCCGGCCCGGCGGCGGTCTGGTTCCGACTCGGCGTACCGGTCGTCGCCGGCGAGGAGACGACCCCGCTGATGCGGGTTGCGGCCGCCGCCGACTTCGGCAACGGCATCAGCGGCGCCGTCACGTGGGACGAGCACCTCTTCATCAACCCCGACCTGACGATCTATCTGCACCGCCTGCCGGCGGGGGATTGGATCGGGCTCGACGCCCGCACGTGGCCGACCCACGAGGGAGTCGGGATCGCCGACACCGCGCTCTACGACGAGGGCGGCCGCATCGGCCGGTCGGTCCAGGCGCTGCTCCTCGATCGGCGTTGAGTTTGCGAGGCTAATTCCGGATATCTACCATCCGGAATATGCGGCTCTCCGAGGGCGTGGAGTGGGGCCTGCACTGCGCGGTGCTCCTCGCCGTCATGCCGCCCGACACCGCCCTGCCGACCGGCCGGCTGGCGGAGTTCCACGGCGTGCCCGTCGCCTACCTGGCGAAGCACCTGCAGGCGATGTCACGGGCCGGGATCCTCGTTGCCGGGACGGGCCCGCGCGGCGGGTACCGGTTGGCGCGCCCGCCCGCCGACGTCTCGGCGCTCGACGTGGTCGAGGCGATCGACGGCGAAGACGCCGCATTCGAGTGCCTCGAGATCCGGCGCCGCGGCCCGACGGCGGTGCCGGCGCGCGAGTACCGGACGATGTGCGGCATCCACCGAGTGATGGTCGAGGCGGACGCGGTGTGGCGTGAACGGCTGGCGCACACCTCGGTCGCCGATCTCGCCGAGGGCGTGGCACGTGACGCGAGCCCGGGTGCGATGGAGAAGTTCGGGACATGGCTCCAGGAGGTGACGTCATGAAGGTGTTCCTGACCGGAGGTACGGGTGCGATCGGACCCGCGACCGTGCGGGGGCTGCGCGACAAGGGCCACGAAGTGCGCGCGGTGGCGCGCACGGACGAGAAGGCGGCGCAGCTGCGTGCGCTCGGCGCCGACCCCGTCGTCGTCGACCTGTTCGACGGCGACGCGGCAAAGACCGCGGTCGACGGCTGCGAGGCGGTCCTGCACCTCGCCACGAACGTGCCGCCGATTCGACGCATGGCCGGCAAGAAAGGTTGGGCGACACATAACCGCATCCGGACGACCGCGACCACGAACCTCGTCGACGCCGCGGTCGCTGCCGGCGCGCAAACGTTCGTGAAGGAGTCCGTGACGTTCAGCTACCCCGACCGCGGCGATGCATGGATCGACGAGACCACACCCCCCGACGAGTCGATCGCCATGCTGCGCCCGACACTCGAGGGCGAGCGCACGGTCGACCGGTTCAGCGCCGAAGGAGGCCGTGGTGTCGTCCTGCGCTTCGGGTCCTTCTACGGGCCGACCGCACGCTCGGTGGACGAGGCGCTCCGCCTCGCCCGCTGGCGCCTGTCGATGCTGGCGGGGAAGCCGGACGGGTATGTGTCGTCGACCCACACCGACGACGTCGCCGGCGCCGCCGTGGCTGCCCTGGACGCGCCCGCCGGTCTCTACAACGTGGTCGAGAGCGAGCCGGCCACCCGGCGCGAGTACCTCGACGCGTTCTCGGCCGCCTTCGGGCTCCGGAGATTGCGACCGATGCCGGCGTGGCTGGTGAGGCTGACTGCCGGATCGGGGGCCGAAGCAGTCATCCGGTCGCAGCGGGTGAGCAACAAGAAGCTCCGTGACGCCACCGGCTGGGCTCCTCGCTATCCAAGCGTGCGAGAAGGGTGGCCGGCGGTCGCCCGCGAACGGGAGGTAAGCCGTGCGTGAATGGGTTGTGCGCGTCGTGCTCGTGGTGTGGGCCGCGGTGAGCGTCCAGCTGGGGATCTGGGCGGCACTTGCGCCCCGGTCGTTCTACGACGATTTCCCCGGCTTCGGTCGGGAGTGGGTGCGCGTCGACGGACCGTACAACGAGCACCTCGTGCGTGATTTCGGCGCACTGAACCTCGCCCTTGCGGTAGTGACGATCGCCGCCCTCATCACGCTGAGTCGGCCCCTGGTCATCGCGGTGGCCGTCGCGTGGCTGGCGTGGAGCGTGCCGCACTTCGTGTACCACCTGCGCCATCTCGAAATGTTCTCGTCGACCGGCGACAAGGCGGCGAATGTCTTCCTGCTCGGCTCGCTGCCCGTGCTGGCGGTGGTCGTCCTGGCGCTGACGCTCGGGAGACCGGCGCGGAGTTGATCTACGAGCGGCGCCCGGCGTTGGGGCGCTTGCCGTGGTTCGCCTTGTTGCGTCGGGCTCGAATGCGACGCTTCTTCGTCTTCTTCGACATGAGGCAGATCACGCTAGTCGAGGAGCCGCCGATACCCTGAGGCGCGATGGAGCATCTCGGGCTCGTCGGTCTTCCCGACTCGGGGCACGCGCAGCTGTTCAGCGCGCTCACCGGCATCGACACCCCGACCGGCTTCGAGACGACTAAGGGTGTGGCGCCGCTCCCCGACGACCGGGTCGACCGTCTCGCCGAGATGTCGAAATCGAAGAAGCGCATCCATGCGACGTTCGAGATCGACTTCATCCCCGGCCTCGCGCCGGGAGGAAAGGCGGGCGAAGGTCTCGGGAGCCGGTTGCTCGGGTCGCTGCGTGACACCGACGCCGTCCTCGCCGTGGTGCGCGCCGGCGACGACGCCGACCCCGCCGAGGCGCTCGGCGCCCTGGAGCTCGACCTCGTGCTCGCCGACCTCGCGTCCGTGGAGCAGCGCCTCGACAAGCAGCGCCGGGCCCTGAAGGGCGACAAGACGCTGGCGGGGGAGGTCGCCGCGCTCGAACGGGCCGAGGCCGTCCTCGGCGAGGGCACGCCCGTCTACCGCTCCGACCTGACGGCCGAGGAGCGAACGCTGCTCGGGCCGGTCTTCCTTCTCACGAACAAGCCGATGCTCGTGGTCGTGAACGTCGCCGTCGACCGCCTCGATCGCGCCGACGAGCTGGCGAAGCCGTTCGGCCCGGATGCCTTGTCCGTGTGCGTCGAGATCGAAGGAGACCCCGACGTCGCCCAGGCGCCGCCCGACGAACGAGCGGCGCTGCTCGCCGACCTCGGCGTCACCGAGAGCGTGCTGCCCCGGCTCGCCCGCGGCGCGTACCACCTCCTCGGCCGGCGGACGTTCTTCACGACCGGAGAAGACGAGTCGCGCGCCTGGTCGTTTCGGGCCGGCGCCAAGGCGCCCGAATGCGCCGGCGTGATCCATTCGGACCTCCAGCGCGGGTTCATCCGCGCCGAGGTGATCGACTGGCGCGAGCTCCTCGACATCGGCTCGTGGGACAAGGCCAAGGAGCTGGGCAAGCTGCGGGTGGAAGGCAAGGAGTACGAGGTGCTCGACGGCGACGTGCTCGAGATCCGCTTCAACGTCTGACGGAGGAACCAAGAACGCATGCCCTGGCTGGTACGTGAAGGCGACGTGCTGGCGACGGCCGAGGTCGCGGAGACCCGGCGCGCGCGCCGCCGCGGCCTCCTCGGACGCTCGGACTTCGAGGGCGCGCTCGTCCTCAGGCCGTGCCGCCATGTCCACACGCTGTTCATGCGCTTCCAGATCGACGTGGCATTCTGCGACGGCGACGGCGTGGTCCTACGCACCACCTGCTTGCGCCCGTGGCGCGTCTCACCGCTCGTCCCGAACGCCGCGTTCGCGGTCGAGGCCCAAGCCGGCGCGTTCGAGCGCTGGGGTCTGACGACCGGCGACACGGTGGAAGTGAAGGAGTGACCGACCGTCCGTCGGGGGCGCTCGTCCTCGTCGGCACGCCCATCGGCAACCTCGGCGACCTGTCGCCCCGCGCCGTCGAGGAGCTGCGCACGGCCGACGTCATCGCCGCCGAGGACACGCGCCGTACCCGGGGCCTGCTGACCCACGCC
>DASYFC010000097.1:0-5570 GCA_036498645.1 Acidimicrobiia bacterium | reverse complement strand
ATCAACGAGAGAAGGCAGGCATGGCAGGTTTCGTCCAGATCATCCAATACAAGACGTCGAAGCACGATGACATGCAGAAGGTCGTCGACAAGTTCCGTGAACAGACCGCCGGAAGGCGGACGACCGCTCGAGGCATGGACTGCAGCGACCGCGACAACCCCGGTCAGTTCATGACCATCGTCGAGTTCCCGTCGTACGAGGCGGCGATGAAGAACAACGACTTGCCCGAGACGCAGGCACTCTCGGCCGAGATGATGAAACTCGCCGACGGGCCGCCGACCTTCTACAACCTCAACATCGAGCGCCTCTTCGAAGACGGCTGACGGCTAGCGTCGTTGGCGTGACCCTCCACGAGTACGTCCTGTTCGATCCGCTGTTCTCGGACGCCGACGCCGAGGGCATGGTGGATCTGTGCCAGCGGTTCGGCCGCTACGGCATGTACTCGGCGGAGAACGAGGGCGGGCCCGAAATCGGCGAGGGCCTCACGCAACGGCACGACGCCGTCCTCAACTATCTGAAGGCGGGTGGCATGCACGGGGCCGGTGAACCGGTCTCCGTGCTTGCCGCCCGCACCAACTACTTCCGCGAGGAGTACGCCTACGGCACCCGTCCGCTCATCGAGGGCATCGAGCCGTTCCTCTTCCACGAGGGATTCGTCGAAGCGGCTCGGCACATCCACGGCCGCCCGGTGATCGAGCCCGCCATCGTGTTCGCCAACCTCATGGTGCCGGGCCAGGAGCTCGCGCTGCACACCGACGTGCCCGAGTTCCGGGGCGTGAACCGCAAGCTGCACCCGCAGTGGCTCCTCGTCGCCATGCGCCACTCGGGCCTGTTCGAGGACTGGCGCATGCCGATCGCGACCGGCGTGGCGTGGTTCCACGACTGCGACGGCGGCGAGTTCGCGTTCTACCCCGACGGCGCCGACGGCCCGCCCGTGTACCACAAGGTGGCGTACAACACCGCGCTCCTCGTCGACACCGACAGCGTGTTCCACGGCGTCGACCGGGTCGCGCCCGGCGACGCCGTCGACCTGCCCGCGCTCAAGCCCGGCATGAAGCTGGCGTTCGACGGCGACCGGCGCTGGTCCGTCCGTGACGGCGATCAGGCCGTCGCCGACTACCGGTGGGACGAGCTGCGCTTCTCGATCTCGTGGAAGGCGTACTGCTTCGCCGACGAGGACGAGCGCGACGCATGGCGGACCCACACGGACGACCTGTCGCTCGACGCGACGCTCGCCACGCTCGTCGAGGACCTGCGAGCGCGCGGTCGCATCACGGGCGACGTGCCGCCATCGCGCGAGCTCGCGCTCATGATCATCGACGAGTACATCCGCTTCCCCCCGCCTGTAGCCGCGTAACCGGGGAACGGAGGGGCGTATGCCGCCTCGCAAGAATGGTGATCAGCGCAGCATGTTGCCGGAAGTGTTGAGCGCGGGTGGCCAGTCGCTCGACGACCTGCGAAGCGAAGCCGCGACGTGCGAGGCGTGCGACCTGTACAAGCTCGGCACCCAGACCGTGTTCGGGGAAGGGCCCGAGGACGCCGACCTGATGCTGATGGGTGAGGTCCCCGGCGATCAGGAGGACAAGGCCGGGCACCCGTTCGTCGGCCCCGCGGGCAAGCTCCTCGATCGGGCCCTCGTCGAGGCCGAGATCGACCGAGGCAACGTGTACGTGACGAACGCGGTCAAGCACTTCAAATGGAAGCCACAGGGGAAGGTGCGCCTGCACCAGAAGCCGAACGCCAAGGAGATCGGAGCGTGCCGGCAGTGGTGGACCCAGGAGCTGGCGGTCGTGAAGCCGAAGGTCTTGTGCTGCCTCGGCGCCACCGCCGCGCAGGCGGTGTTCGGAGCAAAGTTCCGGGTCACCAAACAGCGGGGCGAGTTCCTCGAGGTGGTCGACGGCGTGCAAGGCACCGCGACCATCCACCCGTCGGCGATCCTGCGCGCCGACGACGAGCGGCGCGAGGTCGAGTACCGGGACTTTGTCGACGACCTCCGCGCCGTCGCCGAGCACCTGGCCGCTTAGACGCGTTGCCCCGAGAGCCTGCGGTTCTTGAACTGCGCCTTGATGTAGTCGCGGTTCAGGAGAGCGATGAAGTCGATGCTGATCTCCTTCGGGCAGGCCGCCTCGCACTCGCCGTGGTTGGTGCAGCTCCCGAACAGCTCCTCCATCGTGTCGACCATGGCGGCGACGCGCTGGTACCGCTCCGGCTGTCCCTGCGGGAGCAGGCCGAGGTGCGACACTTTGGCCGCGGTGAACAGCTGCGCCGCGCCGTTGGGGCACGCGGCGACGCATGCCCCGCACCCGATGCAGGCGGCGGCGTCCATGGACCCGTCGACGGCCTCCTTCGGGACGAGGATGAGGTTGGCGTCGGGCGCGCTGCCGGTCGGGGCGGTGATGTAGCCGCCGGCCTCGATGATCCGGTCGAGCGAGCCGCGGTCGACGACGAGGTCGCGGATGACCGGGAACGCCGCCGCCCGCCACGGCTCGACGGTGATCGAATCGCCGTCGTCGAACTTGCGCATGTGCAGCTGGCAGGTGGCGGTGCCGCGCTCAGGACCGTGCGCCCGACCGTTGATCATCATGGCGCACGAGCCGCAGATGCCCTCCCGGCAGTCGTGGTCGAAGGCGACGGGCTCCTTGCCCTCGGCGATGAGCCGCTCGTTGAGCACGTCGAACAGCTCGAGGAACGACATGTCCGGGCTCACGTCGTCGACGTCGTAGTCCTCGAAGCCGCCCGCGTCGTCGGGGCCGGCCTGGCGCCAGACGCGGAGGTGGATGTGCATCGCCGCCGCCACTACTTGTAGCTCCGCTGCGCGAGCTCGACCGCCTCGAAGGCGAGCTCCTCCTTGTGCAGTGCCGGTTTCTCGTCCACGCCGGCGAACTCCCACGCCGCCACGTAGGAGAAGTCGTCGTCGTCGCGCAGCGCTTCGCCCTCCTCGGTCTGGTGCTCGACGCGGAAGTGCCCGCCACAGCTCTCCTCGCGGTGCAGGGCGTCGAGGCACATGAGCTCGGAGAACTCGAGGAAGTCGGCCACCCGCCCCGCCTTCTCGAGCGACTGGTTGAACGTCTCGTTCTCGCCCAGCACGCGCACGTCGGCGTGGAACTCTGCCCGTAGCGGCGGGATCTCACCGAGCGCCTTCTTCAGGCTGTCGGCGCTGCGTTCCATGCCGCAGTTGTCCCACAGGATCTTGCCGAGCTCGCGGTGGAACCAGTCGACCGACCGGCTTCCGTTCACGGCCAGCAGCGTCCGCACCCGTTCGTCGACCTCGCGCTCGACGGTGGTGAACACCGGATCCGTGACGGGGACGGGCGGATCCCCGAGCAGGCCGGCGAGGTAGTCGGTGATCGTGTTGGGCAGGACGAAGTACCCGTCGGCGAGGCCCTGCATCAGCGCGCTGGCGCCGAGACGGTTGGCGCCGTGGTCGGAGAAGTTCGCCTCGCCGAGCACGTACAGGCCGGGGACGTTGCTCATCAGGTTGTAGTCGACCCACAGGCCGCCCATCGTGTAGTGCACGGCCGGGTAGATGCGCATGGGGACGCGGTACGGGTCCTCGCCCGTGATGCGGTCGTACATCTGGAAGAGGTTGCCGTACTTCTCCTCGATGGCGTCCTGGCCCAACCGGCCCATCGCTTCCGAGAAGTCGAGATACACGCCGTTCTTCAACGGGCCGACGCCGCGACCGGAGTCGACCTCGCGCTTCGCCGCCCGCGACGCGACGTCGCGGGGCACGAGGTTGCCGAAGGCGGGATAGCGGCGCTCGAGGAAGTAGTCGCGCTCGGATTCGGGGATCTGGTCCGGCGACCGGGGGTCGTCCATCTGCTTCGGGACCCAGATGCGGCCGTCGTTGCGCAGCGACTCGCTCATGAGCGTGAGCTTCGACTGGAACTCGTCGCTGGCCGGGATGCACGTCGGGTGGATCTGGGTGAAGCACGGGTTCGCCATCAGCGCGCCCCGTCGGTGCGCCCGCCAGATGGCGGTCACGTTGCTGTTCTTCGCGTTCGTCGACAGGTAGAAGGCGTTGCCGTACCCGCCGGTGGCGAGCACGACGGCGTGTGCAGAGTGCGAGCGCATCTCGCCCGTCACCAGGTCGCGGGTGACGATCCCCACGGCGTGGCCGTCCTTGAGCACGACGTCGAGCAACTCGGTGCGGTCGTGCAGCTCGACCGTCCCGAGGTGCACCTGCCGCGCGAGCGCCTGGTACGCGCCGAGCAGGAGCTGCTGGCCCGTCTGGCCCCGGGCGTAGAATGTGCGCGAGACCTGCGCCCCGCCGAAGGAGCGGGTGTCGAGCAGACCGCCGTACTCGCGCGCGAAGGGCACGCCCTGGGCGACGCACTGGTCGATGATCTCGACGCTGATCTGGGCGAGGCGATAGACGTTCGCTTCGCGGGAGCGGTAGTCGCCGCCCTTGATCGTGTCGTAGAAGAGCCGATCGATGCTGTCGCCGTCGTTCTTGTAGTTCTTCGCCGCGTTGATGCCGCCTTGCGCGGCGATGCTGTGTGCGCGCCGGGGCGAGTCGTGGAACGTGAACACCTTCACGCGGTAGCCGAGCTCGCCGAGCGTGGCGGCTGCGGCCGCGCCGGCGAGCCCCGTCCCGACGACGATGACGTCGAAGCGACGCCGGTTCGCGGGCGCGACGAGCTTCTCGTGGAAGCGGTGGTTGTCCCACTTGTCGGCGAGAGGCCCCTCGGGGATCCTGGCGTCGAGCTCACCGATCACGGTCCACCCTCCTCACTCGCTCAGCTCACCAAGCCGACTTGGACCGCGATGGGCACGCTGATGTACCCGGCCGTCACGACGACGGCGAAGCCGACTGCGAAGTACCGGCGCCAGAGGTTGAAGCGCGGGTTGTTCCAGCCGACGCTCTGGAACAGGCTCCACCCGCCGTGGAACAGGTGGATGCCGAGCGCGATGCACGCGGCGATGTATGCCAGCGCGACAGGTACCCGCTCGAACGTGGCCACCGTGTTCCGGTACACCTCGCCCCGCACGTAGCCCGGGTTCGCGGCGCCCCAGGTGAGGTCGAGGATGTGGAACACGAGGAACAGGCCGACGATGATGCCGGTCCAGCGCATCGTGCGGGACGCGAAGTTCGCCGCCACGTAGTCGCGGTGCGACTTGTAGCGCTGCGGACGGGCGCGCCAGTTGACGCGCGTCAGCGCGTACGCGGCGTGGATGTGCAGCGCGAGGGCGACGATGATGGTCACCCGCAGCAGCCACAGGGCCATCGTCCGCGGGAACGGCGGGTCGAGCAGGTCGCGCAGCCACTCGCCGTAGCTGTCGATCTGACGGGGGCCCTCGAAGACGTGCAGGTTCCCGACCATGTGGGCGAACACGTAGCCCATCAGCACGATCCCGCTGACGGCCATCACCCACTTCTTGCCGATGTCCGACCGGTAGAACCGGACGAAGAAGGGGGCCCGGCGCTGGCGGGCGGGGGCGGGCTCCGGCTTGCCGAAGTCGGTGGCGAGCCGGTCGGCGTCGTCGGCGCCGCCCCGCTGGGTGGCGGTCGAGACCTCTTCTTCCGTCCGGGCCACGGCTTCGACGCTAGCCCCGGGCTTCCTCCCGGA
>DASYFC010000096.1:0-5853 GCA_036498645.1 Acidimicrobiia bacterium | reverse complement strand
GTGGTCGTCGGCCGGGCGAACGCACGTGTCGAGGCCGCGCTCGACCGTGGCGCGACGGTGTCGGCTGCTGTCACGTGGGCCCGCGACATGGTGAACGAGCCCTCGGGCGCAAAGTCGCCGGCGGCGTTCGCGGACGCGGCGAAGAAGCTCCTGCGCGGCAAGGGCGTCACTGTGAAGGTGATGAGCGAGGCCGAGCTCAAGGCCGAAGGGCTCGGCGGCGTGGTGGGCGTCGGTCAGGGCTCGGGCAACCCGCCGCGGCTCGTCAAGGCGACGTACTCACCGCCGGGCAAGAAGGGCTCCGTCGCGTTCGTGGGCAAGGGAGTCGTCTTCGACTCCGGGGGGCTGTCGCTGAAGACGTCGAGCGGCATGGAGACGATGAAGATCGACATGTCGGGCGCAGCGGCGGTGCTGGCGGCGATGTCGGTCCTGAAGGACCTCGGCGTCAAGGCCAAAGTCACCGCGTACGCCCCGATGGTGGAGAACATGCCCAGCGGGACGGCGATCCGTCCCGGCGACGTGCTCAAGATCCGGAACGGCAAGACCGTCGAGGTGCTGAACACCGACGCCGAGGGCCGGCTCATCCTCGCCGACGCGCTCGCGCTCGCGGCGGAGGACAAGCCGGACGCGGTCGTCGACGTCGCCACGCTCACCGGCGCGTGCATGGTCGCGCTGGGCGACAAGATCGCCGGGCTCATGGGGAACCGCGACGAGTGGAACGAGCAGGTCCAGGCGGCCGCCGACGCGGTCGGCGAGCCGATGTGGCCCCTCCCGCTGCCGACCGAGTACCGCAAGCTCCTCGACTCCGAGGTGGCCGACCTGCGGAACATCAGCACGGGGAGCTACGGCGGCGCGCTCACCGCCGCCCTGTTCCTGGCTGAGTTCGTCGACGGCGTGCCCTGGGTGCACCTCGACATCGCCGGACCGGCACGCGCCGCCGGCGACGACGGCTATCTCGTCAAGGGCGGGACGGGGTTCGCCGTCCGCACGCTCGTCGAGCTCGTCGACCGGTTCAAGAAGCCGGCGCGGAGCCGATCGGCCCGCTGAGGGCGATGGCGGGTTCACGCGGGCAACGGCTCCGCGAGCGTTTGCGCGAGCGCAACCCGTTCCCGGAGGGGAGCGCCACGATCGGCCTCTGGCTGATCGTCGCCGGCGTGACCGCGTACCTGTTCCTCGCCATCTCGGGACGGGCCCTGGGGAGCAACCGGTACAGCGCCCTGGCGGTGCTGTGGGTCCTTGCGTTCACTGCCGCCCCCGGCTTCTTCCAGCCGCTCGAGCAGGAGATCGCGCGGGCCGTCGCGGCTCGACGGGCGCGCCGGGTCGGGACGCTTCCCGTCATCGAGCGCGCGGCCGTCACGGGCGGGCTGCTCGCCGTCGGTCTCGTGGTCCTGATCGTCGTTGCCGCGCTCTTCTCGCCGCTTGTGGACTCGCTCTTCAAGGGCCAGGCGCTGCTGGTGTGGGCGCTGGCGATCATGCTCGTCGGGTATCTCGCCGAGCACATGACGCGCGGGGTCCTAGCCGGCTACGACCGCTTCGGTCCGTATGGCCTGCTCGTCGGCAGCGAGGGGATCCTGCGCCTCGTCGCGTGCATCGTGTTCGTCGTCGTCGGTGTCGAGAGCGCCGGGCCCTACGGCCTGCTCGTTGCCCTGGCCCCGTTCGCCGCGGTCGCGATCGCACTCCGGGGCCAGAAGGGACTGGTGGAGCCGGGCCCACCGGCGTCCTGGAAGGAGATCTCCGCCAACATCGGCTTCCTCGTCGCGGGGTCGGCGCTCGCGCTCGCTCTCCTGAACGCGGCTGCCGTCGTCGTGCAGTTGCTGTCGAGCAGCTCCGAGTCGGACAAGACCAGCTGGATCTTCGCCGGCATGCTCCTGTCTCGTGTACCGCTCTATTTCTTCCAGGCGATCCAGGCGACGCTGGTGCCTGAGCTGTCGGAGCAGCGGGGCGCGGGCGAGCGGGAGGCGTTTCGTGCCGGTCTGCGGAAACTGACCATTGCCGTGATCGCAATCGGCGCCGCCTCGGCGATCGGCGTGACGGTCCTCGGCCCGTGGGCGGTCCGCACGTTCTTCGGCAGCGACTTCCAGCTCGATGCCCGTGACATGGCGCTGCTCGGGTTCGGATCGGCCTTCTACATGCTCGCCTTGAACCTGGGCCAGGCGCTCATCGCGCTGGAGCACCACGGTCGGTACGCGTTCGGATGGGTCGTCGGCGTGGTCGCCTTCCTGCTTGCGGTGCTCGTCGGTGGGAGCGACGTGCTCCTCCGCGCCGAGCTTGCGTACTTCGTCGGGTCGATCGCAGCACTGATCGCGATGACGGCCCTGCTCTGGCGACCCTTGCGGGAGACGACGGGTCGCGAGGCCGAATCTCTCTTCGACGCCGTACGCGCCGAGCCGATCGAGCCTTAACGAGCGCGCGCAAACGCGCCCGCTCAGTGGTCGGTCGTCGAGCCGTCCGCCAGGGTGGCGTGCGGGAGGCACAGGTCGTCGTACTCGGCGATGACGATCTCGCCCGCGTTCTCACCGCATGCCGGGCACTCCGGGTCGCGGCGGACGTTGAACGTGCGGAACGACTCCTCCAGCGCGTCGTACGCGAGCAGCCGCCCGATGAGCGGGTCACCGAGGTCGAGGACGACCTTGATCGCCTCGAGGCCCTGGATCGAACCGACGATGCCGGGCAGCACGCCGAGCACGCCGGCCTCGGCGCAGCTCGGCGCCAGCTCGGCCGGCGGCGGTTCGGGGAGCAGGCACCGGTAGCACGGCCCTTCGTAGGGCTTGAAGACCGTGACCTGCCCCTCGAAGCGGAAGATGGATCCGTGCACGACCGGGATGCGCTTGAGGAGCGACGCGTCGTTCAGCAGGTACCGCGTGGGGAAGTTGTCGGTGCCGTCGACGACGACGTCGTATCCGTCGATGATGTCGAGGACGTTGTCGGCACCGAGGCGCACGTCGTAGGTGACGACGTCGACGTCCGGGTTCAGCTGCGTCAGCGTCTTCTTGGCCGAGTCGACCTTGCGCTCGCCGATGCGGTCGACGTTATGGAGGATCTGGCGCTGCAGGTTCGACGAGTCGACGACGTCCATGTCGACGATGCCGATGGTCCCGACACCGGCGGCGGCGAGGTACATGGCGGCGGGCGAGCCCAGGCCGCCCGCGCCGAGCAGCAGCACCTTGCTCTCGAGCAGCTTCTGTTGACCGGCCTCGCCGATCTCGGGGAGGAGCACGTGACGGTGGTAGCGGTTGCGCTGTTCGGGCGTGAGGACCTGGGGCGTGATCCAGGGCCGGCCTTCGTCCTTCCAGCGCCCGAACCCACCTTTCAAGGAGGCGACGTCCTTGTAGCCCAGATCCCGCAGCGTCTCGGCCGCGAAGGCCGAGCGGTTGCCGGCGGCGCAGTACACGACAACCGGCTTGTCCTTCGAGACCTTGTTCTCGACCTGGCTCTCGAGGTGGCCGCGAGGGATGAACACCGAGTCCGGCACCGTTCCCTGCTCGTACTCGTCGAGCTCGCGAACGTCGAGGAACGTGGCGTCCCCGAGGCGTTCCTCGGCTTCGGCCGGGGTGATCTCGTCGATGTTCTTCTTGGTCTGGGCCAGCAGATCGCGATAGCCGGGCATCGTCGGTCCTCTCGGTCTTTCTGGCTTGCTGGGCTCGGCCGGGCAGGCAGGCCTGCCACCCTGAAGACAGTCTGTACTCCTAGAAAGGCTACCCCCGGGGTCAGCTATTCCCAAGCGGCGGCGTGGCGCCACGTCGTCCGCCCGGGCCGAAGGCAGCGAATTAGCCTCGGGGAGTCTCGCAAGCGGTAGGGAGAGCGTCGTGGCGCAACAGGTGCTCGGGATCGACATCGGGGGGACCGGCATCAAGGGCGCCCCGGTGGACGTGGAGCGGGGGACCCTGACCGCCGACCGGTACCGGCTGCTGACCCCGCAGCCCGCCGTCCCGGCGACGGTCACCGACGTCGTCGCCCAGGTCGTGGCCAAGTTCGGTGGCGACGGCGTGGTGGGCGCGACGTTCCCGGCCGTGGTTCGCGGGGGTGTCGCCGAGACCGCGGCCAACGTCGACAAGTCGTGGATCGGCGAGGACGTCGCGAAGCGCCTGAGCACAGCGGTCGGGCGTCCGTTCGTCGTGCTCAACGACGCCGACGCCGCCGGGCTGGCCGAGATGCGCTTCGGCGCCGGCCGCAACAAGCAGGGCGTCGTGATGATGATCACGCTCGGTACCGGCATCGGCAGCGCGTTGTTCATCGACGGCGCCCTCGTGCCGAACACCGAGCTCGGTCATCTCGAGCTGCGGGGCAAGGAGGCCGAGAAGCGCGCCTCCGAGATCGTCCGTGAGAACAAGAAGCTCAGCTGGAAGAAGTGGGGCGCACGGGTGGACGAGTACCTCCGTCACGTCGAGATGCTGTTCTCGCCCGACCTGTTCATCATCGGCGGCGGCATCAGCAAGAAGGCGACGAAGTTCTTCGGGTACCTCAAGACCCGCGCGCCGATCGTGCCAGCGCAGCTGCTAAACGAGGCGGGGATCGTCGGCGCCGCGGTGGCCGCGGTCGAGGCCGGCAACTCGAAGTCCGGCGCCGTCAAACCAGCGCGACGAGCTCCGGCAAGACCGTCCCCAACTGCTCGGGGATGACCGCCGCGGCCACGCGGTCGAACGGCGTCTCCTGCGCGTTCATCACGACGAGCTGCGCGCCGGCGTTCAACGCCACCTCGGGGAGGCCGGCGGCGGGGTAGACGGTCAGCGAGCTGCCGACGGCGAGGAACAGGTCGCAGTTCTGGGCGGCGAGCTGGGCGCGCTGGAGGTCGGCCGGCACGAGGTTCTCGCCGAACGAGATCGTCGCCGACTTGAGGATCCCGCCACAGCCGAGGCAGCGGGGGTCGTCCTCACCGGCGCGCACGCGGTCGAGCGTCTCCGGCATGGGCCCGCGCCATGTGCAGGACAGGCACTTGACCTCGTGCACGTTCCCGTGGATCTCGATGACGCGCTCGGGGCTGGTGCCCGCCGCTTGGTGGAGCCCGTCGACGTTCTGGGTGACGAGCGTGTGCAGCGCCGCCTTGCGCTCGAGCTCGGCCAGCGCGCGGTGGCCGGCGTTGGGCTCCGCCCGCCACATCTCGCTCTTCACCCGGTTCTGCCACGCCCGCTTCCGGATCTCCGGGTCCGAGACGTAGTACTGCAGTGTCGCGGTCTTCTCGGCGTCCGGGTCCTTCGTCCAGACGCCTTGCGGGCCGCGGAAGTCCGGAATCCCGGATTCGGTCGAGATCCCCGCCCCCGTGAGCACGGCGATCGCGCGCGCGTCGCGGATCCAGCTTGCGACGGTCTCGAGATCGGTGCTCACGGCCATGGGCCGCGAGGCTATGCCGACTAGGCAGCCGGGTCGGACGTCGCGGCAACGGCGGCGTCCATGGCTTCGCGGTGGCGCTGGTATGCCCACCGCGCCGCGTCGTGGCACACCGACGGGTGAAAGCCGGTCGCGAACAGCACCCGCTCGACGTGGTCGGCGTCGTCGCCCTGCTCGAGGAGCGTGAACGCGACCTGCCGCGCCCGGCGGCGTGCGGTCGCGAGCGGCGGCTCGGCGAGCTTTGCCTCCGCCCACTCGGCGTGCGCGACCTGGAGGTTCGCCGGCAGGCGACGCACGTGGCGGCGATTGATCGGCGGCAGATTGCGGCGGACGGCGACCGTGCCCCGCCCGTCGTCGCACGCGAGGTCGAACTGCGACAGCCGCGTGAGCGTCCGGACGATCGGCGAGCTGTTGCCGTCGCGCTGGCCGAGACCGAGCGCCTGCGACGTGTCGGCGACGGGCAGCTCCACGCCGGAGGGCGACTCGTCGAACCTCGTCGCCAGGTGGCGCAGGAGCAGCACGGCGGTCGGC
>DASYFC010000095.1:0-1623 GCA_036498645.1 Acidimicrobiia bacterium | reverse complement strand
TGGGCGGGGATCTCCCCCGCGATGATCTGGCAGAACTTGCAGCCGGCCCTCACTCCGCCGACGTGTACGGACGCTGTCGGGGCTTCGCCGCCTCGCGCTTGGGCACCATCACCTTGCGCCGGAAGTAGCAGACCTCTTCTCCCCGCTGGTTGAACCCGCGCGTCTCGACCGCGACGACACCGCGGTCGGGCTTGCTCCCGGATTCCTTCTTGTCGAGGACCGTCGTCTCGGCGTAGATGGTGTCGCCGTGGAACGTCGGCATCTTGTGCTTGAGCTCCTCGACCTCGAGGTTGGCGATGGCGACGCCGCTCACGTCGGGCACGCTCATCCCGAGCACCAGCGAGTACACGAGGTTGCCGACCACGACGTTCTTGCCGAACTGGGTCTGCGTCTCGGCGAACCACGCGTCCGTGTGCAGCGGATGGTGGTTCATCGTGATCATGCAGAAGAGATGGTCGTCGTACTCGGTGATGGTCTTGCCCGGCCAGTGCTTGTACACGTCGCCGGGCTCGAAGTCCTCGAAATACCGACCGAAGGGTCGTTCGTGCACGGTCATCCGATGGAGCTTACGATCTCCTGCTCCCGCCCAAGAAGGAGTGCTCATGTCGCAGGTCTCGTTGCTCGCCCGGTTCACGGCCAAGGAGGGAAAGGGCGATGAGATCGTCGCCGCGTTCGACTCGATCATCGACCAGGTCCGCAACGAGCCGGGCACGCTCCTGTACATCATGAACCGGGCGAAGGACAACCCCGATGTGTTCTGGTTCGCGGAGCTCTATGCCGACGACGACGCTTTCGCCGCCCACGGCGCCAGCGAAGCGATGGCCAACGCCATGCCCACCCTCGGTCCACTGATCGCGGAGAGCGAGCTCGTCGTCGGCGAGCCGGTTCTCGCCAAGGACCTGCCCGGACTCGCGCTCTAGGGCAGCACGAGCCCTCACCCCGACGGGTACAGCACCATCTGGGTGCAGCGCTGCAGTGCGATCGTGCGGCCGGTGGTCTCGTTCGTCACGGTGACGTCCCACACGTGGGTGGTCCGCCCGATGTGCGCGGGGACGGCTTCGCCCTCCACGACCTCACCCGGCCGCGCGCTCCCGAGGAAGTTCGTCTTGAGCTCCACGGTCGTGAACGTCGCGCCCTCGGGGATGTTGATGCCCGTCCCTGCCGCACACAGCGCGTCGGCAAGACCGACGACGACCGGCGCCCACAGGTACCCCGTGCCCGCGATCAGCAGCTCCGTCGTCTCGAGCCGCCCCCGGATCCGGTCGCGCTCGACCTCGAGCACCTCCAGACCGATCATCGACGGGAAGTGCCCCCAGCCGGGCTCTTCGTTGAACCGCCGAACCGCGTCCGGGCCCGTCCGCTCGTCCATCGGCCTCAGATCCGGTAGCGATCGAGCAGCCCGCGCGCGATCACGAGCCGCTGGATCTCGTTCGTGCCCTCGCCGATGATCATCAGCGGCGCGTCGCGGTAATACCGCTCGATGGGGAGCTCGGTCGTGTAGCCGACCCCGCCGTGGATGCGCATCGACTCGGTCGCGATCTCGAACGCCGCTTCGCTCGCGAACAGCTTCGCCATCCCGGCTTCGACGTCGGTCCGCTCCCCCGCCTCCTTGCGGGCGGCGGC
>DASYFC010000094.1:0-1579 GCA_036498645.1 Acidimicrobiia bacterium | reverse complement strand
TGGGTCGTGATGAGGACCGTGACGTCGGCGCCGGCCTCGGCCCAGGACGCCAGCGTGCCCCCGGCCGAGATCTCCGGGTCGTCCGGGTGCGCGTAGACGGCCAGTGCGCTGGCCGGAATCTCCGCGTCGGTGGGCATCCCGCGCCCAGGCTACCGGGCGGCGCGCGGACACCCGATGCGCGACTACCAGGTGAGGTCGAGCGCACCTCGCATCGTCGCCTCGAAGGTCTCGTCGTCCATCGTGCTGCGCGCGGACAGGACCATGTCGGCGTCGGTGCCGATCGGCCAGCGCAACCTCTGCTCGGTGCCCTCGACGGCGTCGGCGATCACCTGCGCAACCGGTTCGGCGCCCGGCGCGGGACCATCACCCTGGAGCTTCCCGAACGCCGTCTGCCATTGCCGGTCGAGCTCGTCGTACGGCGGGTCGTCGAGACCGAAGCGCGGCTCCTTGGCCTGGAAGTCGGTCTCGAAGAACCCGGGCTCGATGAGCGCGACGCGGATGCCGAAGTGCCCGACCTCGTAGTGCAGCGCCTCGGACACCGCCTCGAGCGCGTGCTTCGTCGCCGAGTACGCGCCACCGGTGGGCGGGGTCACGAGGCCGGCAAGGGACGTCACGTTCACGATGGTGCCGCTGCCGCGCTCGCGCATCTGGGGCAGCACGGCCTGGATCATGCGCACGGCGCCCAGGACGTTCGTCTCGAACATCCGCCGGAACTCCGACAGGGGCACGTGCTCGATCGGCCCGGAGATCCCGAAGCCGGCGTTGTTCACGAGCGCGTCTACGGTCCCGGCGCTCGCCACCGCGTCTGCCACCGACGCGTCGTCGTCGACGTCGAGACGCAGCTTCTGGGTCACGTCGAGGTCGTCCAGCGTCTCCGGTCGCCGGGCGGTCGCGAGCACCTCATGGCCTCGCTTTGTGACCTCGACGGCGGCGGCGCGCCCGAAACCTGTCGAGCACCCGGTGATGAGAACCCGTGCCATGGCTTGCTCCCCTTCGTAGTCGCCGCTGCCGCGTCCTAGTCGCGCGTGATGCGCTCGAACGTCTTGAGCGCCCGTTCGATGTCGGCGTCGTCGACGTCCTTGTGGGTCGCGAACCGTACCGTGCGGGTGTCGATCGTGCCCGCCCGGATGCCCTCGACATCGAGGCGGTCGAGCAGGTCGCTCGGGAGACGTTCGGCGATCGCGCAGACCATGTTGGTCTCGACGGCGTCGGGCGCGACCGAGCCCGGCCACCTCTCGGCGATGGCTTCGGCGAGCCGGCGCGCCCTGCGGTGGTCGTCGGCCAGCCGGTCGATCATCGAGTCCAGGGCGACGAGCCCGGCCGCCGCGATGACCCCCGCTTGGCGCATCCCGCCGCCGAGGCGCTGCCGGTGCACGCGTGCTTCCCGGATCATGTCCCGGGGACCGCACAGGACCGACCCCACCGGCGCACCGAGACCTTTCGACACGCAGAACATCACGGCATCTGCCCGGGCGACGAGCTCACGCGCCGGCACGCCGAGCGCGACCGCCGCGTTCCAGATCCGCGCCCCGTCGCAGTAGAGCGCGATGCCATGCGCATCGGCGACGGCGCCGACCGC
>DASYFC010000093.1:0-2110 GCA_036498645.1 Acidimicrobiia bacterium | reverse complement strand
TTGACCGACCAGTCAAGAAGAAGAGGAAGCGGGGAACGACGATGACCAGGGCCGCCGTCTGCAACGCGATCGACACACCACTCGAGATCGTCGACCTCGAGCTCCAGGCGCCGAAGGCGAACGAGGTCAAGGTGCGGCTCGGTGCATCCGGCGTGTGCCACTCGGACCTCTCGGTTCGCAACGGCACGCTCCTCGCGCCGCTGCCGGCCGTGCTCGGCCACGAAGGGGCGGGTGTGATCGAGGAAGTGGGCGAAGGCGTCGAACATCTCCAGCCCGGAGACCACGTCGTGATCTCGTGGATCCCCCAGTGCCGCGACTGCTACTTCTGCGAAGGCGGGCAGGGCCACCTGTGTGACGTCGGCCTCCCGACCATCGCCACCGGCTCGCTGCTCGACGGCACTCCCCGCTTCCTGCGTGAGGGCCAGCCTGTGCTCCAGATGTCGGCCAGCGGGACGTTCACGGAGTCGACCGTCGTTCCCGCCATCAGCGCGGTGAAGATCGACAAGGACATCCCGCTGACGGCAGCGGCGCTGATCGGCTGCGGCGTCCTCACCGGCTTCGGCGCCGCCCGGAACACCGCCGACATCCGGGAGGGCGACACGGTCGCAGTGATCGGCTGTGGCGGGGTCGGCCTCAACGTGATCCAAGGCGCCAAGCACTCGGGCGCCGAGCGAATCATCGCTATCGACATGGTGGACGGCAAGCTCCAGACGGCCGGGAAGTTCGGGGCGACGGACCTCGTGAACGCGCGCGATGAGGACAGCATCGCCAAGGTCATGGAGCTCACGGGACAGCGCGGTGCCGACGTCGCATTCGAGGTCATCGGGCTCCAGGCGACGATCGACCAGGCGTTCACCATGACGCGCCGCGGAGGTCAGACGGTGCTCGTGGGCGTGCCCGCGATGGACGTGATGATGACGGTGCCCGTCGGGCTCGGGTTGATCTTCTCGGAGAAGCAGATCCGAGGGTGCCTCTACGGGTCCTCGAACGTGCACCACGACATCCCGATGCTCGCCAACCTCTACACCGAGGGGAAGCTGATGCTCGACGAGCTCGTCTCCCACGAGATCGCGCTCGACGGCGTCAACACAGCCATGGACGAGATGAGCTCGGGAGAAGTCACCCGCTCGGTCATCGTCTTCAACTAACCGGCCAACCGCGCCGTCGGCACCAGCGTCCCGTGCTACGACGCGTCAGCCCTTCGCGTAGTTGCCGGCACCGAACCAGTCGACGACAACCACCGGCTCGTCACCCACGACCCACGCGTCGTGACCGCTCGGCAACGACGTCACGTCGCCGGGCCCGGCAATGAACTCGGTGCCGTCGTCCATCCGGATCGCGAGCTGCCCGGCCACGTGGTACTGGAAGTGGGGCGCTTCGCAGCTCGACGTCTTGGCGATCGGCTTGACGTCGTTCGACCATCGCCACCCCGGCTCGAGGACGAGGCGTCCCACCTCGCCGTCGGCCGTGGCCACGATCTCTGCCCGACCGTTCGGGAAGTCCCGCGTCTCGTCCGGCGTCTGGAAGCTCCGGTGCTCGGTCTGCTGCATGTCGATCGCTCCTCCCCTGGCTGGCCCTTGCTGGTGCTAGCCGCGCTCATCACTATGCTTACTAACTAATAAGTAAGTCGTCAAGAGCGATTCGCGGCGAGGGATGGGGCCCGATGGCGCGGGGACGACAGCGAGGCGAGGTCGACACGGCAGCGGAGATCCTCGACGTCGCCGAGCGGCTAGTGCAGGTGCGTGGGTTCAACGGCTTCAGCTACGGCGACGTCGCATCGGAGCTGAAGGTCACCACCGCGGCGCTGCACTACCACTTCGCCGGCAAGGCGGAGCTCGGAGAAGCGCTCATCGAGCGGTACTCAACCCGGTTCGTCGAAGCGCTCGACGAGATCGACCAGGAAGGCGCCGATGCCGCGGAGAAGCTCCGCGCTTACACGAATCTCTATCTCGACGTGCTCCGCGACCGCCGGATGTGCCTGTGCGGCATGCTCGCAGCCGACTACGAGACGCTCCCGAAGCCGATGCGCAACGCCGTGGTCCGCTTCTTCGACGAAAACGAGGCGTGGGTCGGCGGCGTGCTCGAGCAAGGTCGAACGGAAGGCACGCTG
>DASYFC010000092.1:0-36347 GCA_036498645.1 Acidimicrobiia bacterium | reverse complement strand
TGCCGCCGGACTCCTCCACCGCGGGGCTGGCGCTCCCGATCGACGAGGCACGCGACGTCGCCTCGCAGCTGACTGCACGCGGGACGGCGGAGCACGGCTGGCTCGGCGTCTGGGCCACCGACGACACCGATCGCACCGGCGGCGGGGCACGCGTACAGGGCGTCGTGCCCGGCAGCCCGGCCGCCGACGCCGGCCTCGTGCAGGGAGACGTGATCGTCGACGTCGGGAAAGCCGATTCGACGACCGCGATCTCGAGCGTCTCCCAGCTGATGAGCGAGGTCGGGCGGCGAAAGCCGGGCGAGAAGCTCAACGTCACGGTGTACCGCGACCGCGGGAAGCGCCGCGTGAGCCTCGAGCTCGGCGACCAGCGTGATGCGAGCGCGACCGCGGGCACGGCGCCCGCCGAGCCCGGGAATGCGCAGTGATTTGCCGGGTACGGTCGACCTCGGCACGATGGAGTCCATGAGCGTGAGCGAGGAACCGCTCCTCGAGGAGCCGCAGGCCGGCGAGTTGCACGTCGACCAACTCGAAGACGCCGACCGCGAGCTGCTGAACGCGGTCCAGTGGGACTTTCCGCTCGAGCCGCGTCCGTACGCCGTGCTCGCGGAGCGACTGGGCATCGAGGAAGCCGACGTGCGTGCACGCGTCGCACGTGTGAAGGAGCTCGGGGTGCTGCGCCAGCTCTCGGCGATCTTCGACACCCGGGCACTCGGATACGGCTCGTCGCTGGTCGCCGCGAAGATCGACCCCGACCGGGTCGACGAGGCTGCCGCCGTCATCAGCGCGCACCCGGGTGTCAGCCACAACTACAAGCGCAACCACCCGTACAACCTCTGGTACACGATCGCCGTCCCGCCCGGTGATTCGCTCGACGACCACATCGAGGTGTTGCACCGGGCCGCGGGAGCACTCGTCACCCGCAAGCTGCCGACGCTCAAGCTCTACAAGATCGGCGTGAAGCTCGACATGACCGGGCAGACGCCCGCCGACGCCCGGGTCGACGTCGAGGAGCACGAACGGCCCGAGCGCCGGGAGCACATGGACGCGCCCGAGCTGTCCGATCTCGAGGTCGCGGCGATCCGCATCTCGCAGGAGGACCTGCCGCTGGTCGAGCGGCCGTTCGCGGCCGAGGCCGAACAGATCGGCACCGACGAGGAGACACTCCTCGCCATGCTGCGCTCGTTCAAGGAGCGCAAGCTGATGCGCCGGTTCGCGGCGGTGATGAACCACCGCAGCGCGGGCTACAAGGCCAACGCGATGGGCGTGTGGGCGGTGCCTGACGACCAGCTCGACGAGATGGGCCCCCGGATGGCCGGCTTCGCCTTCGTGAGCCACTGCTACAAGCGACCCACGTACGAGGACTGGCCGTACTCCGTGTTCACGATGGTGCACGGCCACAACGGCCGCGACTGCGAGCAGACGATCGCCGCCATCCAGGCCGAGACCGGCGTCGACGACTACGCGCTGCTGTGGTCGATCAAGGAGTACAAGAAGACGCGCGTGCGCTACTTCACCGACGAGTGGGACGACTGGCGCGGCGCGAACCTCACACCGGCCGGCGCGTAGGCCGCCGGCCCCTAGCTCCCGGCGACTCGCTTGCGCCGGCGGCGAATCAGAACCCCGGCGGCGGTGCCGAGCGAAGCGGCGAGCGCGGCGGTGGCGATGTAGCGCACGGCGTGCGAGGACCGCGGCAGCGAGTCGAGGCCTTCGATGATCGCTTCTTCGTTGGTGTGGTTCGGGCGCCAGCCGGCAGCGCGGAGGCGGTCGTTGGCGACGACCCACGGGTGGACGAGGTAGGGCAAGACGGTCGGCGGGATGTCGCCGAGGCCGCTCACCCACAGGCGTGCCAGGGCCCGGTCGAGCAGCTCCGCCGGCAGCGGGGGCAGCAGGGACCGGGGCAGCAATGCCCGGGCGTCGTCGGTGCCCAGCCATCCGTCGGCGGCGACGTTGTACGTACCCGGAAGGTCGTTGCCGACCGCGAGCAGGAGCGCGGCGACCAGGTCGTCGAGGTGGACCGCCTGCACGGGTGGGCTGGCGCCCCGCACGCGCAGCGGCGGCCGGCCGAGCAGCAAGCGCGACGGGAGGCGCTCGGCGCCGGCGCCGAGGACGGGCGCCGAGCGCAGGGTCGTGACCGTGACCGCAGGGTGCTCCTCCCGCCACTCGGCGATGAGGCGCTCGACCTCGGCGGCCTGCACGGCGGGCGCGAACCCCGGGTTGGGTCGGAGGGTGGCGTCCTCCGTCAGGGGCACCGGGTTGTTGGGCCACGCGCCGTACACGGCGGCGGTCGACACCCGGATGACCTTGCGCACCCCGACGGCGGCGGCGGCGTCGAGGACCCGCCGTGTGCCCTCGACGTTGACGCGCGCCATGAGCGCCTCGTCGGGAATCGGGTCGACGACGGTGGCCAGGTGGACGAGCACGTCGGCCGCTTCCAGCAGCGGCTTGAGCTCGGCGCCGCCGATGTCGACGCGATGGAACGTGAGGTTCCGGACGCGGCGGAGAGGATCGCGAACATCCAAGCCGATCAGGCGCGTGACCTGCGCTTCGTCGGCCAATCGCGGGAGTAGGCGTTGGCCCACGAGCCCCGACGCGCCGGTGACGGCAATCGCAACCACGTCCATAGACTGGCCGCGTGACGGACCAGCCTCAACCTGGCGACCCCGACGAGCCCGGGAAACCCGACAAGCGCGATGAGCCCGAGCCGCAGTCGTCCCCCGGATTCCCGGGGATGCCCTTCGGGGGCGGCGGATTCGACCTGGCGCAGCTCATGCAGATGCTGCAGTCGCAAGGGCCGATCAACTGGGACGTGGCGCGCCAGATCGCGGCGTGGGTCGCGGTCGAGGGCGGCACCGAGCGTCCGATCGATCCCGCCGCGCACGAGCAGCTCGAAGAGCTTGCGCGCGCCGCGCAGACGCACGTCGTCGCCGAGACGGATCTCGGGGCCACGTTCGTGGCTCCGCTCCGCACGCTCGGCCCCCAGGGTTGGGCGGCACTCCATCTGGACGCGCTGCGTCCGGTGCTCGAGGCGCTCGCGACGACGCTGGGGCAGGTGATGCGGGAATCGGGACCCGAGCCGGGTGAGCTCGAACCCGGCCTGCCGGGGGCGCCGGGCGGCCCCGGTGCGGGCCCGTTCGGGCCCGAGATGCTCGGCGGGATGATGCAGATGCTGGCGCCCGCGCTCCTCGGGATGCAGGCCGGCTCGATGATCGGTTACCTGGCCCAGCACGCACTGGGGCGGTACGACCTGCCCCTCCCGACGAGCGACGAGCCGAGCCTCTGCTTCGTCGTGCAGAACATCGACGCGTTCGAGGAGGCGTGGTCGCTCGAACGAGCCGATCTGCGCTTCTACGTCGCGGTGCACGAGGTCGTGCATGCCGCCGAACGTTCGGTGCCTTGGTTGCGGGACCGCCTCGTGCGGTTGTCGACCGAGTACGTGTCGGCCTACGAGGTGGACCCGAGCGCGTTGGAGGACCGGTTCGGGTCGGTCGATCCCAACGACCCGTCGACCCTGGGATCGATCGCCGAGGATCCGGACGCCCTGCTCGGAGCGATGCACTCGCCGCGCCAGGACGAGCCCCGCCGGCAGCTGCAACTGCTCACCGCCGTGCTCGAGGGCTACGCGGACTCGGTGCTCGAACGCGTCGGCGAGAAGCTCATCCCGTCGTTCCGTCAGATTCACGAGGCGATGCAGCGGCACCGGGTGGAGCGGGGCGAGGCCGAGGTGTTCATCGAAGGTCTGCTCGGGCTGAAGCTCGAACGCCACCACTACGACCAGGGGGCGGCGTTCTGCCGCGGCGTCGTCGAGCGGGCGGGCCCGGCGGGCTTGAACCGGCTGTGGGAGGCCGAGCGGATGCTGCCGACGCCGGCCGAGCTCGATGCGCCCGGTCTGTGGCTGGCCCGGATCGAGCTCCCCGAGGACGCGAGATGACCGGCGCGCCCGTCGCGACGAACCATCGCGTGATCAAGATGGCGTCGCATCCCGACGGCGCGCTCGAGGACGACGACTTCGATCTCGTCGACGAGCCCGTCCCCGAGCCCGCCGACGGTGAAGCGCTCGTTCGCACCCTGTACCTGTCGCTCGACCCGGCCATCCGGGTGTGGATGAACGGCATCGACACGTACGTGCCCGGCATCCACGTCGGCGACGTCATGCGCGCCGGCGGGCTCGGCGAGGTCGTGCAGTCGCGCAACTCCGCGTACACCGAAGGCGACCTCGTGTTCGGGATGATGCAGTGGTCCGAGTACTGCATCGCCCGCGCCGGCCCCGACGGGATGATGACCCTCCCCCGCCAGGAGCCGATCACCGCGTTCCTCAGCGTGCTCGGTGTCACGGGGCTCACCGCGTACTTCGGCATGTTCGACGTGGCGCAACCGAAGGAGGGCGAGACCGTCGTCGTGTCGGGCGCGGCCGGCGCCGTCGGTTCCGTCGCCGGACAGATCGGCAAGATCATCGGCTGCCGCGTCGTCGGCATCGCCGGAGGTCCCGAGAAGTGCGCGTGGATCACCGACGAGCTCGGCTTCGACGCGTGGATCGACTACAAGTCGGAGGACGTCGCGGCGCGGCTGCGCGAGACATGTCCCGACGGGATCGACGTCTTCTTCGACAACGTCGGCGGCGAGATCCTCGACGCCGTGCTCGGGCAGATCAACCTGCACGCGCGCATCGCGCTGTGCGGGGCGATCTCCCAGTACGACACGGCCGAGCTCTCGCCCGGTCCCCGGAATTTCATCAATCTCATCCCGCAGCGCGGCCGGGTGGAGGGGTTCATCCTCCTCGACTACCGGGATCGTTTCGTCGACGCCATCCTCCAACTCGGCCAGTGGGTGCAGGAGGGTCGCATCCGCTACGCCGAAGACATCGTCGACGGCCTCGAGAACGCTCCCGCCGCGTTCCGGCGGCTGTTCACGGGCGAGAACACGGGCAAGCTCATCGTCAAGGTCGCGGAATGAGCGCGTGAGTACGGTGAAGAGGATCGGCGTGCTCGGAGCCGGCGTGATGGGCAGCGGGATCGCGCAGGTGACGGCAACGGCCGGGTACGAGACGGTCTGCTACGACGTCGACGCCGGCGCGCTCGACACCGGTCGCGAGCACGTCACAACGGGGCGCTACGGATTCGAGCGGGGCGTCGAGCGGGGCAAGGTCACGCGTGAGCAGGCCGACGCCGCGCTGGCGCGCCTCACGTTCACGAGCTCGTTCGAAGACGCCGCCGCCGTCGACCTCGTGGTCGAGGCCGTGCCCGAGCGTCTCGAGCTGAAGGTCCGCGTCTTCCGCGATCTCGATCGGGCTGCACCCGCCGGGACGATCCTTGCGTCGAACACGTCGGGTTTCGCGATCGCGGGCCTGGCGGCGGCGACCGACCGCGCCGATCGAGTTCTCGGCTGGCACTGGGCGTCACCGGCGCCGGTGATGCGCCTCGCCGAGATCGTCTCGACGCGAGACACCAGCGAAGAGACCGTCGCGGCCGTCAAGAATGTTGCAGCCGCGTGCGGGAAGAACCCCGTCGTCATTCGCGACACGCCGATGGCGTGGGGGTTCGTGACCAACCGCGTGTACTTCGCGATGGTCGCCGAGGCGCAGAAGGTCGTGAACGAGGGCATCGCCACCGCGGACGACGTGGACCAGCTGATGATGGACTGCTTCCGCTGGCCCACCGGCCCCTTCGGCATGGTGCAGGGAGCGAGCTCCGGCTGGGGCTAGGCGACGTCGGTGGTGGGGGGAACGAGAACGTCGACCTTGTAGCGGTGGTATCTGTGCTGCTCACCGGCGCCGCGCCCGAAGTAGTGCCACGCCGGAAAGTTGAAGTCGGTCGTGATCGACGTCGGCAGCATCAGCGCGGCGCGGAGGAACGCCTCGAGGTCGGGCACGGCGTACAGGTTGACCTCGCACCCGAAGTCCTCGAGGTACTCGAGCAGCGCGCGTGCGTGCTCCCCGGCCCAGCTGACCGAGAAGCGGTTGATGCCCCAACTGATCAGCAGCTTGATCGTGTCCCACGCGTGTTCGGGTGCAGCGAGCACCAGCGGCGCGAGGAAGTCGACCGGGCACTGCACGATGGCGTCGGGGCGCGCGGCGACGAGCCGGCGGATCCCGTCCTCACGCAACGCCTCGATGCGGGCGTTGAACCACAGGTAGGGGTCGTCGAAGCCGTGAGCGTCGACGGCGGCGACCACGTCGTCGAGGATCGCGTCGCCCTCCTTCAGGTCGAGCTTGACGCCGCGGCCCTGCTCGCGCAGTTGCGCCAACAGTTCGCCGAGCTCGAGCCCCTTCTCGGTGCGTGACCACGGGGTCCGCTCGAACGAGTCGTGGCGGAGCACGAGCCGCCCGAGCGGGTCGCGCCGCACGTCGCATTCGGCCCAATGAACTCGGGAGCCGAGGAACTGGCGCAGGTTCGCTTCGTCGTTGACGCCGTGCCACACGAGCTGCACGTGGTACGGGAGGTCGTCTTCGGTGACGAGCGCGGTGAGGTCGTACGACCGTCCGCGTACGGTGCGCGGGGTTGGCGCCCGCCGTGACTCGGAGAACGTCTGCGCCTGCAAGAAGAGGATCTCGCCCGATTCGTCTGCGTCGGCCAGGGCGGCGATCACGGCGGGCTCGTTGTCGACGACGGCGAACGTTCGGAACCCGGCGTCCGCGAACGTGCCCAAACCCGCGACCTTGCTCTCGATGACGTCGCCTTCTTCGCCGGACTCGTTCATCGCGAGCAGATCGGCACGGAACTCGACGCGGTACTCGCGGCCGAGCGCGTTCAACGACCGCAGCGTCTCGTCGCGCAACTGCTCGGGGCGGCCGGTGTTGAGCCCGACGAACGTCGCGGGCTGCAGCTGGAACCAGCGGATGACCTCGAGCACGCCTCGGTACGGGCGGTGGGCAGCCAAGACCGACTCGGGCTGCCACCGCCGCTCGAGGTACCACACCAGGACGTGCTCACGCGTCTCGGCCGCGAGCGCGCGTCCCTCGAGGAAGTCCTCGACCCGGTTCTCGTGCACGTCGATGTCCTCGACGCTCAAACCGTGGAACAGATCACTGCCGTGGACGCGGTCGTAGTCGAGCAGCACGTGCCGGACCATGTAACGGAGGTCGAGGATCGTGCCGTCGATGTCGAAGACGATGAGGAGCCGATCGTCGGGGTAGCCCTGCCGAAACCGGGCGTAGTGGTCGGCAAGGCGACGCATCCAGTCGCTGGTACCGGTCGTCTTGCTCATCGCAATTTCGACGGTACCGACTGCGGGTGAATGACTGGTTGATTACGGCTGTCGCGGCGCTGAACACCTCAGCGCGATTCGTTGGCAGGGCGTATGCCAGGCCTCAAAAATCGGTCATCGAGAACGGAAGCGGCTCGACCGCGAACATGGAGTCGGCGATCGCGAGGGCGCCCGGTGTGCGCTCGTCGACGAGGCCGGCCCGGGCCAGCGCGGAAGGGCGCACGCCGCCGAGGAGAACACCGCCCAGGGCGGCGACGTCGAGCACGAGGTCGGGCTCGTCGGTCGTGCGCCGCCCGTCGGCGCCGTCGGGCCCCCCGTCGAGGACGAACCGGCCCGCGGCTTCGCCGTCGGGGCGGACCGGGTCGGCAATCTCGAACACCACCCGGCCGGGCGTCGCATACGCGCGGGCCGAGAGCGCCGCCGGCGCGTCCAGCACTCGGACCCACAAGCTGTCGCCCAGCCGGGTGACCCGCATGCGACGCGACTCGCGGAGCAGCCAGCGCAGCGGCTCGTCTACAGGGACGACCCACGCCTTGATCGTGTCGACGAGGTCGACATCGAGCAGGTAGCGCCACAGCACGGCGCGCGCCTCCGGCGTCACGGAGACGAGGTCGGTGACGTGCACCGTTCCGTTGGGGTCGTTGTCCCAGCTCGCCTCGAAGCGGTACGCCGCGTATCCCTCGAGGTTGCCGTCGGGCGACTCGCACACGCAGTAATGACGTGTGCCCTTCTCGTCCTGGTCACGCCAGAAGAATTCGCCCGGCCACCAGGGTTCGACGCGTTCCACGGCGCCGGGCTGGTTGCGGCGGGCGCGGTCGAAGATGTCGGGGAAGAGCTTGCGGGCGTCGTCCTCTTCGACGAGGCGCACGCGCCCGTCGGGGACCGGGTTGAGGAACTCCGAATGGCGGCGCTCGACGCTCACGCTCATCGAGCTCGTCGACACGCCGTACCCGAACCGGCGGTAGATCCCGCTCTCGGACGCGTACAGGATCGCGAGCGCCTCCCCCCGATCGGCGGCGTCGTCGAGTTGCGTGCGCTTGATCGCGGTCAGGATCCCGCGGCGGCGGTGCGTGGGAAGGACTGCGATCCAGCTGACACCGCCGGTGGGTAACAGCCGACCGCCCGGCATCGTGAGCTCGAGGGAGTACAGCCGTCCGGTGCCGACGATCTTGTCGCCCTCGAAGGCGGCGAGCGTGCGGTCGAGCTCGACGCTCGTCCAGTCGAGCTCGAAGCGCGCCGGCTCGAACCGCTCACCGAACGCGGTGAGGGGGGTCATTGTGAACTCGGTCAGCTCGTCGCGTGTGACCGGTCGAAGTTCGAAGTCGGACGCCACGGGCCCTTGTCTACTTGACCTCGTTACGACCCGGCCTCGATTTCTCCCCTGCCCTTGGGGGGCTCCCCGGGTCGTGCGCGGCGTCCGGGGTGACGCAACCGCGCGAGACCGGCTCGAAAGCCGCGCTCGACCGTCTCCCGGGTGCGCTCCATGCGACGGCGACGCCGCGCGACCGCTTCGCGAGCGGCGCGCATGCCGGCGATGTACGACAGCCCGGCGAAACCGAGGCCGATGGCGAGCACGAACAAGCCGATACGAAGGTCCTCGTACACCGGCGGTATCGCAACCGGGATCAACGCGCCGGCCACCCAGGTGATCTGGAAGCGCGTCTCGAACCGGGCGAAGCTGCGCCCTCGAATTGCGTCGGGCGCGTCGCGCTGGAGCAGGCTGTCGAAGGCGACGCGTCCCGCGGCAGCACCGGCGGCGATGAGCAGCGCCCCGAACGTCGTCATCGCGAGCGAAGCCGAGCGCGCCGCGAACAAGCAGCCCACTGCCGGGAGGACGAGCGAGCTGGCGAGGATGACCTCCTCGCGCGCGATCTTGCGCAGCTGGGGCGCCAGGAGATTGCCGAGGAACCCGCCGACGCCGCTGAGGACGAGGACGAGGCCGAACACCCACGGCGCCTCGTCGTTGTTGCGGAGCCCGAAGGCGAGGAAGAACGTGAGGAAACCGACCGCGCCCCGGAGCAGGCCCATCGCGCTGCCGGCCAGGACGATGCTCGGTGCGTGCAGCTCTTCCTTCTCGAGCTTGGTGTCCGGCCCGACCTGCTCGCGCTCGACTCGAGGGATCTGCCACGAGAGCAATGCCGCGAGCGCGTACACGAGCGCGGCGAGGATCAGTGACCCCTCGGCGCCGAAGAGCTTGTAGACGCCGATCGCCGGGAGGCCGCCGACGAAGCCCCCGACGACGGCGATGATCGCGAGGCGCGAGTTCGCGGTCACGAGCTCGCGCTCGCCGCTGACGAGCGCCGGCACGAGCGCGCTCCGGGCGATCGAGTACGTCTTCTGCATCACGAGCAGTCCGAACGCCAGTGGGTAGATCAGCAGGGCCTCGGCGCCGCTCGCGTTCACGTAGCGCGCAATGAAGAGGCAGAGCACCCCGCGCACCGCGCACGTGGCGAGGATCATCAGCCTCCTACCGCCGCGGATCCGGTCGAGCAACGGGCTGAGCAACGGCGCGATCACGGCAAACGGCGCCATCGTGATGATCAGGTACAGCAGCACCTTCTCTCGCGACTGACCTGGAGACACCGAGAAGAACAGGGACCCGGCCAGCGAGACGGTCAGGCAGACGTCGCCGCAGATGCTCGCGGCGTGGGTGATCGCAAGCCGCGCGAACGGTGTGGGCTCGGCGAAGCGGTGGTCGGGCGGCCCTGGAGGCGGAGAATGACGAGGAGGCGGTGCCGTGGCCATGGCCGAAGCAACGTTATAGGTGGCCGCCGCCGTCACCTATCTTTTGGCGCCGTCGCAAGCTCCCGCTTTGCTACTGCGGTCGGCGAAGCCGCCGCCTCCGCGGCCGGGTGGCCGAGAGAGTTCACACGCCGTTCCTTCGGCGGCAATTTACGTGCCATGTCTCGTCGGTAGCGTCGTGGTTGCAGCTCCGCGGCTGCCTGCCGCCTGCGGCGGCAACCTCCGGGGAGGGCAGGAGTTCTCCGCACTTCCCCGTGCGCTCCGTCGGCCGGGTCCCCCCGCCGGCCGACGAGCCGGCGGCTCGCCGGCCCGCACGTCGGGCCGGTGGGTCGTCGCCATCGCGCTGGGAACGCCGCGAGATTGCACCTGGTCACACGGCCCCGAAGGACGAACGGGGAGGCGCAACTACGATGTGGGCCATGGCCGGTCTCGACGTGTCGGTCGAGGGCAGCAACACAACCGGCGTCGAGCCGGCGCTCGATCCCCCGACTCAACTCCAGCCCGAATCGCGATACCTCAACCGCGAGCTCTCCGCGCTCGATTACTTCGCGCGCGTGCTCTCGCTCGCGGCGGACGCGAGCGTCCCGCTCCTGGAGCGGGTGAAGTTCCTCGCCATCGTCAGCCAGAACCTCGACGAGTTCTTCCAGGTTCGGGTCTCAGGGCTGCGCGAGCAGCTCGACGCCGGGATCCGCGCCACCTCACCCGATGGCCTCGACGCCGCCGAGCAGCTGCGCGCGATCCGCGCCCGCGTGGAGCCGATGATGGAACGGCAGGCCGCCATCTTCACGGGCGAGGTCGCGCCCGCGCTCGAGGACGTCGGCGTCCGGTTCTGCGACTGGGACGAGCTGTCGGAGGTGGACCGGGAACACCTCCAGGGCGTCTTCGACGAGCGCGTGTTCCCGGTGCTCACGCCCCTGGCGGTCGACCCCGCGCACCCGTTCCCGTACATCTCGAACCTGTCGCTGAACCTCGCGGTGGTGGTCCGCGACCCGGTGACCCGCGAGGAGCGCTTCGCCCGCGTCAAGGTGCCGCCCCTCCTGCCTCGCTTCCTCGTGCTCCCCGACGGCGAGCGGTACGTTCCGCTCGAGCAGGTGATCGCGGCGCATCTCGACAGCCTCTTCCCGGGGATGGAGTCGGTCGCCCACCACCCCTTCCGGGTCACGCGCGACGCCGACTTCGAGCTCTCCGACGACGCCGAGGACCTTCTCGAGGCGATGGAGCTCATCCTGCGCCGGCGTACGAAGTTCGGGCGCGTCGTCCGGCTCGAGGTCGACGGGAAGATGAGCGACGAGGTGCTGGAGCTCCTCTGCCGCGAGCTCGAGCTCGGCGACTCCGACGTCTACGTCGTCGACGGCCCGTTGGGCCTCAGCGGGCTGTGGGGGCTGTACGGCCTCGATCGTCCCGAGCTGGAGGACGAGCCGTGGACGCCGCAGACCCAGCCCGTCCTCGCCCGCGCCGACGGGCCCCCCGACCTCTTCCGCGTCCTCCAACAGGGCGACGTGCTCGTCCACCACCCGTACGACTCGTTCGCGACGTCCATCGAGGCGTTCGTCGAGCAGGCGTCTCGGGACCCGGACGTCCTCGCGATCAAGCAGACCCTGTACCGCACCGCCGGCAGTGACAGCCGGCTCGTGCGGTCGCTCATCCACGCCGCCGAGCAGGACAAGCAGGTGGTCGCGCTCGTCGAGCTCAAGGCACGATTCGACGAGCAGGCCAACATCGAACGGGCGCAACTGTTCGAAGAGGCGGGCATCCACGTCGTCTACGGGCTGGTCGGCCTCAAGACGCACGCCAAGATCCTTCTCATCGTGCGCCAGGAGCCCGACGGCATCCGCCGCTACTGCCACGTCGGGACGGGCAACTACAACCCGAAGACGGCCATGACCTACGAGGACCTCGGCCTGCTGTCCGCGGACCCCGATCTCGGCGCCGACCTGACCGAGCTGTTCAACTACCTCACCGGGTACAGCCGCCAGGGCCAATACCGCAAACTGCTCGTCGCGCCGGTGACCGTCAGGCCCGAGCTCCTGAAGCGGATCGACCGCCAGACCGAGTTGGGCCCGGCCGGGCGCATCATCATGAAGATGAACAGCCTCGTCGACCCCGAGATGATCGACGCCTTGTACACCGCGTCGCAGGCGGGAACGCCGATCGATCTCGTCGTGCGGGGGATCTGCTGCCTGCGCGCCGGCGTGCCCGGCCTCTCGGAGACGATCCGGGTGCGCTCGATAGTCGGCCAGTTCCTCGAGCACTCGCGCATCTACCGCTTCGGTCCCGATCCGCACACCGCCGAGTACATCATCGGGTCGGCCGACCTCATGCCGCGCAACCTCGACCGGCGGGTCGAGGCCCTCGTGCCGGTGAGCGCGCCCGCGATGCGCGACCGGCTCGACGAGATCCTGAAGATCAACCTGGCCGACGACACGCTGGCGTGGAAGCTCGAGAGCGACGGGACGTGGCAACGTGTGCCGCGTACTGCAGGTGTCAACACGCACCGCCAGCTCGAGGAACTCGCCATCCAGCGCGCTCGTGCGGTCGAACCCCGGGCGTGAGCTCGCACGAGTCCCTCTCGTCGCCCCCCGGGTTTCATCTCCCCCAGCTGAACGGACTCGCGGACGGGATCGTCGCCGCCGAGGCCGAGCCGACCGTGATCGAGCTGACGTACCACGACACGCCCGACCTGCGACTGGCCCGGGCCGGCGTGACGCTGCTGTACCGCGGGGACGACGGCTGGGTCGTGACGCTCGGCCGCGAGACCGCCACCGGTCCGCAGCTCCGGCACGACGAGCACCGTTTCGAGGGTGCGGCGGGCCAGCCGCCGGCGGAGGCGGTCGACCTGGTGCGCGCGCTCGTGCGCACGGCCCGGGTCGCGCCGGTGGCGCGCCTGCGGACCCGCCGCCGTCGCGTCGAGCTCCACGACGCATCCGAGAAGTCGCTCGGTGAAGTGCTCGACGACGAGGTGACGGTGCTCGCGAGCGGACGCGTCGCCGCCCGGTTCCGGGAGCTCGAAGTCGAAGTCGACGACGCCGCCCCCGAAGGTCTCGCCGAGGCGCTCTTCTCCCGGCTGCGCGCGGCGGGCGCCGGGCCGCCCGATTCGAACCCCAACATCGTGCGCGCCCTCGGTTGGCGGGCGTTGGAGCCGCCCGACGTCACTGCGGTGCGCCGTCTCGGGCCGTCGCCGTCGGCGGGCGACGTGATCCGCAACGCGCTGGCCGCGTCGGTCGCGCGGCTGATCGCCCACGACCCCGGGGTCCGGCTCGGCGACGATCCCGAAGACGTGCACCAAGCCCGGGTGGCGACGCGCCGATTGCGCTCCGACCTGCGCACGTTCCACTCGCTCCTCGACCCGGACTGGACGAAGTCCCTGCGTGGCGACCTGAAGAGCATCGGCCGCGACCTCGGCGCCGTTCGCGACACCGAGGTGCTCCTCGACCGGCTGCGCGCCCAAGCCGAACGCCTCCCCGCCGGCGATCAAGCAACCGCCAGGAAGATCATCCAGCGGCTGCTCCAGCGTTGGGACGGGGCGCGCGCCGATCTGCGCGAGGCGCTCGGGAGCGCGCAGTACGCCGAGCTTCTCGACCGCCTGGTCGAAGCCGCACGCGAGCCGGCGCTCGTCCCGTCGGCGGCCGATGACCGCGCCGCCGACGTGCTGCCACCGCTCGTGAACAAGCCGTGGGAGAAGCTGCGCACCGCCGTGGAGGACCTTCCCGACGACCCGGCCGACGAGGAGCTCCACCACGTCCGGATCAAGGCCAAGCGATGTCGCTACGCGGCCGAAGCCGTCGCGCCGGCGGTCGGCAAGCAAGCCCGTGCGTTCGCGAAGGCGATCGCCGCCGTCCAGGACGTGCTCGGCGAGCATCAGGACGCCGTCGTCGCCGAGCAATGGCTGCGCGACGTCTCGTCGTCGACGATCGGCCGCGAGGTGTTCGTGGCCGGGCAGCTGGCGACGCTCGAGCGCGTCGAGATCGAGCGCACCCGCGGCGAGTGGGGCGAGGTGTGGAAGGCGGCGAGCAAGAAGAAGCTGCGTCAGTGGCTCTGAGGCTCTGGCGGCGGCGGTTACGGCCGCGCCCGGCCGAGCCGGAGCAGCTCGTGCGGGCGGGCGGCGGCGTCCTGCGGCGACGGTCCAAGAACGGCGGCACTCAGTACGCTCTCGTGCACCGGCCCCGCTACGACGACTGGAGCATCCCCAAGGGCAAGGTCGACCCGGGCGAGACCGACGAGGAGGCCTCGCTACGCGAGGTCGAGGAGGAGACGGGGGTGCGAGCCTCGCTGGGACCCGAGCTCGAGTCGACCCGCTACCGGGACCGCAAGGGCCGGTTGAAGCAGGTCCGTTACTGGCTCATGGAGCCGGTCGACGGCAAGGTGCCGAAGTTCCGTCCCAACAACGAGATCGACGATGTGCGCTGGTGCTCGGCCGCAGATGCAGGCAAGCTCTTGTCGCACGACCACGACCGCAAGCTGATCCGCGACGCGGAGGCCCTTCCCTGAAGCTCTACCTCGTCCGCCACGCGAAGGCTGGGAGCCGGAGCGCATGGAACGGGCCCGACGAAGGACGGCCGCTGTCGAAGGCCGGACGCCGCCAGGCGGCGGCGATAGCGAAGCTTCTACGTGACGAGCCCGTCGGCCACATCGTGAGCAGCCCCTACGTCCGCTGCCGGGAGACGGTCGCACCGCTCGCCGAGCGCCACGCCCTACCGGTCGAGGACGCCGACGCGCTGAGCGAGGGCGCACCGCTGAGCGAAGCCCTCCGCCTCGTCGAGAAGGTCGGCGACAAACCCACCGTGCTGTGCACCCACGGCGACGTGATCGGCGAGCTGCTGCACCATTGGGCAAGTCAGCACGTCCGCCTCGACGCCGGCGACGACGCGGCGCCGAGTGAGCTGCGCTTCCCGAAGGGCTCGACGTGGGTGCTCGACGTGGAAGACGGCCAAGTAGTGCGCGGCCACTTCCTGCCTGCAACGTGACGGACGCGCCGATCAGCGACGTCGACTCGCTGTTCGGCGCGCTCGAATCCGGCGCCGGCGCGACCGACGCCGAGGACGTCGACCTCCTCGCCCACGGTCTGCAGTGCGCCGCGCTCCTCGCCGGCGTCGCGCCGCATGACGAGGAGCTCCAGGTCGCCGGGCTCGTCCACGACGTGGGCAGCGTGCTGTGGCCGGGCCGTCCCCGTACGCACGCTCGCGCCGGCGCGGCGGCAGTCGCCGACCTGCTGGGCGACCGGGTCGCTTGGCTCGTGGGTCACCACGACGAGGCCAAGCGCTATCTCGTCACCACCGACCCCGACTACACGTCGCGTCTCAGCGCCGCGAGCGTCGCCACGCTCGGGGTCCAAGGCGGGCGGCTCGACGACGCCGAGCGAGCTCGACTGGACGCGGCGCCATGGCTCGCCGACGTGCTCACCATGCGCCGGGCCGACGACGACGCCAAGGTGCGGGGCCGGGACGTCCCACCCCTCAGCCACTGGCGCCCGATCGTGGAGGCGAGCGCCCGCCGCTCTCCTACGAGGCCGTTGCAGGGCGGGCCGGGCGGTACTCGCAGATGAGCACGCCCGTCTTCGCCTGCTTCACCGACACGAGCTCCAGCGTCCGAGCCTTCCCGTCCGACGGGAAGATCGTCTTCCCGCCGCCCAGCACGATCGGCTCGAGCATGAGCTGGTACTCGTCGACGAGATCGTTCTCCACGAGCTGACGAGCCAGCGACGCGCTGCCCCAGACCTGCAGGCCGCCGTCACCACCACTCGCTCGTAGCGAGCGGATCGCCTCGATCGCGTCGCCGCCGTCGAGGAGCGTCGTGTTGTTCCACCTCGCCGCCGCCTCGTCCGCCGACAGCGTCCGCGACGCCACGTATTTCCGGACGGCGTTCATCTGGTCGGCATACGGATCGCCCGCCCGTCCCGGCCAGGCGGCAGCCATGACGTCCCACGTCCGTCGCCCGAACAGCAACGCGTCCGTGCGGTCCATGACCTCGCCGATGACCGCTCCCATCGACTCGGGGTCGAAGAACGGCGCCGACCAGCCGCCGTGCTCGAACCCGCCGTCGGTGTCCTCGTCCTTGCCGCCGGGAGCCTGCACGACGCCGTCGAGGCTGATGAACTCGCTCACGATGATTCGCATGTCGGGTAGACGATGCAGCGCCCCCGAACTCATCGCAAACCGTCGCGGCCACGACCGGCCGGCCAGCCGCCGGGCGCCGCGACGACGGCGTCAGCCGGTGGCGACGCGGGCGGGCTTCTCGTAGCGGTAGCCGACGCCGCGGATGGTGACGACCCGGGTCGGGTTCGACGGGTCCTCCTCGACCTTGGCCCGCAGTCGCTTGATGTGCACATCGAGCGTCTTGGTGTCGCCGAAGTAGTTCGGTCCCCAGATCCGGTCGATGAGGACGTCGCGGGTCAGGACCCGCCCGGCGTTGGCGAGCAGCAGCTCGAGCAGCTCGAACTCCTTCAGAGGCAGCGGCACCGGGTCGCCCCGCACGAACACCTCGTGGCGGCCGGCGTCGAGGCGCACGTCGCCGATCTCGAGCACCTCCTGGTTGGTGATGCTGGTCGGCTCCTCGTCGGTGCTGCGACGCAACGCGGCGCGTACCCGGGCGATGAGCTCCCGGAGCCGGAACGGCTTCGACACGTAGTCGTCGGCGCCGACCTCGAGGCCGACGACGGCGTCGATCTCGTTGCTGCGGGCGGTGACCATGATGATCGGGACACGCGACCGGGACCGGAGGTCGCGGCACACGTCGACGCCCGAGATGCGGGGCAGCATCACGTCGAGCAGGACGAGCGACGGGCTCGTGGCGTCGAACTGGTCGATCGCCTCCTGACCGTCGGCGGCCACCTCGACCCGGAAGCCCTCGCGTTCGAGCGCCACGGTGAGTGCGTCGCGGTACGACTCCTCGTCGTCGACGACGAGGATGAGCGGGCCCGTCTCGGCCATCAGGATGCCTCCGAGAGCTTCTTCGACGACGGTAGGGGCACCCGCAGGCGAAAGGTGGAACCCTCGCCCTCGGTCGACTCGACCGTCACGTCGCCTCGGTGCGCCTGGGCAACGTGCCGCACGATCGAGAGGCCGAGGCCGGTGCCGCCGGTGGCGCGGCTGCGGGCGCGGTCGACCCGGTAGAAGCGCTCGAAGATCCGCTCGAGGTCGCGGGAAGGGATCCCGATGCCGTGGTCGCGCACCGAGATGCAGATGTCGCCGTCGCCCACGGTCGCGTCGACCTCGACCGGCTCGCCCGGCTCCGAGTACTTGATCGCGTTGTCGAGAAGGTTCGTGACCGCGCTCACCAGCTGCGACCGGTCGCCCGCCACGACCAGGTCGGTCGCCACCGGCGCCACGCTGAGCGGGATCCCCACGGCGTCGGCGGCGCCCCGCACCCGCTCGGCTGCCTCGTGCAGCACGACGTGCACGGGCACGGGCTCGCGGATCGGGCGCTCCTGGGCCTCGATGAGGCTGAGGTCGAGCAGGTCGTCGACGATGCGCCCGAGCCGGTTGGCCTCGCGCTGCACGCGGTCGGCGAGCTGGATGTTGACTGGGGAGTCGTCGCCGACCGCCATCGTCTCTGCGAGCAGTGACAGCGCACCGATGGGTGTCTTCAGCTCGTGGCTCACGTTGGCGACGAAGTCTCGCCGCACGCTCTCGACCCGCCGCAGCTCGGAGACGTCCCGCACGAATGCCACCGCCCCGATCACCCGGTTGCGTCGCCACAGGGGCGCCGTGCGCACCAGCAACACCTCACGGGGCGGGCCGAACAGCTGGAGCTCCCGCTGCGCCCGCTCGCCGCGCAGGGCCGGGGAGAGCAGCGTGCGCATGGCGTCCTCGACGAGGGCGTACGCATGGCGGGCGCCGTGGAAACGCTCGCCGGCCGCGTTGCGCATCACCTCGTTGCCCTTGGCGTCCACGACGACGACGCCGTCCTCGAACGCCGCGACCGCGCCGGCGAGCGACTCACGCTCGACGTCGCCGCGCGGCCCGCCCCGCTCCGGCAGATCGTCCAGGTCCCCCGCCACGCGGCGGAGCTCGCGCCTCAGCGACCGGATCGTCAAGGCCAGAAACCCCAGTGCCGCGACGAGCGTGACGATCACGACCGTCACGGCGATCGCGACGATCAGCCGAACCTCCCGGTGATGTACCCCTCGGTGCGGGGATCGGACGGGGTGGTGAAGATGGTCTCGGTCACGTCGTACTCGATCAGCCGTCCTCGACGGTGACCGGCATCGTCGACCTCGGCGGTGAAGAACGCTGTGCGATCCGAGACGCGCGCGGCCTGTTGCATGTTGTGCGTCACGATGACGATCGTGTACAGGTTCTTGAGCTCGTCCATGAGGTCTTCGATGCGAGCCGTCGCGATCGGGTCGAGCGCGGAACAGGGCTCGTCCATGAGGATCACGTCGGGCGCGACGGCGAGGCAACGGGCGATGCACAGGCGCTGCTGCTGACCACCGGACAGCGCCAGCGCGCTCTTGCGCAGCTTGCCGTGCACCTCGTCCCAGAGCGCGGCCTGGGTCAGCGCCTTTTCGACGATGTCGCCGATCTCGCTGCGCTTCGCGCCGTTGATGCGGGGCCCGTAGGCGACGTTGTCGTAGACGGACTTCGGGAACGGATTCGGCTTTTGGAACACCATGCCGATGCGTCGCCGCACCTCGGCGGGATCGACCTTGGATCCGTAGAGGTCCTCACCGTGGTACGTGACTTTCCCGAGCACTTCGGCGCCGGGTGTGATGTCGTGCATGCGGTTCAACGAGCGGAGCACCGTCGTCTTGCCGCATCCCGACGGCCCGATGAACGCCGTGATCTCGTTGGCGGCGATGTCGACGTTGACGTCCTGCACGGCGGTGACGCCGCTGTAGCGCACCTCGACGCCCGACAGCTGGAAGACGATCTCCCGTGCCCGCTGGGGCTCCTCGTCGGGTGCCGGCTCGCGGGGAAGTGCCTCGTCCGGGCCCCTGGCCTTGGACTCGTCACGAGTCGTGGTCATCGGGCCGAATGTAGTGGCGGCGGTCGCGGTGTCGGTCATTTCCTGCTCCAAGGGGTCAAACCGCCGCCGAACGGCGGGCGTAGACGGCTGAGATGACGCGGGCCACCAGCGTGAACAGGAAGACGATCAGGATGAGCGCGAGAGCCCCGCCCCACGCCCGGTTCTGAGCCGCGTCGAAGCCGCCGAACACGCTGGCGTTGATGTAGATCTGCTGCGGCAGAGCCGTGTTGGGCCCGTCGAAGACGTTCCAGTTCGCCGCCGAGACGATGCCGATCGTGAAGAGCAGGGGCGCGGTCTCCCCTGCCACGCGGGCGACGCCGAGCAGGGCGCCGCTGACGATCCCGGGGGCGGCGCTCGGGAACACGACCCGGCGGATCGTCTGCGCCTTGCGGGTCCCCAGCGCGTAGCTCCCCTCGCGCAGCTCGTCGGGCACGAGCTTGAGGATCTCCTCCGTGGTCCTGATCACGATCGGGAGCATCAGGCAACCGAGTGCGAGCGCGCCGGCGAACCCACTGAGACCTGACTCCTTCCGGGGTAGCACCCAGATCGTGTAGATGAACAGGCCCATCACGATCGACGGCACGCCCGTCATGACGTCGGCGAGGAAACGGACGAGGCGGGCGAAGATCCCGTGCCCGCCGTACTCGTTCAGATAGACGCCCCCCAAGATCCCCAGCGGGACGGCCATGGCGGTCGCGGTCCCGGTGATCACGAGGGTGCCGACGATGGCGGGGTAGATCCCACCTCCCTCGAACCGGTTGCTGAAGGGCAGGTCCTCGGTCAGGAAGTTGAGGCCGAAAACGGTCATGCCGGCCCGGACGACGTAGACGAGGATGAACGTCAGCGGGATCAGCGCGACCACGAACGAGGCCACGATCAGCGCGGTCGCGACGGCGTTCTTGAGCTCTCGACGCCCCTTACGGGTCGATTGCGTCAGGGGCATCGCCGACGCGCTCATACGGTGCCCGCCGATCGCCGGTCGGTCCGGGCGACGACCGCTCTCGCCGCCATGCTGATCAGGATGGTGATCGCGAACAACACCACACCGCATCCGATGAGCGCGGCGCGGTGGGTGCCGCTGGCCTCGCCGAACTGGTTGGCGATGATGCTGGCGAGTGTGTCGCCGGGCCCGAAGATGTTCGCGGTGATCCGGGGCGACGAGCCGATGACGAGGGCGATGGCGATCGTCTCGCCCATCGCCCGTCCGAGCCCGATCATGGTGCCCGCGACCATGCCGCTCCGGCTGTGCGGAAACACGGCACCCCGGATCATCTCCCAGCGCGTTGCGCCGAGGGCGAGCGCGGCTTCCTTCTGCGCCGACGGGACGGTGGCGAACACCTCGCGGGTGATCGACGTGATGATCGGCGTGATCATGATGGCGACGATGATCCCGGCCGTCATGAAGCTCTTCCCGGACGCGCTCGGGTTGGCGAACAGCGTGCTGAGGATCGGGATGCTGGCGGTCGCGTCCGAGATCGTCTGGAACAGGCTGGCCAGGGGCTCGGCGAGGACGAGGAGCGCCCACAGCCCGTACACGACCGACGGGATCGCAGCGAGGAGATCGACCGTGTACACGATGGGCCGACGAATTCGCTCCGGCGCGACGTCGGTGACGAACAGCGCAATCCCTACGCTGATCGGCAGCGAGAGGAGCACGGCTACGCCGGCGACGAGCAGGGTGCCGTAGATCAAGCCGCCGGCGCCGAAGTGCTGGTGAGCCGGGTCCCAGTTGTCGGAGAAGATCCCGAGGCGCTCCGCACTGAACCAGGGCCATGCCTCGCGCGTCGTGTAGATCGCGATCAGAGCGAGGATCACGAGGACCATCAGCCCCGCGGCCAACGCCAGGATCCGGAAACCTCGGTCCGCAATGAGCCCCGGCGGTCGCTTCCCCTTCGTCAGGCCGGCGGGGAGGGCAGGAGCGTCAGTGGCCATCGCCTGCTTTCAGAAAGCCGAGAGGGACGGGCGGAAATCGCCCGCCCCTCTCCTTCAGATTCGCGGGATGTTAGGTGCTCGCCGGGGCCGAACTGGTCGAACCGGACGAGGTACCTCCGACCTGCTTGACCTGGGCCTTGGCCTTGTCGAGCAGGTTCTTCGGCAGCGGCGCGTAGTCCACCTGCGAGGCGACCTTCTGGCCGTTCCCGTAGATGTAGTTCAGGAAGTTCTTGAGCGCCGTCGCCTTCGCCGCGTCCGAGTAGTTCTGGTACACGAGGATCCAGGTCGGCGACGCGATCGGGTAGGCGCTCGCGCCCGCCGCGTTCAGCGGGTTGTAGGTGAGGTCCGCGTTGACCTGCGCCTTCTCGACCGCCGCCGTGGTCGCCTTGACGGTCGGCGCCACGAACTTGCCGGCCTTGTTCTTCACCGACGCGAACTTCAGCTTGAGCGCCTTGGCGTCGGAGAAGTCCACGTAGCCGATGGCACCGTCGGTGCTCTTCACGATCTGGCCGACGCCCGGGTTGCCCTGGCCCGCCTGCTGGTCAGCCGGCCAGCTGACCGTCGAGCCGGTACCGAGCGTCCACGCCGTCGGTGCCGCCGCCGCCAGGAATCCGGTGAAGTTCTGCGTGGTGCCTGAGCTGTCGGATCGGTGCGCGACCGTGATCGCCGTGGACGGCAGCTTGACGCCGGGGTTATCGGCCTTGATCGCAGGGTCGTCCCACGTCTTGATGTCACCCTGGAAGATCTTCGCCAGGGTTTCGGCCGAGAGCTGCAGCTTCTTCACGCCCGACAGGTTGTAGGACACCGTGATCGGCCCGGCGACCGTCGGGAAATAGAAGTACTTGCCGCCCTTGACATTGGCCGCGTCGGCGGCGCTGTACGGCGCGTCCGTCCCGGCGAAGTCGACGACCTGGTCGGAGAAGTCCTGGCGGCCCTTGCCGGAGCCACCGCCGGAGTAGTTGATGGTGACGTTCGGATTCTTCTGCTTGAAGGCTCCGGTCACCGCTTCGTTGTACGGCTGTTGGAACGTCGACCCCGAGCCGTTCAGCGTTGCCGAGCCGCCTTGAGCGGGAGCACCGACTGCACTCGCGATCGCCCCGCCCAACGGAACCAGGCCGACGATCAAGGCCGTGGGTACCAGCCACCGCAGGTAGCCAGTGATGCGCTTCATAGAATTCAGCCTCCTTGGGAGTTCGCGGCGCGGACGCTACGGAGCGAGGCTGGCGCGGCCGTGGCATCGAGGTAGACGAACGGTAAACAGTGCCGGAACGGTTGGGTGGAAGGGCCCACGGAATCGGGCAATCGTCATGGTCGGTACAGACGCGGCGCGCGCGATCTTGGCGCGATCATGGCCTCGGAATGGCCAGATCGTGAACAGTGCCCGAACGATCCGAAGGTCCCACGTGCGCGAGTGAGGCTTCTCATCGGGAATGGAATGATGACCCCGTGACAGACACGGCGAACGAGGCCCGCAAGAGCTTTCAGGACGCGCTCGACGAGCTGCGGATCGACGTGATCCGGCTCGCGGCGCTGACGACCGAGGCGATCGCCGCCGGCACGCAGGCGTTCCTCGACGCCGATCTCGCGGCCGCCGAGCAGGTCATCGAGAACGACGACGACGTCGACGATCTCACCCACTCGATCGAGGACAGCTGCTACCAGCTCCTCGCCCGCCAGCAGCCGATGGCGGTCGACCTGCGGATCGTCGTCTCGGTGCTGCGCATCGTGCACGAGCTCGAGCGTTCGGCGGATCTGATGGTGAACGTCGCGAAGACGACGCGCCGCCTGTACCCGCACAGTCTCGATCCGAAGCTGCGGGGGATCATCCAGAGAATGGGCGAGCAGGCGGGAACGCAGACCCGGGTGGCTCTCGACGCATTCGCCGATTCCGACCCGTCGGCGGCGCATGCGCTGGCCGACATGGACGACGTCATGGACGACCTCACGAACAGCCTGTTCCGGTACATCCTCGCCGGCAGCGGGACCGACGACGAGGGCAAGGTGCTGACCGCCGTGCAGCTCGCGCTGGTCGGACGCCACTACGAGCGGATCGCCGACCACGCCGTCACGATCGGCGAACGCGTCGGGTTCATGGTGACCGGCGAGCACCCACCGCGCCGCGACGAGTCGATCGACTAGCTAGCTGTCGCTCTCCTCGTAACCGAGGTCCCACTCGAGGATCAGCCGCTCACGCTCGGCGTCGCGTGCGACGCGCTCGCGGTTGCGCCGGAACTGCGGGTCGTGCGGCGGGAGCAGCTGGAGCCGGGCCAAGGCGCGCTGGCGGAACTCGTCGATGAGGCGCCCGTCGCCGAACACGCCGTGCACCTCCCAGTGCGGCGCGACCGCGCCCAGGTACACCACCTTGACGTGTCCCTGCGGTGGGAGCTGCTCGAGCTCTTCCCCTTCGATACTCATGCGTCGGACAGGCTACCGGGCGCTCCCCGCTAGCCGGCATCCGGTCGCTGGACGAGCGTGACGTCGGCGGTCTTGCGGTCGGATCCACGCACGTACGTGACGGTCACCTTTTCACCGGGCTGGTGCCGGCGCACCGCCGTGGCGACGTTGCCGCTGTTCTTGATCTGAGTGTCACCGATCTGCACGATCACGTCACCCTGCTTGAGGCCGGCGCCGTCGGCGGGCGAGCCCGAGGTCACGTCCGTGACCGCGGCGCCGTCGTTGACGTTCACGCCCAGCTGGTTCTTGAGCTCGGGCGTGAGGTCGGTGGTGCCGACACCGAGGAACGCCGGCTTGCGGCCGGCCTTGATGTCGTCGATGACGGGCTTGGCGGACGAGATGGGAATCGCGAAGCCGACGTTCTGCGCCGGCTGCGACCCGGTCCCGGAGGCGACGGCGGTGTTGATGCCGATGACACATCCGTTGGAGTCGACCAGCGGTCCGCCGGAGTTGCCCGGGTTGATGGCGGCGTCGGTCTGCAGGACCGTCTCGATCGCGGTGCCGATCTCACTCCCGGGACGGGGAGGCCCGGAGATGATCCCGCGGGTCACGCTGAGTCCGCCCTCGAGCGCGAGCGCGTTGCCGATCGCCACGACGTCGTCACCGACCTGCACCTTGTTCGAATCGTCGGTGCACACGACCGGGAGATTGCCGGCGTCCACCTTGAGGACCGCGACGTCGGCGCTCGGGTCGGCTCCCACGACGCGCGCGTCGAGCGTGCGGCCGTCGTTGAGCTGGAGCTTGGCGCTCTGCGCGGTGCCGACGACGTGGGCGTTCGTCGCCAGGTAGCCGTCCGCAGAGAGGAAGAAGCCGGTCCCGGCGCTCTGGCCGCCGCGCTCGTTGACCGTGACGGCGACGACGGCGGGCTCGACCTTGGCGATGATGCCGGCGATGTCGCCGTTGCGACTGATCGTCGACGATTGGCGCGACACCTGGTTCGTCTTGCTGGTCGGCGCCGGAGTCGACGAGGTGCTGTCCTCGCGGCCGAACGTGAAGTACGCCCCCGATGCGACGAGCGCGCCACACAGGCCACCGACGAGCGCGCCGATGAGGAACTGGCGGAAACGCTTCGGGCGCTCGGGGGTGGGCGACGGAGGGCCGGGTGGCGGCGGAACGGTGGGCGGCTCCGCGGGCCAGGGCGGCGGCGGCGAAGGGACGGTCAAAACGTCGGCGGGGGGAACGGCCTCATCAGGCATCAGTCTGACTCCGATTGGGGGGAGGTCATGCGTCGCAATCTCAAACGCCGCCGGATCCGTAGAAGGTTCCTGAAACCACTGTCATGTTGCTCTCATCTCCGTCCCCGCATGATGCCCCCCACTTCCGGGAACCGGAACGCGTCCGGCGCCGTTTGAACCCGTGAACCCTATGGACTTCGACCTCCCGCAGTCGCCCCCCGCAGACGACCAGGAGCATCAGTGGATGCTCGAGGCCAAGTGCCGCGGCCGGGCGCCCACCGACTTCTTCCCCTCCGACGGCGTCGGCGTCGAGCAGGCCCGCAAGGTCTGCGCCGACTGCCCCGTCAAAGAGCCGTGCCTCGAGTACGCCCTCACCTACCGGATCGACCACGGCGTCTGGGGCGGCGCCTCCGAGCGCGAACGCCGCCGCATCCTCCGCCGCCGCCGCCACGAGGTTCGCTCTCCTTCTTCTCCTGCCTGAGTCTCCCTGAGCTCGGGACGCACCGCCCGCCGCATCGTGCGTCGCTCGCGCGCGCGTTACCAGGAGAAGGGGCCGAGGACGAAGTTGGCGACGCGGTCGAGGGCGTTGGGCGAGGGCGACGGGCCGAGGTCGGCGAGGACGCGGTCCATCTGGTCGACGGGGGCGTCGGACACGGTCGTGTAGACGACGTCGTCCGACTGCCACACCATCACGACCCCTCCCGGCGTGCGGTACTGGCGGACGTCCTGCCCGTCGACCGTACGGGGCTCGGCGCCGGTAGGGAGGCCGGTGGGATCGAGGTCACCCTTCTGCTCGAACACCGACACGCTGAAGAGCCCGTCGCTGTAGAAGAGATGGAGTGTGCTCTGGGCTTCGTCGTACCGGCCGACGAGCCGGAACCGGTCGCCGGCGGCGCGGGGGGCACGGAACGGAGCCGCCACGTTGTGCAGCACACGCGGCTGACGGCTGGTGCTGCGGGCCGGCGCGGTGGGTGCTTCGGCGGGGAGCGCGCCGACCAGCGGCCCCGCCGGCCCGCCGATGCTCGTAAAGCCGACGGCATGCACCGTGCGGCCGCGCGTGTCGAGCTGCTCCCGTCGCAGCATCAAGCTGGTTGATTCGTCGAGGTAGAGGCGCTCGCGGACCTTGCCGTGGCGACGATCGGTGGCATCGATCTGCCGTGTCGGGCGCCCGGCCACGGTCGGGCCGTCGTGGACGGAGAGCTCCCACTTGTCCGACGCGGGTGGAAGGTCGGGCTTGGTCTCCTGGCTCCAGACCGCCAGCCATCCGTTCGGTCCCTGCACGAAGCGGCGTGCTCCCTCGACGATCACGCTCGGCCGGTCGCCCAGGGCGAGCACGCCGCCGGCGCTGCGAACGGACACGTCGCTGTTGTGCTGACCGGTCGCGTCCGACCAGGTCACTTCCAGGACACCCGAGAAGTCCTGTTCCTCGGCGGCCCGGCGGGCGTCGTCGAGCAGCTGTACGCCCGGTCCGGTCTGCGACGGCGCCGCCGGCTCGGGCGCCAACACGAGCGGCGCGACGCCGGTCAGCGCGGCGGCAGCGGCAACCAGGATCAGCGCGCGCGGCGACAGGATGCTCATTTCCGGAACGGGGTGATCATGCTGAGCGCGGCCAGCTGGCTGACCGGCTCGTCCGAGACCGACGTGCGCACCGCATGCGAGTCGGAGAGCGCGGGAACGCGGGGCGTGACGCGATTCGGAGACGGGATGACGAGCGACGCGACCACAACCGCGGCCACCGCAACCGCTGCAGTCCCGGCGGCTACCAGTCGCGGCCGGCGCGACCGGCGCCCGGCGCGCGCCTTTGCCATATCGGGGGAGAGAACTTCCTCCCAGAACTCCGGCTGAGCTTCGTGCACAGGCAGGCCACGCAGCGCGTCGCGTGCGAACGCGACCTCGTCGCGTTCGGCGCGCCATTCCGAAGACTCGGCGAGGAAACCGTCGACCGTGTCGCGCTCGGAGGGATCGAGCTCGCCGTCGAGGTAGGCGGAGAGTCGATCGTCGGGAGCGGGACGCGCGTTCATGCGGTCTCCCCTGTGCTCACGAGGGCATTGCGAAGCAGCCGACGCCCGCGATGGATCCGCGAGCGGACGGTCCCGACCGGGACGCCGAGCGATTCGGCGATCTCCTCGTAGGGCAGGTCGGCGACATCGCAGAGGACGACGGCGGAGCGGAACTCCTCCGGGAGGGCGGCAAGGGCCGCCTGCACCTCGTCGGAGAAGCCGGTCGAGACCTCGTCGGCGGCGGGCGCGGGCGGGATGACCCAGTCGGGGTCTTCGGGGAACGAGTCCGCGGGACGACGCCGCCGGCGTCGCACTTCGTCGAGGAACACATTCGTCACGATCCGGGCCAACCAACCTTCGAGGGATCCGGGCTGATAGCGCTCGAGGCCCTTGCGGACCCGAAGCAGCGCTTCTTGCACGAGATCCTGTGCGTCGCTGTCGTTGCCGGCCAGGCGGTAGGCGACGTTGTAGAGGAAGCGCCCGTGATCACGGGCAACCTCCTCCCAGGTCGGGACCCCTCCGGCCATCACGAAGAACGACGGGCGGCGGGTGTGGGGTTCCCGGCTTCGAGAAGGCCGGGGCGGAGGGTGGGCTCGCCGGGGCGAGCTAGGCCGAGTCTTCCTTCTCCGGCTTGTCCTCGTCGGGGGACTTGTCGCCCTCGTTGATGCCCTTCTTGAACTCCTTCGAGGCTTGACCCATCGAGCGGGCGAGCTTCGGGAGTCGCGTGCTGCCAAAGAGCACCAAGACGATCACGAGGATGATGATCAGCTCGGTCGGGCCCAGGTTCATGCGAAGTGCCCTTTCCCATTCGGGACTCAGGAGAGAGGTTAACCCCTTTGTGTCTGCCGACGACCATTAGCTGCCCATTGCGGTGTGCTCAGGCGGAGATGAGCGCGTGGGCGAGCAGCTCGACGTCGTCGAGGGTGGTGACCGAGAAGGGCAGCGGGCCGGCCCCGACGATGAGCGTCTCGACGCCGAGCGCCTCCCACTCGCCGCGCTGGGCGTGCAGCTCGTCGACGGTTCCGACAAGCCGGCCTTCACGCCATTCGTCGAGCGTCCCGTTGACGACGCCGGCGGGCATGACATCGCGCATGCGCGCGAAGCGGCGCTCGAGGTCGGAGCGGTTCTCGCCGGCGAGTGCGTACAGACCGAGGGAGCGCCACACCGTGGCGGGATCGCGCCCGACCTTGTCGCACGATCGTCCGACGACGTCGAGGCGATCGCGGTACGCATCCGGCGTCCACACCCAGCACGTGTTCCAGCCGTCGGCGTGCTCGACCGCGACCTGAATGAGCCGGTCGCCCTTGCCGCCGACGAACACCGGCGGGCGCGGCTCCTGCACCGCCGGCGGTCGGTTCACTGCGCCCGCGGCGCGGTGGTAGCGGCCGTCGAACGTGAGGGGCCCGCCGCCGAGGAGACCGCTGACGACGTCGACCGCCTCGGCGAGCCGCGCCAGCCGCTCACCCGGAGGCGGGAACGCCAGGCCGACGGCCTCGTACTCGGGCGCGTACCATCCGGCGCCCAGACCCACGTCGAGGCGGCCGCCGCAGATGCGGTCGAGCGTGGCGAGCGCCTTGGCGAGCACCGACGCCGGCCGCAGCGCCTCGCAGGCCACCAGCGTGCCGAGCCGGGGACGGGTCACGGTGCGTGCGAGCGCGGCCAGGGTGACAGTCGGCTCGAAGACACCGTGGGGCTCGGCGCTCCCGCCGTACTTGGCGATGTCGAGGAACAGGTGATCCGACAGCCAGAGCGAGTCGAAGCCGAGCGCCTCGGCCCGCTGCGCGTGGTCGAGCAAGGTGTCCCATCGCAGCGGCGATTCACCGGGCACCGAGTAGTCGTATTGAGGAAGCGCGAGGCCGATACGCACGACTGCCGAGCCTACGTGCGGCGGCACTTGGCTCCGTAACCTGTGCTGGTGCTCGAGTGCGTGGCGAACGTGTCAGAAGGGCGACGCCGTGACGTCGTCGACCGGCTCGCGGCGGCGTGCGGCGCTCCCCTGCTCGACGTGCACGCCGACCCCGACCACAACCGGTCCGTGTTCACCCTCGCCGCCGACCCCCCCGAGGCGGTCGAGCGCGCCGCCGTCCAACTCGCCGAAGCCGTCGGCCGGGAGATCGACGCCTCCTCGTGGCGTGACGGGATCCACCCTCGGCTCGGCGCACTCGACGTCGTCCCCTTCGTCGCCCTGTCCGGCACGGCCGAGGCGCGGGCGAGCGCGGTGCGCACGGCGCACTACTTCGCAGGCTGGCTGGCCGACGCGATGGACGTGCCGACGTTCCTGTACGACGACGCCGACCCCGAGGAACGCCCCCTCCCGCGGCTGCGGCGCGACGCGTTCGTGCGCCGGCCGCCGGACTACGGCCCCGCCGAGCCCCACCCGAGGCTGGGCGCGACGGCGGTCGGCGCCCGTCCCGCCCTCGTCGCCGTCAACTGCGAGCTCGACCACGACGACGTCGACCTGGCCCGCCGCATCGCCCACGACGTGCGCGAGCGCGGCGGTGGGTTACGGGGCGTGCGCGCTCTGGGGTTCGAGCTCTCGTCACGACGGCGGGCGCAGGTGTCGCTGAACCTCACCGATCTCGAGACGACCGGGCTCGAGGACGCCTGCGCCGAGGTGGCGGTGCTGGCCCGCGCCGACGGCGCGGACCTGGCTCGGATCGAGCTGGTGGGGCTGATCCCGAGGGCCGTGCTCGACGACTGCGGCCCGGCGTTTCGCCGGCGTGCCGGCCTCGGCGACGATCAGACGATCGAAGGCCGCTTCGAGTCGAGAAACACGTTGGGTCGGAAACCTGGCCTATGACCCCGGTTTCCGACCCGACGCGTGCGGTCGTCTGTGGCTCGGGCGGTCGTGCGTGGCTCAGGCGGTGAGGGCGCGGCGCTGGCGCTCGAGTGCCCGCTGGCGACGGACCCGGCGGCGCTCCCGCTCCGACAACCCGCCCCAGATGCCGAACTTCTCGCCGTGGCTCAGGGCGTACTCGAGGCACTCGGCGCGCACCTCGCACCCCCGGCAGACCGCCTTCGCCTCCTTGGTGGACGCACCACGCTCCGGAAAGAAGAGGTCAGGGTCGACCCCGAGGCAGTTGGCCTGCTCCTGCCAGCGGCGCTCGGCCGGACCGCCGTTCGTCGCGGCGGAACGGGCCCCCAGGCTCTCTGTTCCGACGATCTCTCGCATCGGCCATCCCCCTCTGGTCTGTCATCAGGCGGCCCGCCCCCCGAATGACGCCGATGTAATTACAACAATGCCACTCTGACCCGCCCGGGCCGGGGGCGCAAGGGGAAATGTCCCCGAGCCTGTCCGATTCGTCCCGCTTCTGTGCGGTATCGACGGCCTCTAGGCTCGGAATCCGTGGCGGCGACGCTCGAAGCGGCGCAGGGAGACATCACCCGGGAGGCCGTCGACGCGATCGTGAACGCAGCCAACTCGGGCCTCGCCCGCGGGGGTGGCGTGTGCGGGGCGATCTTCTCGGCGGCGGGCCCGGAGCTCGACGGTGCCTGCGCCGAGCTCGGCGGCTGCCCCACCGGCGACGCCAAGGCCACCCCCGGCTTCCGCCTCCCCGCCCGCTGGATCATCCACGCCGTCGGGCCCGTCTGGCGGGGCGGCGACAACGGCGAGCCCGACCAGCTCGCCTCCGCCTACCGCCGCTCCCTCGTCGTCGCCGACGAGCTCGGCGCGCGCTCCGTCGCCTTCCCCGCCATCTCGACCGGCATCTACGGCTACCCCCTCGACGCCGCCACCACCATCGCCGTCCGCACCTGCCGGGAGGCCGACACGAACGTCGACCTCATCCGCTTCGTGGCGTTCGATGACAGGACGCTCGCCGCGTACCAACGTGTTCTCGGGAAGTAGGCGACTCGACAGGGCGCCCTGAGCGGACGCCGACGGCGTCGTCGGCGGGGTTCGGCGGCGAGCGCAGCGAGACGCCGGAGGTGGGCGGGCGGGCCCCGCCGACGATGACCGGCGGCGGCCGCTCAACCTGCGTCAGCTGGCGCGGCGGGTTTCGCGCTTCTGCTCGAGAAAATCGACGAGGACGTAGTCGCCGAGCGTGTCGGGCGTCGTGAAGAAGGCGCGTCCCTTGTTCATCCGCATCATCCGCTCCACGAAGCTGCGCAGGTAGTAGCTCTCGTCGAGCATGAAGGTATTGATGCGGATGCCCTCGCGGGTGCACCGCATCACTTCCTTCAGCGTCTCCTCGATCGTCACGGGCGACGGCGGGTACTGGAAGTAGGCCTCGCCGCCTTCGATGTGGGCGGTCGGCTCGCCGTCGGTGACCATGATCACCTGCTTCGTCCCGCCCTCGCGTGCGAGTTGCTTCCGGGCGAGCATCAGCGCGTGCTGCATGTTCGTGCCCCACTCGAAGTCCCAGGACATCTCGGGCAGGAGCTCGGGCTTCACCTCGCGGGCGACGCGCCCGAAGCTCACGAGCCCGAAGTAGTCACGCGGGAACTTGGTCGTGATGAGCGCGTGCAACGCCATTGCGACCTTCTTGGCCGACAGGAAGTTGTCGCGCATCGGCATGGAGAGCGACACGTCCAGCAGCAGCACGGTCGACGACCGGCTGAGGAGCTCGGTGCGTTCGACCTCGAAGTCGGTGGGTGCGAGTCGGACCGGCGTGCCCGCTCCGCCGCGCCAGATCGCGTTCTTGACCGTCTCTTCGACGTTGAGGTGGAACGGGTCGCCGAACTCGTACGGCTTGTGCTCGAACGCCCGCTCGTTGCCGACGCCCGAGCGCTCGACCTCGTGGCGGCCGGCGCGGTCCTTCAGCAGCTTGCGGTACAGGTCACCGAGCGCCTTGTTGCCGATGGCGCGGATGCCCTTCGGCGTGAGCTCGAGCCGACCCTCGCGCTGTTCGATCAGACCGGCCTCCTCGAGCATGCGCGCGAGCTCGCGGAGACGCTCGAGTGACCGGGCGGCGTCGTCGCCGAGGAGATCGCGCGCCTGGTCGATGTCGACCTCGGCGAGCTCGCCCGGCTGTGTCGCCGACTGGAGCAGGTGCTCGAGGTCGTCCATGTTGCCGAGCATGTCGAGCAGGCCGGGCACCTGGCCGAGTTGCATCGGCTCGTCGCCCGAGAAGTTCATGTTGCGGTTCCAGGGCATGTTGGGGAACGCGTTCTGGAGGTTGCGGGCGAGCTCGTCGACCTGCCAGCGCAGATCGAGGTCCTCGAGCAGTGACTGCGCCAGCCCCTGCAGCTGAGCGCGCTGCTCGGGGGTCATCGAGTTCAGCAGCTGCTGCATCTGGGCCATCGACTGCGCCATCTGCTCGAGCAGCTCGTCGAGCGTCTGCGGGTTGCCGGGGAAGAAGTCGCCGTACTTCTCCATGAAGCCCTTGAAGTCGGGCTCTTCGCCGCGTTCGCGCTGCTCGAGCATCTGGTTGAGCTCGGCGAGCATGTCCTTCATGCGCTGCATCCGCTCGGGCGACACGTCCTGCATGCCTTCGGACAGCTGGTTGAAGTAACTCTCGAGCAGCTGCTGGCGCAGCTCGTCCATCAGTTCCTCGAAGCGCTGGCGAGCGGCGTCGTCCATGAAGTCGTAGTTCTGGAGCGCCTGCACCCGCCCGGCGAGATCGGGAGGAAGCTCGTCGAGCTCCTGCCGCCGCTGTTGGGCGAGATCCTCGACGATCTCCTGGCGGCGACGGTCGCCGGACTGCTGGGCCTCGTCGACGCGCCGGTCGATCCCGGACCGCTCCTGCTCGGTGACCTCCCGGAGCTTCTCGGCGATGTCGTCGTAGACGCCACCGAGGTCCCGCCGCTCGAGCTCCTCCCGCCGGCGCTGCCGGAGCCGCTCGAGCATGTCGCGCAGCCCCATGAGCTCCTCGTCGTTGCGGTCGCGAAACCCTTGCTGCATCAGCCGTCGGAGGGCGGCGTTCAGGTCGCCGTGGTAGAGGAGATCGTCGGACATCTCCTCGAGCAGCGCGTCGGCGTCGAGGTCGAAGCCGGTCTGGGTGCCGTCCCAGCGCGAGTACCTGAATCCCTGGGCTTGGCGCCGCCTCAGCCTCACAGTCCGAGGCTACCGGCTCACGCCGAGCCTTCGGCCGCCTGCTTGATGCGCTCGAGCGTCCTCTCGACCCCTTTTTGGAGCTGCACCTTCCGACGCTTCGGCGGCGAGACGATCCTGAAGAACAACGTGTAGCGCAGCGACTCGAAGGACTCGGTCAGATCGGTCCCGCCGTCCTTCGGCGTGAGCTTGTAGCTCCAGCGCGTGTCTTCTTTTCCGGGTGCCCCCACCTCGAAGGTGAACTCGTTGCCGGCGTCGGCGACCGTGACCGTCGGCTTCGTGGACCAGCGCAGGATCCCTCGCTTGTTCGACCCCTTGAAGCGGGCCCCCGCTGTCGGGCCCGCCGCGCCGTCGATCCACTCGCACCTGTGCGTCTCGGGGCTCCACTCGCCCATGCGGGTGACGTCGCTGATCATCGCGTAGACCTTCTCGGGCGGCGCTTGGATATGGACCGTCGCCTGCCCTTCCACACCTTCTGCTGCCATTCCTGCCCTCCCCTGTGAGCGCTGCGACGACCCTACGACTCCGGGTACGCCGCCGCACTCCGCCACAATCGACACCGTGCCGAAGGGCCTGGCCATGGCGGCCGTCCTCCTCGCCGCAACGCTGGTTGCCGGCTCGTGCAGCTCCGAAGAGAGCAGCGGGCCGAAACCCCCCCGCGCCTTCTGCGACGCCGCCGCGAACTACGACGACCGGGTGTCGAGGAACGCGAAGATCGACGAGCAGATTCGCCTCGTGCAGCGCATGGTCGACACGGCGCCCGCCAAGATCAAGGCCGACACGCAGACGTTCGTGGACGCGTTGCGGCGGGTAGAGGCGGACCCGTCCCTCAAGGACAACGCGAGGGTCAAGCGCGCGGTCGAGAACGTGAACCGATACGCGGCCCAGGGCTGCGGGTTCTACCAGCAGCAGGGCGGGGGCGGGATCTGAGCGGCGCGGTCAGCCAGCCCGGCGCAGGCGGCGCGCTCCCCACCAGACGAAGAACCCGCCGACGAGGATCAGCTTCACGGCGACGATCCAGAGGGTGATGTCGCGCGCGAGCTTGTCGTCGTTGGTGATCACCTGCGTCGGATGCTGGGGGTCGTAGCGGATCTGGACCCGTGACCCCACGGGCTTCTCCCCGGTGCCCGTCCGCAACGGCTCCGGCGCGCGGATCGTCTGACCGGTGGCGGTCGTGAACTCCAGGCGCCGCTCGGTGCCTTCCAGGACGACGGTGGCAGTGGTGGGCGTGCCTCGGCTGCGGAGATCGGCGTCGTGTCGCTGCAACGACACGATCAGCGCCGTCGCAGCCACGCCGAGCAGCGCGCACGCGATGCCGCCGGCGATCGCCCAGTGCGCGCTCCGGCGGCTCGGCGGTGGAGCCGGCGTCGCCCTCCCGGTCGGACGCACCGCCGCCGAGATGGGCGCGAGCCCGTGCGCGCGTCGCTCGTCGTAGTCACGGCGGCGCTCGACGTCGGCGAGCACCCGGTATGCCGCCGAAACGCGCTTGAAGCGATCGGCGGCGGCAGGATCCGTGGGCCTTGCATCCGGGTGGAAGGCTTTCGCGAGAGCGCGATACGCGGACGCGATCTCGGCCGGCGTGGCGTCGGGCGCCACCCCCAGCTCGGCGTAGTGGTCGACGACGCTGAGCTGCCGCGTGCTCACACGGCCAGTTTGCCGCGGCGAGTGGGCTAGCCCCTACCGCGGTAGGTGGCCTTGCCGCCGACGGCGTCCTTGTTGAGACGCTTGGAGAGATGGAGACCCTCGAGCACGAACTCGACCGCCGACGCGACGCCGGCGGGGGTCTCGCCCACGCCGAGGTCGGCGAGCGCCTCGCGCAGGCCGTCGAGCTTCGGCAGCAACCCGGCGTACTCGGACGCGGCGACGTCCTCGCCCGTGTGGACGGTGACGCCCTCGTCGAACGCGGCGACCAGGCGCGTGAGCCGCTCGGGCCGGGAACGGGCCCTGAACACCTCGAGCACCGACGCCTTGACGATGCGCTCGAGCACCTGCTCCTCGCGGCCGTCGTCGAGTGTCTCGAACTCGATCTTGCCTGCAGTCGAGGCGACGAGCGCGTCGAGGTCGCTGACCCGCGGCACCACCTCGCGCTCGCCGCTGCGCAAGGCGCGCCGTGACGCGTTGGCGACGAGCGTCTCGTAGTTCGTGATCGACAGACGCACCGACACGCCGGAACGCTGATTGATGTGCGGCGAACGGCGGGCCTGCTGGGTGATCTCGGCGACGATCTCGGCCATGAACTCGGGCACGTGGACGGAGAGCTGCTCGGCGGCGAGCGGCCGCGCCTCCTGCGCGACCACGTCCATCTCGACGTCGACGTCGAGCGGATAGTGCGTGCGGATCTGGGCGCCGAATCGGTCCTTGAGCGGCGTGATGATGCGGCCGCGGTTCGTGTAGTCCTCGGGGTTGGCCGACGCCACCAGCATCAAGTCGAGCGGCAGGCGGATCTTGTAGCCGCGGATCTGCACGTCGCGCTCCTCGAGCACGTTCAGCAGGCCGACCTGGATGCGCTCGGCGAGGTCGGGCAGCTCGTTGATGGCGAAGATCCCGCGGTTCGTGCGCGGCACGAGCCCGTAGTGGATGGTGAGCTCGTCGGCCAGGTAGCGGCCTTCGGCGACCTTGATCGGGTCGACCTCCCCGATGAGGTCGGCGATCGAGGTGTCGGGGGTGGCGAGCTTCTCGCCGAACCGCCGTTCGCGGTGGATCCACTCGATCGGCGTGTCCTCGCCGCGCTCGGCCGCCAGCAGCCGTGCGTGCTGCGACACCGGCGCGTACGGGTCGTCGTTGATCTCGCTCCCGGCGATCGTCGGCGTCCACTCGTCGAGGAGGCTGACGAGCGAACGGATGATGCGCGTCTTCGCTTGGCCGCGCTCACCGAGGAAGATGACATCGTGGCCGGCCAGGAGGGCGTTCTCGAGCTGCGGCAGCACCGTGTCGTCGAAGCCGATGACCCCGTCGACGAGGGGCTTGCCCGACGAGATGCGGGCCAAGGCGTTCGCCCGGACCTCCTCCTTGACCGGCCGCGACTCCCAGCCGCTCGCTCGCAGCTCACCGAGGGTGCCGGCACGGGTCATCGCTCACTCCGAGGAAAAGAAGGAGGTCGGTCGACGCTCACGCTCACGTCGCGATCGGAGCGTATCAGCGGGATGCCCCCGCCAATCGGCGACCCTAAGCTGAACGGCCCGCGGTGACCGCGACACGTACACCCCGCGAGCGAAGAGGAGCGCACATGGCCGACGAGCCGGACCAGAAGTACCAGGAGGCGAAGCGCCGGGTCGAGGCGAAGAAGGGCTTCTACGTGCACCTGTTCTTCTTCGTCGTGCTCAACGTCATCTTCCTCGCCGCCGTCGGCTGGGACTTCTTGTGGGCCACGGCATTCTGGGGACTCGGGCTGGTGTTGCACGGAGCCAGCGTGTTCTTCAGCGGTAGCGACTGGGTGAAGCGCTGGGAGCACCGCGCGATCCAGAAGGAGCTCGACCGGCGGACGGATGATTCGACCTCGCGCGGGAACCAGGCGGCTCAACCGCCGCCGCCCGACACCACCCAGCCCAACCCGACGCGGACCGCTGCCGCAGAGAAGCCCACCTGAGCCCCGAGCCCGGCGCGCACGACCTCTCGGGCTCGTGGCGCGCCCAAATCGCCGAAGGCGACCTGCACCAGCGGTTCGTCGAGCCGGCGTTCGACGACGCCGCGTGGCGGGACGTCGCCGTACCCGGGCACTGGCGCTCGTCCCCCGGGTTCGCTGACACCGACGGGCCCGTCCTCTACCGCCGCCGGTTCGACGGTCCGCGGGTCGAGGGCGATCGTCGCGCCTTCGTCACCCTCGACGGGGTCTTCTACTTCGGCGACGTCTGGCTCGACTCCGACTACCTGGGCGCGACCGAGGGCTAC
>DASYFC010000091.1:0-3417 GCA_036498645.1 Acidimicrobiia bacterium | reverse complement strand
GGCGAGGTCATCGCGGTCGCGATGCAGCACGTCCTCCCGGACAAGGCCGTCCCGCAGACGTACAAGACGGGCATCCCGACGATCATCGTCGGCGTCGACCCCCGCACCGGGCAGTCGTTCACGGACCACTCGGCCGAGGTGTACGCCGGCTGGTGCAACGCCGGGAAGGGCATGGACGCGTGGGGCGCGCAGAACGCGTCGTTCGGCAACCTGTGGAAGGCGACGGCGGAGATCAACGAGAGCCTGTACCCGCACGTGCAGTGGAGCCGCGACTACCGCACCGACTCCGGCGGGCCGGGCCAATGGCGTGGGCTGTGCGGCAGCCACTACGAGAAGGAAGTCCTCGTCGACGCGACGGTGTACACGTACGTCGTCGGCATGAAATACCCGATGCCCGGCATCTGCGGCGGGAAGCGGGGCGCGCCGAACAAGATGGTCATCCGCTACGGGTCAGAGGACCCGTTCGTCGTGCAGCACACGGCCGAGTGGGTGCCGATCGGCGCGTCACAGCGGGTGATGTACGACTACGGCGGCGGCGGCGGATGGGGCAACCCGCTCGACCGGGAGCCGCAGGCCGTGCTCGACGACGTCCTCGACGAGTACGTGAGCATCGAGGGCGCCGAGCGCGACTACGGCGTGGTACTGAGCGGCTCGCTCGAGGACCTGACGCTCGAGATCGACGAGGAGGCCACCGCCGCTCGTCGGGCACAGCGCCGGGGCTGACATGGGCTACCGGGTGGGAGTGGACGTCGGGGGGACGTTCACCGACCTGATCTGCGTGACACCGGACGGCGACGTCGTGCTCGACAAGACGCCGACGACGCCCGACGACCAGTCCGTCGGGGTCATGAACGGCCTCCAGCAGCTCGCCGACCGGTTCGATCGCCCGCTCTCCGAGCTGTGTGCCGAGGTCGACATCCTCGTCCACGGGACGACCACCGCCGACAACACGATGATCGAGATGAACGGCGCGCCCACCGGCCTGCTCGTGACGGAGGGGCATCGCGACGAGATCGAGATGCGCCGAGTCCACAAAGAGGAGATCTGGGACCCGACATACCCCGCGCCCGCGCCGATCGCCCGCCGGCGGGCACGCATCCCCGTCTCCGAGCGCATGAACTTCCGCGGCGAGGTGCTCACACCGCTCGACGAGGACGCCGTCCGCCGCGGCGTCCGCCGGCTGAAGCAGCTCGGCGTCGAGTCGGTGGCGGTCATGTTCCTGTTCAGCTTCGTGAACCCGGACCACGAGCGGCGCGCCGCCGAGATCGTGCGGGAGGAGTTCCCCGACGTCGACCACGTCTCGCTGTCGCACGAGGTGATGGCGCGCGGGCCGGAGTTCGAGCGGGTGTCGACGACGCTCGTGAACGCGTACGTGGCGCCGAAGATCGCGGCCTACGTCGGCCGGCTCCAGGAGAAGCTGCGCGCGGCCGGCTACGGCGGGCCGCTGCTGATCATGCAGTCGACCGGCGGTGTGATGCCCCCCGATTACGTCGCCCGCCGGGCGGTGTCGGTGCTCGCGTCCGGCCCCACCGGCGGCGTGATGGGCGCCGCGCTGGCGGCGGGCAAGGCCGGGGTCGACGACTTCGTCGCCGTCGACATGGGTGGCACGAGCTTCGACGTGTGCCTCGTGCGCGACGGGCAGCCCGAGATCAAGACGGACTGGAACTGGCGGTACCGCTACTACATCGGCTTGCCGATGGTCGACGTGCAGAGCGTGGGCGCCGGCGGAGGGTCGATCGCCCGCGTGCGCCAGGGTGCCCTGCTCGTCGGTCCCGAGAGCGCCGGCTCCGCGCCCGGACCGGTCTGCTACGGACGGGGCGGCGCGCAGCCGACCGTCACCGACGCCGACGCCGTCCTCGGGTACCTCCCCCTCGAAGGCTTCGCGGGTGGGCGCATGACGCTCGACGTCGACGGCGCGCGGGACGCGATCCGGCGCGACGTCTCCGAGCCGCTCGGCCTCGATGTCGTCGAAGCCGCGTGGGGCATCGAGCGCATCGTGAACTCCAACATGGCCAACGCGACCCGTCGCGTGCTGGCGTCGCACGGCGCCGACGCCCGGGAGCTCGCGCTGATCGCGTACGGCGGCAACGGCGCCGTTCACGCGTGGGCGATCGCGACCGAGCTCGGCATCGACCGCATCCTCGTCCCGAAGGCAGCGCCGGCGTTCTCCGCGCTCGGTGTGCTCGTCGCCGACTACGTCGTCGATCTCCTGCGCGCGTACGTCGTACCGCTGTCGCAGGTCGACCTCGCGCGCGTCCACACGCTCATGTCGGAGTTGCGGGACGAAGCCCGCAAGGAGCTCGACCCGACCGGGCTCGCCGAGACGCAGGTCGACGTCGGCCTGTTCGCGCAGATGTGCTACCCGGGCCAGAACTTCGACATGAGCGTCCCCGTCCCCGAGGGCGACGCGCTCGACGAGCCCGGGCTCCTCGACCTCACCGAACGGTTCCACGACCAGCACCAAGCCGACCGGGGCTTCTGCTTCCGGAATCAGCAGCCGTTGCTGCGCGGTGTGCGGCTCGTGGCCCGCGGCTACACGCCGAAGCCCGAGCGTCTCGCGCCCCTCGGCGCGGTCCGGGAGGCGAAGGCGGCGCGGCGGGGCGAGCGGCGGGTGTACTTCGGTCCCGAGTTCATGGGATCGGGGTTCGTCGACGCACCCGTCTACGACGGCTCGCTGCTCGGTCCCGGCGTCGAGGTACGCGGGCCGGCGCTCGTCGAGGAGCCGTTCACGGTGGTGGTGCTGCCGCCGGGCGCGACCGCCCGCCTCGACGAGCTGGGCAACTACGAGCTCACGGTCTCGTAGCCTCCGCGTGCGTGCCTCTCTACTTCGATCCTGAGTCGTACGCGACCGTCGAGGCGGCGTGCGAGCGGCTCATCCCGGCGGCGGAGGGGCACCCGGGCGCCACCGCCCTCGGCGTCGCCGACTACATCGACGGGCTGCTCGGCGCCTTCGCCGTCGATCCGCCCCGCATCTGGGCGGGCGGCCCTTTCTCGGGACGGTACGGCGGTGAGCCGTCGTTCGGGGCGTTCCTGCGTCCCTCGGCGCTCGAGGAGCTCGCATGGCGCACCCGGATCGAGGGGTCGCAGGGTCTCGCAGAGCGCGAGCTGAACGGGCCGGTGACCGGCTGGCAGCAGGAGTACCGCGACGGCCTCGCCGCCCTCGGCGCCGACTTCGCCACGCTCCCGGCCGCCGACCAGGACGCGCGCCTCCACGGCGTCCCCGAGTTCAAGCAGCTCCTGTACGAGCACGCCTGCGAGGGGGCGTACGGGGCTCCCGAGTACGGCGGCAACCGTGACCTCGGCGGCTGGCGGGCGATCGGGTTCCAGGGGGACGTCCAGCCACGCGGCTACACCGACGACGAGGTGAGCGGCCGTGACTGACCACGACTGCGACGCCGTCATCATCGGGAGTGGACC
>DASYFC010000090.1:0-15283 GCA_036498645.1 Acidimicrobiia bacterium | reverse complement strand
CCATCTCCTCCCCCGCGGAAGTGGCACACTCGTCAGACGAGAATCAGATTATCACCCCGGACCTCGCGGGTACTAGGTCACGAACTCGGCCGCACGACGGTGGAATCGCCACGTGCCGTCGTCGTGGTGGAGGGTGTCGTGATATCGGCCCACGAGCTGGATCGCCCAGCCCGAGTCGCGCTGCATGACGAAGACCACGTCGCTGACCGCGTTGGCCTCGTGGTCGTTCCAGTCGGTGACGAGGGTGTTGAGGACGAGGTGGCGCTGGGGCCGCGAGGGCTTCCATCCGGAGTAGGCCTCGCGGAGCGCGTCGTGGCCTGCGTGGGTGCCCATGCCCGGGACGTCGCAGACGCCGTCGGGGCAGAAGGTGGCGACGACGTCGTCGGTCCGGCCGTCGTCCAGCGCCTGGGCGTACGCGGCGATGGTGGCGCGGACGCCCTCGACGACCTCTGCGTACGTCGTCATGGTTCAGAAGCCGAGATCGAGAATGGGCTTGTCGAAGGGGTACACGTTGAGCGACTGCACCGCCGGGAGCAGTTGCTCGTAGGGAAGGCCGGCGAGAAAGCCGTCGATCGTCCGTTCGAGGTTCGAGATGTGTCCCTCGAGCCCGCTGGACAGGCGCATGTACTCGAAGCCCTTCGCGTGCAGGCCCTTCTGCTGCCGCGGCAGGTTCGAGAAGTCCTGCGTGGGGATCGGCGGCCACCGCGGATCGTCGCACTCCCACACCTCGGGCGGCGTGGGTCTTCCCGGCTCGTGCCCCTCCGGGAAGCGCGTGAGCGACCAGATCTCCATCAGCGTCTCCTCCGCGCCCAACGGGCGGAAACGATAGGAGGAGGCGCCGCTGTACATCGGTAACACGAAGTAGTGCGGGAAGCACTGGTAGAACTCCTCGTTGAGCCCTTGCGCGTCGAGCTCGTTGAGGTCGGGGACGTCAGAGCCCCGGGCCCGGTGCCAGCTCGTGACCGCGTCGTTGAGCGTTCGGTTCCAAGTCGCCATCGCCAGCGCCGGGTCGTCGGGCAGCTCGATGTCCCGCAGACTCTCGGCGACGCTCACGTCGTTGGCGTGGACCATCCCGGCCATGCCGTCGCTCATGGTTCGCAGGTACCGGATGTCGGCGTCGATGAAGGCACGAGGGTCGAACGACCCACCGTCGCGCAACCCGTACCTCGTGGGGATGATGAGCTCGGGATGTGTCTGCGGCACGTGGTACATCTCGACGAACGCCTCTTCGGCGAGCTTCCAGTTCACGGGAAGCCGGCACGCGAACCACCGCTCGGTCCGCAGCGACTCCACCTTCCACGCGTCGAGCGTGCTCGCGGCGGGCTCGATGCACGGCCGCAACGGCGGCGCGCCGTCGTCGAGGTTGATCCAAGCGCATCCGCCCCACACCTCGGACCGCACCGGGATGAGGTTGATGTCGTCGGGCTGGAGGTTGTGTTCGGCGAACGTCTTTCGCCGCGGGACGGCTGCGTTCATGCCGTCGAGGCCGTAGCACCAGCCATGGAACGGGCAGGTGAACCCGTTCTCGCAGGTTCCACTTCCCTGGACGACCTTGACGCCACGGTGGCGGCACGCGTTCTGGAACGCGCGCACGCCCATGTCGTCGGTGCGCAGCACGATGATCGACTGATCGAGGAACTCGTACTCGACGAAGTCGTTCGGCGCGGGGATCTCCTCGAGCCTGCAAGCCATCTGCCAGACGCGCGGCCACAGGAGCTCGACTTCCAGCGCGTAGAAGTCCGGGTCGAAGTAGCGCTCCTTGGGAACCCGGTCCGGGTACTCCATCGCGTGAGGCACCGGAAGCGTCGACCTCTTCCGATTCGCGATCGCCACGCAGCGCCCCTTTCCCGCTCCTGAGTGCGCTGTCGAGACCGACCGTATACTAACCGGTCGGTACAATGAACCCCTCCGGACCCGCACCCGACGAGCGCGCGCGTCGCACCGCGGCCGAGGTCGACGTCCTGGTCGTCGGCGCCGGCATCACCGGCATCTACCAGCTGTATCGCGCACGTGAAGCAGGCTTCTCCGTCCAGCTGCTCGAGGCCGGTGGTGGCGTGGGCGGCACCTGGTACTGGAACCGCTACCCCGAGGCGCGGTTCGACTCGGAGAGCTACACCTACGGCTACCTGTTCTCGAAAGAGCTGTTCGAAGAGTGGGAGTGGCAAGAGCACTTCGCGCAGCAACCGGAGACCGAGCGCTACCTCAACCACGTGGTCGACCGGTTCGACCTTCGGCGCCACATACGACTGGGCGCCAAGGTGACCTCGGCCGTGTACGACGAGTCGTCCGGGAAATGGACCGTGCAGGTCGGCGACGGCACCCAGTTCCGGACGCAGTTCTTGATCGCCGCGACCGGCGTCCTCTCGGTGCCGTACTTCCCGGACGTGCCGGGGCGCGACGACTTTCGAGGCGAGTCGTACCACACCGGGTTGTGGCCGGCGACACCGGTCGATTTCGCAGGCAAGTGCGTCGCAGTCGTCGGGACCGGATCGAGCGGCGTGCAGCTGATCCCAGCCATCGCGGGCGAAGTTGCCTCCCTGACGGTGTACCAACGCACCGCCAACTGGTGCACACCGCTCAACAACTCGCCGATCACGCCCGACGAGCAAGCTCGGCTCAGGGCGGAATTCGAAGCCATGTGCGAGGCGCTGAATGCATCGCCGAGCGGGTTCCTGCATCCCGCGCACGACCGCGCCACCTTCGATGACTCGAAGGAGGAGCGGTGGGCGTTCTTCGAGAAGCTGTGGAACAGCCCCGGCTTCACGAAGCTCACCGGGAACTACACCGACTTGTTGTTCGACGAAGCCGCGAACGCGGAGTGGTGCGAGTTCATCGCCGAGAAGATCCGGAGAGTCGTCAAGGACCCCGAGACAGCGGAGCAGCTGATCCCGAAGGACCAGCTCTTCGGTGAGAACCGGCCTCCGTACGTGACCGGCTACTACGAGGTCTTCAACGAGCCCAACGTCTCGCTCATCGACCTCAAGCAGACGCCGGTGGTGCGCATGACCGAGAGCGGGATCGAGACGGCCGAGGGTGTGCGCGAGTTCGACATCGTCGTGTGGGCGACCGGCTTCGACTTCGGCACCGGCGCGCTCACGCGCATGGGGATCCGCGGCCGGCAGGGTCTCGCGCTCGAGGACGACTGGGCCGATGGTCCGAACACGTTCCTCGGCGTCCAGACCACCGGGTTCCCAAACTTCTTCTTCCCCGGAGGGCCTCACGCCGCCGCCGGCAACAACCCGCGGTACAACGGCGACCAGGTGGACTTCATCACCGACACACTCACGTACGTGCGTGACCACGGCTACGACACGATCGAAGTCGACCCCGCCGCCGAGGAGGAGTGGACCAACATGGTCGACGCCGGCGCGTCGAAGACCCTCTTCGGTGGGAAGAAGAGCTACTTCTTCGGAGCCAACATCCCGGGGAAGCCTCGCCGGTACCTCCTGAACTCGGGCGGCCGGCCGAAGCTCTTCGCGGTCATCAACGACGTGGTCAAGAACGACTACAAGGCCTTCAGGCTGTCGCGTTCGTCCCAACGCACGCATACCACCGTGCAGAGGAGCTGACCGATGGCGATCGATCGTCGGGAGTCCCGATGAGGAAGGCCCGCCAGCCGGTGACGTGACCGCCCTCGGGGTCGCGTACATTGCGATCGTGCGTTTCGGCCTCGATGTAGCGCAGCAGCGGATGCCATGGGACGAGCTGGTCGGCCGCGTGCAGTTCGCCGAGGAGCTCGGCTTCGACGGGGCATGGGGCTTCGACCACTTCCAGCCCATGTACGGCGAAGGACCGGGCGAGACGTTCGAAGGCATGACGACGCTGGCGGCGCTCACGGGTGTGACGTCGCGCATCCGGCTCGGGCTGCTCGTGGCCGGCGTGACGTACCGGCACCCCTCGGTGTTCGCCGCCCAGGCCCTCACCATCGACCACGCCTCGCACGGCCGGCTCGAGCTCTCGCTCGGTGCGGCGTGGTTCGACAAGGAGCACATCGAGCTCGGCATCCCGTTCCCGTCGACTCCCGCGCGGTTCGACTTGCTCGAGGACGCCCTCGAGATCGTGAACCGGCTGTTCACCGGCGAGGTCGTCTCGTACGACGGACGGGTCGTGTCGTTGCGGGACGCGCAGCTCCGTCCGTTGCCCGTGCAGCAGCCGCACCCGCCGATCTGGATCGGTGGCAGCGGTCCGCGTCGGACGCTCCCACTCGCCGCCCGCTACGCCGACGTGTGGCACACGTGGGGGACGCCCAATTCGTTGCGGGAGACGAACGAACGGCTCGACGAGCTCGCTACTGAAGCGGGCCGCGACCCGTCGTCGATCATGCGTGCGAGCTCGATCTCACTCGACGACCTCGACACGGCCCGCAAGCACGCGGCGAAGTGGCGGGACGCGGGCTACGGCTACCTCGTCTGCGGCTGGCCCGAGCGCGGTCGCGCCCAGGTCGAAGGGTTCGCCCGGGACGTCCTGCCCGAGTTCGCCGACTGAGCGCGGCGACTGAGCGCGCCGGCTCAGACGGTCGCGACCGGCGTCGCCGGGGAGCTCACCGCTCCGGGGAGCCGCAGCGGGGGCGCAGTGAGCAGAAACCGGCTCCGGTTGTGCTCGCGCAGCCAGGTCGCGAGCTCGTGCAGGTACCACAGCTCTCCGAGGGGGACGCCGAGCCGGAACAGGCAGAGGTGGTGGATCGGAAGGAACGAGTGCCGGGTCTCGTCGGGATCCTTGCCGAGCAGCCCTTCGACCGCGTAGTTGTCCGCCACCAGCGCCGAGATCTGCGACTCGGTGATCCACTCCAGCAACGACTCGTCCCGCGCGTCGAGGTAGGTGCACATCGTGTGGATCTGCACGGGATCCGGGTCGCGGTTCCATTCGAGGACCTTCGTGGCGAAGCCGGTGTGCAACAGGAGCATGTCGCCCGGTTCAACCGCGACGCCGTCCGCCGCCATGATCTCTTCGAGTGTCGAGCGGTCGACCCCGCGCCAGTCGTGACCCAGATGGTGGGCCAGGTCGACGAGGACTCCTCGCCCCTGGACGCCGTGGAACGCCATGTGCTCCATGCCGAGGTGGTGCGCGAAGGAGAGGTGCTTGCCGCCGTCCGCCGCCGCGTCGGGCTGGGGTCCGACGAGGTCGACCCCGGCGCGGTACCCGTTGTAGTACACGGGCTCCTCGATCCCGTCGCCGTCGGCGTCGAACTCGGCGCCGACGTGGGCGAGCGAGTCCCACTGCGTCGAGTACTGCAGCGCGAGGGTCACCACGTCGTCGGCCCACACGTCGACGTAACGGGGGTCGCCGTACTCCCCCATCTCGCTCATGTGGACGTTGTAGAAGGTTCCGGGATTGCCCTGCATGTCCTCGGTCGGCGCGAGAACCGGCGGGTGGCGTCGCTGGTTCAGGGCGGTGCCACCCGGGTAGTCGAGCGGCAGGCTCAAAGAGAAGCTGATGCCGGCTTCGACCTCGCGCGCGCCCTGGAGGACCTTGTCGGGGGTGAGCAGATTGATGCGGCCGAGCTCGTCGTCGTCGCCCCAATCGCCCCACGTCGAGCCGGGCGGGCGTTGCATCCACCGCTTCGTCACAGCTTCTCCTTCCGGCGCCGAGATCTTGTAACGACCGGTTGGTCTAGCCTGTGCGCGCAGCCTCGCGCGGGAGGGCCCACTAATGACGGACAAGGACTTCGTCGTCTCGGCCGACGGGCACCTCCTCGAGCCGATCGATCTCTTCAAGACCCGACTCCCGAAGCACCTGCGCGACCGTGCGGTGTGGGAGGAGGACTTCGAGATCGAGCCCCTCGTCGAGGGCGGCGCCCGGATCTTCCGGCGTTTGCACACTCCGGGATACGAGGGCTGGACGATCTCCCGCTATCGCCAGACCGGCGGGCGGATGCCGGAGGGTGACCCGGATCGGATCCTCGAGGACATGGACCTCGACGGCGTCGATGTCCAGGTGATGCACCCGAACCTGTCCCTGTTCGGCCTCTACTCCGACGATCACGAGCTGTCGATGGCGCACGCCCGCGTGTACAACGACTACGTCGTCGAGCGGTTCTCGCCCTACTTCTCGCGGCTCGTGCCCACCGCTCCCGTTCCGATCACCGATGTCGACGACGCGGTCGCCGAGATCGAGCGTGTCGCGGCGGCCGGGTTCCGTGCGATCCTTCTCCCGGCGACTCCGCCGAAGGCGTATTACACGCGAGACTTCGACCCGATCTGGGCCGCGGCGCAGGCGAACGGCGTGCACGCGTTCTTCCACACCCAGACCGGAGGCGTGAAGGTCGACGATCCCGCGTCGACGACGCTCAAGGTCGTCATGGAGTCCGCCGCGCAGGTCAACCAACCCATGACCGAGAAGTCGGCATCGAAGCGGATGATCACCCAGTCGATCTACGGCACGATCGTCCCCCAGCAGCTCATGTGCGAGCTGATCGGTGGCGGCGTTCCCGAGCGGTACCCCGACCTCCATTTCGCGCTCATCGAGTTCAACGCCCATTGGCTGGCGTCGCTGATGGGCGCGATGGACAAGTGCTGGGTCACGGGGATCGGTCAAGACGCCGACTGGTGGTTGGGCTACTGGGACGACGCCCGGCCCGCGACCGACCAGCCCAACATGGCGCAGCTGTTCCGATTGAACGAGAAGTGGCCGAACCCGCTGCGACCCAGCGAGTACGTCCGGCGCCAGTTCCACGTGCAGTTCCAGGACGATCCCGTGGCCGTCGCGTGCCGGCACCTCACCGGCGTGTCGACCATCGTGTGGGGCTCCGACTACCCGCACGCGGAAGGGACGTTCCGCGGCAGCCGGGAGCTGATCGCGAGGCAGTTCGCCGACGTTCCCGCCGACGAGCGGGCAGCGATGCTCGGCGGCACCCTCGGCGGGCTCCTGGGCTTCGAGGCCCCGGTCGCCGCCTGAGCTCTGGACGATCTAGGAGCGTTCCCCCAACGGCACGACGCCGCGCGGCCGCGTCAGCGGCAGGTCGTTGTACGTCGCGATCCCCGGCGCCGCGGCCACAACAGCCGGGATCGCGTGGATCGGCGGCATCGCCGTCATGATGTGGCCGAGCTCCATGAAGTCGGCCATCGTCTCGGCTTCGAAGTCGGGCGGCGGGAGGAAGCCGATCGTTGCCGTCACCGTGGGCCGCCCCTCGATCTGGATCACCCAGCCGTCCTGGTCGATCTTCCAGTCGGGGTCGAGCGACTGACCCTTTCGCCACCGGAAGTTCAGCTCGACGACGGTCCTGTCGCCGACCAGCCCCTTCCAACTCGCGGCGACGCCCGCGACGCACCCCGCTCCGATGGTCCACGACCCGAGGTCGAGGTCGGCGGTGGTCTGCGCGAACTCGGCCTCGCAGCGCACCTCGTCGAGCTCGACGTCGAGCGCGTCGGCGACGAGCCGCACAGCCTCGCCGAAGATCGCCGTGCCGTGTGTCGCCATCGCGAGCAGGTCGGGGTGGTCGATCGGCTTGCCGAAGCCGGCCGGGAGCTCGGTCGCGGGAGAGTCGTAGTAGGTGGTGTCGGCCGCCTCGTTGACCGTGACCTTGTCGACCCGATCGCAGACCATCGTCGACACGATGGCCAACAGCTCGGCGAAGCCGGGACTGACGCCCGATCCGAACATGGTGGCGCCGCCGCGCCGACACGCCTCGACGATCCGCTCGCGATCGGGGCCGAGATTGCGCCCGGTGATGAACGACGCCGTCGCCACGACGTTCACGCCGGCCGACAGGATGCGCACCAACTCGTCGGAGTCCACCCACATCGGGTTGTACACGACGCAGTCCGGGTGCAGCGCGAGCAGGGCATCGACGTCGTCCGTGGCGGCAACACCGAGCGGATCGATGCCACACAGCTCACCCACATCGCGGCCCACCTTCTCGGCCGACCAGGCGTAGCACCCGACCAGCTCCAGCGTGGGGTTCGCAGCGATCGCCCGCACCGAGCTCTTCCCGACATTCCCCGTCGTCCACTGGACGATCCGAAGGCGATCTGTGTTCGCCACGTGTCAAGACTCCGAGCCGGCGATCCCGCGGATGAAGATGTCCGCGAAAGGTTTCGCCACGTCGCGAGCCGACACCGTGCCACCCGGCTTCAGCCACAGGTACGTGTAGTTGTGCATCCCGAGCCACGCCCGGGCCGTCAGCCACGGATCGACCTCGCGGAACTCCCCCGCATCAACGCCGGCCTGCAGGACGGCCTCGACTCTCCGCTCGTACTCCCGCCGGCGCCCCCGGAACTGCTCGGCGCGTTCGGCCGTGAGCGCCGGGAACTCGTGGAGGAAGACCCAGACGTGATCCGGATAGCGGTGGATGACGGCGAGCAGCTCGTCGCCCAGCATGGCCAGCTGCGTGGACGGCGAGCCGCCCGCCTCGGCGACACGATCAGCACCGACCATCACCTCGTCCATGACACGATCGTGGATGGCGGCGAGGAGCTCCTCCTTCGACCCGATGTAGTGATAGAACGCGCCCTTCCCGAGACCGTTGACCTCGCACAGCTCCGCGATGCCCGTGGCGTGGTAGCCGCGACGCGCGAAGACCGGCGCCGAGGTGTCGATGATCACGTCGCGACGCGCTTCCCATTTCGCGCTGCGACGAGGCTCGTCACTCGCTCCGGTTCGTGGCATCGGTTCCGGCGGTCAAAGACAAGGCTCCCGCGTCGAGGCGCTGGCCCAGAAGGATAATGACTGGTCGGTACACCCGTCAGGGTGTGAGGAAAGGTCACGGATGAACGAGCACAGCTTCGAGGGGCGCGTCGCGGTCGTGACGGGCGCGGGGCGCGGGATCGGCCGGGCCTATGCACTCCTGCTCGCCCACCGGGGCGCGGGCGTCGTCGTCAACGATCTCGGCGGATCGATGGAGGGAGTCGGAGCGGACCCCGAACCGGCATCCGCGGTCGCCGCCGAGATCGCCGACGCGGGAGGGGTTGCGATCGCCGACAGCAACGACGTGGCCAGCGCCGGAGGCGCACAGGCGCTCGTCGATGCCGCGGTGGAGCGGTTCGGACGCCTCGACGTCCTGATCAACAACGCCGGCATCATCAGGTGGGCGGGCTTTCCTGAGGCCGACGCGGACAACCTCGCGACGCATCTCGCCGTCCATGTCGGCGGCTCCTTCAACACGACCCGCGCCGCATGGCCGCGCATGGTCGAGCAGGGCTACGGCCGTATCGTCGTGACGACTTCCTCCGGGTTGTTCGGGCTGCCTGACAACCTTTCGTACGCCACCGCCAAGGCTGCCGTCATCGGGCTCACGCGCAGCCTCACCACGGCCGGCGCCGCCCACGGCATCAAGGTCAACCTCATCGCACCCGCGGCGATGACGCGCATGGCCGGTCAGTCCCGAAACGAGGAGAACGCGCAGATGTCGCCGGATCTCGTCGCGCCGATGGTCGCCTTCCTCGCCCACGAGGCCTGCCCGGTCAGCGGCGAGATCTACGTCGCCGGCGCCGGTCGCTTCGCGCGTATCTTCATCGCCTCGACCGAGGGGTACGTCCACCCGGGTCCGGTGCCGACCATCGAGGACGTTGCCGAGAACTGGGCCGCGATCAACGACGAGACCGGTTATTACGTGCCTGCCGACCTCACCGCCTGGTCGGCCGCCTTCATGGCGCACCTTTCCTGAGCTCTCGTTTCAGGACCTTGCCCGAGGGATTCCTCGGGAGCGCATCGACGAGCACCACTTGCTTCGGGACCTTGAAACGCGCGAGCTTCCGGCGGCAGTGCTCTACGAGATCTTCAGGCGTGGTCGCTGCGGCGGACGTCACGACGACGTAGGCGACCGGGACCTCTCCCCAGCGATCGTCGGGACGCCCGACGACGGCAGCTTCGACAACCGACTCGTGCTCGTAGAGCACGCGCTCGACTTCGGAGCTGGCGATGTTCTCACCGCCGGACACGATCATGTCCTTGAGCCGATCGACGATGAAGAGGTAGCCGTCGTCGTCCTTCACGCCGACGTCACCGGTGTGGAACCAGCCACCGGCGAACGCCGCACGCGTTGCGTCAGGATCCCGCCAGTAGCCCTTGAACACCTTCGGGCCGCGCAGGACGACCTCACCGGGTTCACCCGGGGGCACTGAAGCTCCGTGCTCGTCCCAGATGTCGAGCTCTAGGTAGAGGCATGGGCGGCCGACACTGCCGAGCTTGCTCACCATGCTGTCGCGGTCGAGGAACGTGTCGCCCGAGACCGTCTCCGTGAGGCCGTAGGCGTCGGCGAACCATGCCGACGGGAACGTCCGCTTCAGACGCTCGATCAGCGGGATCGGCATCTTCTCGCCACCGTTGATGATCAACCGCACCGAGGAGAGGTCGTGCCGTTCGATGTCCGGCAGCGCCATGATCGCGTTGATCATGGCCGGCGCCAGCCACACGGTCGTGACACGCGATCGCTCGATCTCGTCGACGACGTCGGACGCCTCGAACACGCGATGGATGATGACGGTCGCGCCCGCGGCGATGAGCGAGGTCGTCGTGAGGTCGAGCGCGCCAACGTGGTACAGCGGCCCGCAGGCGAGCCCGAGATCCGCGCCGGTGAAGGCGAACTCGATGATGTGCGCGTAGTTCTTCCACGCCAGGTTGGCGTGCGTGATCATGACGCCTTTGGGGCGACCGGTGGTCCCGGATGTGTACATCAGTCGGTGGATGTCATCACCGTCGACGTGCACGCGCGCTGGGCCAGCGGACTCGGCAGGCAGGTCGGCAAATCGCTCCCACCCGGCGAAATCCTTGGTCGAGACGCACACGCGGACGAGGTCGCCCTCCAGCTGCCTCGTCGCGTCGCTCGCGAGCTCGATGAGCTCGTCGTCGCAGACGAGCGCGCGAGCTCCGGAGTGCTCGAGGATGAACCGCAACTCCGGCGCGGCGAGCCGCCAGTTGATCGGCATCGCGGCGGCTCCGACGTGGTTGGCGGCGAAGATCGTCGCCAGGAACTCGATGCTGTTGTACGAGAGCAGGCCCACGACGTCGCCGGCGCCGACACCGCGTTCGTGCAGCCCGGCGGCGAGCGCGGCCGCGCGCGTGACCATCTCGCCGTAGGTGACGGTGTCGTCGCGGTGGATCGCGAGCGTCCGGTTCGGCGTGCGCCTGGCGTGGTGCTCGAGCACGCCGACCCAGCTCATGTCGGGATGCATCGCCGGCGCGTCCTCCACGGAACCCACTATGGCGCTCCGTCGTCGCCGTCGACCACGATCGACGACCCCGTTGTCCGGCGGGACGTATCGCCGGCGAGGTAGGACCCGCTCAGGCGCAGATCTTTGCGAGCGTCGGGTACGGGTCGACGGCGGGGCCGCCCCCGGGATGGATCTCGAAGTGCAAGTGCGGCCCGGTTGCGTCGCCGGTCGCGCCCACCCTGCCGATGACCTCGCCCGGGCTCACGTGGCGCGGGGGGCCGATGTACTGGGACAGGTGGTAGTAGACGTAGCGGTTCCCGTCGTCGCCGGCGATGTACGCGCCCAAGCCGCCGCCGCCGCCGTCGCCGTAGGTGACGTTGCCGCTCACCACGGCGAGCTCGGGGATGCCACTCGGCGCGTGCATGTCGACGCCCTGGTGGGTGCGCCCTCCCGGGCGAGGCTGCCCGTAGTCGTCGGTGAACCCGGCGCCCGGCAACGGGCAGGCCATCCCGTCGATGATCTGCACCGGACCTGCGACCGGGGTGTACGAGAAGTTGGCGTTGATCCCGTTGAGCTGGTCGTGCGCGCCCTGTTGCTCCTTTTCCTGGGAGGCGAGCTGGTCGCGTTGGGCGGTGAGCTGGGCGTTCAGCGTGCCGAGCTCAGTAGCCAAGCGGTTGTCGGCTTCGTTGGCCCGGTCGAGCAGAGCAGTTGAACGCGCGCCTTCGCTCGGGTTCTTCGCCTGGAACAACACTCCGAGGTCGGCGCCCGCGTTCTTGTACGCGACTGCTGCCCGCCGCTGGGCCATGCCGCGCAGCTCCGCCCGGCGCATCTCGCCGGCTTGGATCTTTTGCTCGAGGGCCGTGATCTGGTCGCCGAGCAGGAGGTAGTGAGTCTCGATTTCGGAGTACCGGGCGGCGGCACTGTTGGCTTGCTGCCGGGGGTCGGGGGCCGGCTGACCGCTCGCCGGGCTCGCCAGCAACGGGATCGCGGCGGCCACCACGGCGCAGAACGCGACAAGAACGCGCCAAACCGGCGCAAGTTGGCCCACTCGCACGAGCGGAGACGCTAGCGACCGGGACTCACCGTGCGCAATGCGGCAGGTGACGACACGCGTGCCGGGACGATGAGGGCCTGAAACGGAACGCCGACAGGTCGTTGGTACCGTCGTGGACGAGCAAATCTCCGCCCGGAGGACCCGTTGACCCGACGCAGAAGGACCGGCCGTGGGCGCCTGCGGGCCCCCTACGTCGCCGGCGCTCTTCTCCTCGCTGTGGCGCTCGCCGGCGCCTGGGTGTTGTTCGTCGGAGGCGGCGGCTCGACGACGCAAACGACGCCACAAGGGACCGGCGCCGGCTCTGTCCGACATGTCGCACAGCCGGCCGGGCGCAATCCGTCGGAGTCGGCGCGGATGGTGTGCGCTCCCGAGGCGCAGAAGGACCTCGGCTCGGCGCTCGGGGTCGCGACGACCGGTGTTTCCGACCCGACGTGGGTCGATCACCTCTACTCATGCCGCTATATGTATCCCGACGGCACCATGGCCCTGTCCGTGAAGGAGCTCTCGAGCCGGAGCGCGACGACGGCGTACTTCAACTCCCTGCGGGCCCAGCAGGGCGAGACGGAGCACCTCAGCGGCGTCGCCCAGGGTGCCTTCGTGACCAACAACGGCTCACTCGTGCTCCGGAAGGACTACAAGGTCCTCCTGGTCGACACGTCGGGTCTGCCGGAGCCGTTCGGATCCGGATACCAGACCCGGAGCCAGGTCGCGGTCGGGGTGGGTATGACCGTCCTGGGCTGTTGGACCGGCGCCTAGGGCGGCAGGCGATCCCGCGCTAGGGCGCGACCTGGAAGGCGCCGCGCATGAACGGGTGGATCCGGCAGAAGTAGGTATACGTGCCCGGCTTCAAGTCGGCCGGCGTGTCCCACGTGACGCGGCCCGCGCTCGGCGGGCCGGCCGCGCCGAGCTGCCCGGAGTCGAACTGCGTGCTGCCGTCGGCGAGCGGGTACGCCACGCCCGTTTCCTTGTTGCACGGCGCGCGACACGCGGTGATCGAATGCCAGATGCCGTTGGGGTCCTTCGTCGCGTCGTTGTTCGTGAAGGTGATCGACTGCCCGGCCTTCACCTTGGGGATCTGGTGCTTACCCGACGCGTCGCCGACCCCGTAGAGGAAGTTGTCGATCCCGACTGCGGACGCGTCGGTCCCCGCGAACTTCGTCGGGTTCGGGAGCGTCACCTTCTGCCCGCCGTGGTGGTTGTTCTCGGGCAGGTGACCGTGCGTGAGCTCGCCCTTGGTGTCGACCTTCGTGGTGAACGGATCGCGGCCGCCCGTCCCGTCCGTCGCCCACACGATCATGATGCCCATCGACTCGTACCACGACGCGCGCTTGCTGTCGTAGGTCGTGTTGACCCGCAGCTGGTCGCCGGGGTGAACCTGCACGCGCCAGTTCGGAGGCGTGGCGGTCATGGAAACGTCCCAGCTCACGGCGCCTGCCGGCTCGAAGTAGTCGGCCACCGAACGGAACAGATGCGCGGTATCCGGCTTGCCCTGCACGACGCTCGACCCCGGCGCGCCCGTCGCGCCCGGGCGATCCAAGTACAAGTCGTCGTGGAGGCCGCCGGGGTGTAAGTGACCGGCGGTGCCCAACAGCACGGTGTCCCGGTCGACGGTCCACACGTTCTTCTGGCGACCGTTCGGGTACGGGTTGTTCGCCTGGTCGGGATAGGTGAACTGGCCGTTGGTGCCCGAACCCTTGATCACGTCGAACACGGGATAGATGCTGCCGTTCTGGACGTCCATCCAGATCGGTCGAGCCGGCGTGATCTGCTGTGCGACGGGCGAGGACGCCGGGACGAAGTCGAGGTCGTACGTGATCCACACCTGGTACGGCCCCGGCGTGAGGTCGTGGATCATGTAGTTGAGGACCCAATCGTCGGACGCCCGGTACGGATACCCGTAGCCGGTCGGCAGCTTCATGATCGTCTTCTCTTCGCCGGCGGCGAAGAAGTTGGGCACTCCTCGGGAGCGGTCCCGTTCCGCCGAGAAGTTCAGCCACACGCCGTGGTGCAGGTGGATCACGTCGACCGGGGGGACCTTGCCGTCCTTCGTGCGCAGGTTCGGGTGGATGCCGACGATGTAGCCGTCTTCCGTCGGCTTCGGCACCTGGCCCTCGCTGAAGCTGATGTTGTTCTGCCCGGGCTCGATCGAGACCGGGCCGTACTTGTAGTGCAGGTGCTGCACTCCGGGCTGGTCGGGCTCCCACGGCGATACCCTCCGCCTCGCCGGCTTGGCGGCCGGCTTGGCGGGGTTGGCGCCGGCGGAGCTGGCGACGACGGCGGCGAAGGCGATCGTGAGCGCGACGACACTCAGCGCCGCTACCACCCGTGTCCGAACTCCTCCGCCGCTCCCCCGACCGGGCACGAACCGGAACCGTAATGTACGTGCGCCACGCGTGTAAATACCGGGGGCGTTCAGGACGCTCGGCCTCGGGTCTCGACCCCGCATCCGCGTGTCGGCAATCCGTGCTCGGTATCCTCCTGCGATCCCCCGTCAAGTCTTGGTTTCGTTACGCGCGCGTCGTTGGGTGGTCGGCGCGGTGGCGGTAGCAGGCCTCGCACTCATCGTTTCCGGCTGCTTTCCGCCCGGCGGACCGGTCATCGACAACATCCGGTGTCCGATCGACGGCTCCAGGTACACCGACGACTACGGGCCACGATCCGACGGATCCTTTCACTACGGAATCGACATGCTCGCTCCAACCGGAACATCGGAGTGGGCGGTGAAGTCCGGGAACGTGCACTACACCTTGGAGAGCGCGGGCGGACTGGTCGCGTATCTCTACGCCGACGACGGCAACGTCTACTACTACGCGCACATGTCAGAGACAGTCGGCGGCGACCGTCCGGTGGGTCAGGGCGAGGAGATCGGTTTGGTCGGCGAGACCGGCAACGCCACGGGACCGCACCTGTACTTCGACATACGGCTCGGGAATGTCAACGGCTATCGCCCCGACCCGTACAACACACTGCGCAACGCCGGCTGCTGACGCCCTCACGGCTGGACTCGGAGCGCTCGCGCATCGATGCAGGCCTTCAACGCGCCGCGGCGGCGCGCAACAACGCGCGTGGCGGGTCAGTTCGAGCCGCGGAGCGCGACGGAGCCCTCGCGGAGCCCGTACCCGATGATGACAAACCCTCCGGC
>DASYFC010000089.1:0-8012 GCA_036498645.1 Acidimicrobiia bacterium | reverse complement strand
GCGCTCCCGGCGATCCCGACGCTCGACCCCGCGTCACCCTCGCTGTCTCCGGGCGGTCGCGCGTTCCTGCAAACCGCTTCGCTCGCCGACGCGCCCCGGTACGCGCTCAGCGCGACCATCGATCCCGCGACGGGCAAGGTCGACGGCCGCATGCGCGTCGAGGTGGCGCGCCACGAGCACGGTGACCTGCAGTTCCGGATGCTCGCGGGGCTTCCGGCGCTGCACACGGGCCTCGAGGTGCAGGACGTCACGGTCGGCGGCACGAAAGCGCGGGCCAAACGGGACCGCGCGCTCCTAACGGTGCCGGTGCCTCCGAAGGCGTCCGGAAAGGTCGTCGTCGGGATGCAGTTCTCGTACGTGGCGCCGCGTGCAGGGACGACGCACGGCCGCCCGCTCACCCAGGCGACGATTGCCCTTCTCTCCCGGCACCCGGACGTCAGCCAGTTCGGCCACTGGTTCCCCCTCTGGCTGCCTCCAGGGGCCGACACCGATCCCGCGCTGTCCGGCTTCGGCGACATCGGCAACTTCGCCGCCGGCGCCATCACCGCCCGCGTCCGCGTGCCCACCGGGTACGACGTCGTGAGCGGCGGCCTCACGGCCGACCGCCAGGAGGCAGCGGGGCAGACGACTGTGACCGAGGCGGGAGTCGGGCTGCGCGACCTCTCGCTCGCGATCGGGCGCGGGCTCCAGAGCGCGTCCGCCCAGTCCGGCGACGTGACCGTGCGCGCCACCGGACCTGCGAGCGTCGACGTCGGCACGGCCGCCCGCGACGGCGCCGCCGAACTCCAGACGCTGGCGGGCCTGTACGGGCCGTACCCGTGGTCGGAGCTCGACATCGTCGCAGTGTCGCTCGGCCCCGACGCCGGCGGCATGGAGTGGCCGGGCGCAGTTTGGATCGCGGGCCTCGAGAAAGGCGCCGGTGGTGTCGAGAGCCTCGCGGTCGACCACGAGCTGGCCCACCAGTGGTGGCACGCGCTCGTCGGCAACGACTCGATCCGCGCCCCGGTCGTCGACGAGCCGCTGGCGCAGTACTCGATGTGCCTCGTCGCCGCCCAGCAGAACGACGTGAGCGGCGACTGCGCAGCGCTCGGCGGGCTCGGCCCCGCACGGAGCGCGACGGCGAACACCTGCGCCGACCGGCCGACGACGGCGTTCGCGTCGGCGAACGAGTACGGGGCGTTGATCTACGACCAGGCGCCCGGCTTCTACTTCGCGCTGGCGGGCGTCGCCGGTCGCGACGCGACGGTGGCCGCACTGAGGGACGTCGTCGCCCGTCACGCCTTCGGGATCATCACGCCCGCGGAGCTTCGGGACGAGATCGCCGCCGCGCTGCCCGGACAGGCCGACACGGTCCGCTCGCTGTGGGACCGCTACATCGGGCCGCCCGGCTGCGGCTCGTAGCTGCGCGCCAAGGCTAAGCGGCGAGGAAGGTCACGATGCGGTGGTTGACGACGTCGGGCTCCTCGAGATGGAGGAAGTGCCCGGTGCCGGGCACCATCACCAGCTCGAGGCCGGCCGGGAAGTGCGGCCGGAGCTCGTCCTCGACGACGATCTCGGCGCCCATGACACCGTCGTCGATCCCGTGGAGGTACAGGGTCGGGACCGGCGTCGGCTGCAGGTAGGCCGACTGGACGTCGGCGAGCGCGGGATCCGGATCCTTGCTTCCGTACACGAACCGGTAGTAGTCGAGCGCGGCCGGCAACGACCCCGGCGCCGCGAGCGTCTTCTTGAGGTCGGCCATGAACTCGGGGTCGGGCTCGTAGCCGGGTGACCAGTCGTGCCACAGCCGGTCGATGATCGCGAAGTCGTTCATCGTCACGACTGCGTCGGCGACGGGGAGCTGGAAGAAGAACTGATACCACGAGCGCTTCAGCTGCGCAGGGTCGAAGATGTGCTGGCCCAGTGCGCCGGCGTGCGGCACGGCCATGTCGGCGAGGCGACCGAACCGCTGCGGTGCGTGCGCGACGGCGGTGTAGGCCGCCATCGCACCCCAGTCGTGCCCCACGAGGACCGCGGGGCCGTCGCCCACCAACTCGTCGGCGAGCGCGATGGCGTCGAGCGCCAGGGACGCGACCTGGTAGTTCCCGTCGGGTGCGAGCCCGGTCGGGTGGTAGCCGCGCATCCACGGCGCCACGGCATGGAAGCCCTCGTCGCCCAGCTCGCCGAGGAGCGCCTCGAAGGTCCGGGCGTGGTCGGGGAAGCCGTGCAGGCACAGCGCCAGCGGCCCGTCCGCCGGCCCCGCTTCGAGGTAGGCGAAGTCGATCCCATTGGCGGTCACGCCCCCTTGCTGCACAGATACCGAGCCTACGGGCCGGCCGCGTTTAGCGGGAGGTCCGGGACGCTTGGCACACTTGGGACGTGCCCGCGGCCGCGAACGGCAGTTCCGACGCTCCGAGCGAAGAAGAGGTCATCCGCACCCAGGGCCTCACCAAGGTCTTCCCCGGAGGCGTGAAGGCCGTCGACCATCTCGATCTGTCGCTGCAACGCGGAGAGATCTTCGGTCTGCTCGGACCCAACGGCGCCGGCAAGACCACCACCGTCGGGATGCTGACCTCGATGGTGGTGCCGACGGAGGGCGAGGCGTCGGTCGGTGGCGTCGACGTGATCACGCATCCTGCGCTGGCCAAGCAGGGCATCGGCGTCGTCCCGCAGACGAACACGCTCGACCGTTCGCTTAGCGTGTCGGAGAACCTCTACTTCCACGGGCGGTTCTTCGGGATGAGCGCCCGCGAAGCGAAGTCCGAGGCGGCGCGGCTTCTCGAGCAGTTCTGGCTCGCCGATCGCGCGTCCGCCGCGGTGCTCGAGCTGTCGGGCGGGATGGCGCAGCGCCTGATGGTGGCGCGGGCGGTCATGCACAAGCCCGCAATCCTCTTCCTCGACGAGCCCACCGCCGGTCTCGATCCCCAGAGCCGCATCGCGCTGTGGGACATCCTGCACGAGCTGCACGCCGACGGGCAGACGATCCTCCTCACCACGCACTACATGGAAGAAGCGGACCAGCTGTGCAATCGGGTCGCGGTCATGGATCACGGTCGGATCCTTGCTCTCGACTCGCCCGGCGCGTTGAAGCGCAGCATCGGCGCCGACACGATCGTCACGGTCTCGGCCGACGGCGGCCTCGACGAGCTCGCCCAGCTGCTCGAGGCGCGCGTCCCCGGCGTCACGCACGCCAAGCGCGTCGACAGCACCGTCCAGCTCGGCGTGAAGGGAAGTCACGGTGTGCTTCCCGCGGTCGTCACCGCCGCCGAACAGGGCGGGTTCACGGTCACCGACCTGTCGCTGGCCGAGCCCACGCTCGAGACCGTCTTCATCAACCTCACCGGGAAGGAGCTGCGGGACTGATGGCTACCGTCGCGACATCGCCCGGCGCGGAGACCGATCGGCTCGCCACCGCGCAACGCAACACGATGACCGCCAGCTGGATCGCGTTCCGAGCGCTGCTGCTGCGCGACCTCACCGTTCTGCGCAAGACCCTCAACGAGTTCCTCCCGCGCACGTTGCTGCAGCCGTTCCTCCTCGTCTTCGTGTTCACGTTCGTGTTCCCGAAGATCGGCCAGGGTGTCGGCGGCGCAGGAAACGGCGGTCCGGCCGCGGCGGCGTTCGCCACGTTGCTCGTCGCCGGGGTGGTCGGCGTCACGATCCTGTTCCAGGGCATCCAGTCGGTCGCGCTGCCGATGGTGCAGGAGTTCGGCTACACGAAGGAGATCGAGGACCGCGTGCTCGCGCCGTTGCCGGTGTCGATGGTGGCGTTGGCCAAGGTGACGTCGGGAGCCATCCAGGGCCTGATCGCCGCGCTCATCGTGTTCCCGATCGCCGCCGTCGTGCCCGCCAACCCGGTGCACCTGCACGTGAACTGGCCCGTCCTGCTCACGCTGGCACCGCTCGCGTGCATCACGGCTTCGGCGCTCGGGCTTACGTTCGGCACCCGCTTCGAGCCCCGGACGGTGCCGCTGATGTTCGGCGTCGTCGTGATCCCGCTGACGTTCCTCGGGTGCGTCTACTACTCCTGGACCGCGCTGGGGCCGATCAAGGTGGGCGGGTTCTCCTGGCTGAAGTTCCTGGTGCTGATCAACCCGCTCGTCTACATGTGCGAGGGCTTCCGCGCCGCCCTCACGACGGCCCCCCACATGTCGCTCGCGGTTGTGTATCTGGTGCTCGCGGGATTCGCGGCCCTCTTCCTCTACCTGGGGATCAACGGGTTCAAGAAGCGGGTCCTCAGCTGATGGAGCCGGGGCGTAGTTTGTCCCGGGCCCCTTAGTCGGTATCCTCCAATGGTGCGCGGGGGGATCAAGCTCTCGTTCCATGGTGTCCGTGGATCGACGCCGTGTGCCGGAGACCAGTACGAGCGGTACGGCGGGAACACGTCGTGCGTCTCGCTCTCGGCCGACGGCCACGACCCGGTCATCTTCGACATGGGCACAGGCCTGCGGCCGTGCGGGGAGACGCTCGAGGCCGACGGCGCCTTCCGCGGCAGCGTCCTGCTCACGCACCTGCACTGGGACCACATCCAGGGCTTGCCGTTCTTCGGGCCGATCTCGCAGCCCGACGCCGTCCTCGACGTGTACGGCCCGGCGCAGGAGGAAGGCCCCCTCGACGCCGTGTTCGCCGGCGTGATGAAGCCGCCCTACTTCCCGATCACGCCCGACGAGCTCCACGGCACCGTGCGGTTCCACGGCGCCGGCAACGACGACTTCGCGATCAACGGCGCCAAGGTGCGGTCTCGTTGGGTGCGCCACACGAGCCCGACAATCGGGTTCCGGGTCGACCTCGAGGGCCACTCGGTCGCGTACGTGTCCGACCACGGGCCCGGGTGCTCCGACGACCCCGACGAGTTCGTACCGCCCGACGTGCTCGACCTCGCCGACGGTGTCGACGTCCTGATCCACGACGCCCAGCACACGTGCGAGGAGTTCGAGGGCAAGCGTCACTTCGGTCATTCGTCGGTCGACTACGCGGTCCACGTCGCCCGCGAGTCGGGTGCTCGACGGCTGGCGCTCTTCCACCACTGCCCGTCGCACTCCGACGACATCGTCGACCTCATGCATCTCTACGCCGGCGCGCTCGCCGAGCGCGTGGCGGGGAACGTCGAGGTGCTCGCAGCTCGCGAAGGCATGGTCGTCGAGCTGCAACCCGCGCTCGTCCGGTGACTGAATCGGAGAGCGCCGAGACGCTCATGCCGCCCGACGAGCCGTCCTACCGGACGGTCCTCGGGCACTTCGCGACCGGCGTCACGATCATCACGGCGATGGACGGGAACGAGCCCATCGGCGTGTCGGCGAATTCCTTCACCTCCGTGTCGCTCGATCCGCCGCTGGTGCTGTTCTGCGCGTCGAAGGACTCGTCGACCTGGCCGAGGATCGAGGCCGCCGGCAAGTTCACGGTCAACATCCTCAACGAGCACCAGGAGGACATCTGTCGCGTGTTCGCGACCAAGGGCGCCGACCGGTTCAGCCGCATCGGCTGGCGACCCTCGGCGGGTGGCTCGCCCATCCTGCACGACACGCTCGCGTACATCGACTGCACCATCCGCGACCAGCACGAGGCCGGCGACCACCTCATCGTCGTCGGCCTGGTGCAGGAGCTCGGCGTCCTCGGCGACGAGGGGCCGCTCATCTTCTACCGGGGCGGCTACGGCCACTTCGACAGCTGAGTGGGAACGCTCGTCGTCGCGGCGCGCTTCGCGCTGATCCTCGCGTTCACCGCTTCCGCCGGGTCCAAACTGCGAGGGCTCAAGGCCCTGCCGGCGCAGATGCGTGCCTTCGGCATCCCGGGCGAGCTCGCACGAGCAGCGGCATTCATCGTCCCGGCGGCCGAGCTCGCGATCGCAGCGTCGTTGGCGATCTTCGGCGACTCGCCTGTGCCCGCGTTCGCTGCCATCGGGCTCCTCTCGGTGTTCACGGGCGCTGTTGTCGCGAATCTCGCTCGCGCCGAACCGCCGCCGTGCCCGTGCTTCGGCATGGCGACCGCGGATCAGCCCGTCTCCGCACGAACGGTCGTCAGCAATGCGTGGCTCCTGGCACTGGCCGTGATCGCCACCGGCACCGCCGAGACGACCGACGACACAGGACTGGTGCTCGCGTACGTCATCGGTGCTGCGATGACCGCGGTCTACGTCTTGTTGGCGCTCGGCTACGGCCGCCGCCGGCGGGCGATCCGCCAGTAGAGGCCCGCCTCGATCCAGCCACCTGTGGCCGCGTCGTACGCGGCGGTCGCGACGACGGCCAAGGCGATGATCCAGGCCAGGAAGCCCAGATCGATGAAGACGAGCGCCGACGCGACGACGAGCACGCTCGTCTGGACCACCACCGACAGTCGCACCGTCTGCCGGTCGACGAACGCGTCGGGCGGGTCGAGCCGGTCGCCCGCCACGGCCGAGAACAGCCGGGGGAGCGGCGCCCGCCACGGCCCGACCGCACCGGTCACGGCCAGCACGGCCGTCACGATCGGGATCAGCAGCTCGACCTGGAACGTGAACCCGATGAGCAGCACGAGCGCGATCACGCCCTGCTCGAACCGCAACGGCCGGGGATCGAGGCCGCGACGCGACGGATGATGGACCACTACTTGAACGCGCCGCGGCCGCGTACGAACAGATGCCAGCCCACGAACGCCCAGCTTGCCCACACCGCCCAACGCATGAGCGGATGGCGCATCATTCCTCGCACGATGCTGCCGAGGGTGGCGTAGCGGGGGCGTTCCACCTGTGTGAACACGCCCCACGTCACCCACGACGCCGCGATCACGGCGTAGATCGCGTAGCTGAACGCGCTCGTGCTCATCGCCGGAAGATCCCGAAGCCGATGGCCAGCCAGATCGCGAACAGGGCGAAGCGGCCGGGATGCGTGCTCATGATGGTGTCGGTGATGGAGCTGAACGTCGGGTAGTCCTCCCGCGGTGACGATCGGTAGGTGATGAGCTCCCAGATCAGGAAGGCGGCGAGCAGCCCGCGCCACACCAAGACGCCTCGTCGACTCTCCGGCCCGGCCGCGACAGGGGCCTGGAGAGCCGAGGCGAGCGTGGCGATGCCCGCCGCGATGATCGGGATCCCGACCGCGACCGCTTCCGGGTGCGTGAACGGTCGCAAGCCGGAGGCGATCCACGCGTAGACGAGCGCGGCGGCGACGACGGCGACCGCGCGCCACGAGGCGCAGGGTGCTCGGTGCGTCGCCTCCACGTCCACAGTCTCGCAATTCGCATCGGGGGTCTCGGAAGCCCGCTGGTAATCTCGACCAGCACCCCGCCGACGCCGGAGCAGCCAGTCGCGGGGCGCGCGGCCTCGAGGGGGAACTGGTGGATCGCGAGCGGGAGACCCGACGAGCCGGCTGGCGGCTGATGCGGGGCACGCTCGGCTCCCAGCGCCCGACGCTCGCGTTGGGCGTGCTCGCCGTGGTCTCCTGGACGGCTGCGAAGATCTCGGTCCCGCTGCTCGCCGCGGGCGCGATCGACAACGGGATCCTGCCCGGCAACAGCCAGGCGATCCTCGTGTACTCACTGGTGATCGTCGCCGTCGGCGTGGTGCAGGGGTTGTCATCGGGGTTCCGCCGGTACTGCGCCTTCCGCATCGCCTACCGCTCCGAGACCGACCTGCGGCAACGGCTCTTCGCCCACCTCCAACGGCTCCACTTCGCGTTCCACGACGAGGCCCAGACCGGCCAGCTCATGGCCCGGGCGAACACCGACATCTTCCAGATCAACCAGGCCGTCATCCTCATCCCGCTCACGATCGCCAGCTCCCTGACGCTCGTCGGCGTCGTCGCGGTCATGGCGTTGCAGAGCGTGCCGCTGACGCTCCTGGCGCTGGGGGCGCTCCCGCTGTTGAACATCAGCGCGACGCGCTTCAGCAAGCGCATGCAGCCGGTCACCACCCAGCTGCAAGCGAAGCTCGGTGACCTCACCGCCGTGGTGGAGGAGAGCGTCGCCGGGGTCCGTGCCGTCAAGGGCTTCGGGTCGGAGCGGCTCCAGGAGCGCCAGCTCGATCACGAAGCCGACGAGGTGCGCGACCACTCGCTGGA
>DASYFC010000088.1:0-3087 GCA_036498645.1 Acidimicrobiia bacterium | reverse complement strand
GTCCTGGTCGAGGGGTCCGACCTCGAGCGCGCCGATGCGTACAAGGTGTTCTCCACATCCGAGGAGTGGAGCCGTCTCCGGAAGCAGGCACTTGCGTGGACCGACGCGATGGTCGGGCGCCTCCTCGCCGGCGTCGACTCGAGCCGTGATGCCGTCGTCGTCGTCGGACCCTCGCATCCTTCGAAGACGGACGCCCTGACCGTCGCAGCCGTAAAAGCTCCCGGCGTCAAGCCCGGGCTTCTCCAATCGGGCACGACGCGGCGGGCCGGCTTCGCGACCCTCGTCGACGTCGCCCCGACGATCCTCGACACACTCGGTCTCAAACCTCCGACATCGATGGAAGGAAGACCTCTCACCGTCCAGACCGGCGGCGGGTCGTTTGCACACCGACGCACGACGTTGATCGAGGCAAACACGAACGCCCTCTTCAGGGACAGCCTCGTGACGGAAGCGACGTATGTGCTCATCGTCGCAACGGTCGTGGTAGCGGTCGCCTTCGTCGTCGGCGGTCGCGTGAGAGCACTCCGGGTCTGGTTGCGGTTGGCGGCTGTCGCGTTGATCGGATACCTGATCGCTACCTACCTCGCCGGGCCGCTCCATTTCGCGGGGCACGGCGGGATCGTCGCGTTCTGGTGTTTCGTGATCGGCACCGCGATAGCGATCGGCGTGTTCTGCGAAGTCGTCGGACGTCGTTCGGTGCTCGATCCCCTGCTGCTTGCGCTCGCAGGACTGCTGATCCTCCACGTCGCCGACTTGCTCACAGGGGCGCGCGCCGAGTTCAACAGCGTCTTCGGCAACTCGGCCACCGTCGGGATCCGTTTCGTCGGCCTCGGGAATCTGTCCTCCGCCCAGATCACCACCGCAGCCATCGCCTTGGCCGGGCTCTTGGCGTGGCGCGTCGGGGGCAATCGAGGCGTGCGAATCTCGATCGCGATCTTGGCGATCGCGCTTCTGGTCATTGCGTCGCCGATCTGGGGCCAGGACTTCGGAGGGACACTGGCCGACGCGCCCGCGTTCGCGCTGCTCGGTTGGCTGTTGCTCGGGCGATCCGTGGGCCGTGGGTTCGTGCTGGCGCTCGGCGGCCTGCTCGTCGGGTTCGGTGCGATCACCGGGCTCCTCGACTTGCTCCGACCGAGCGGACAGCGCTCGCATATCGGACGCTTCTTCGAGTCGTTCGGCAACGGATCGGGCGATTCCGTCACGGTCATCCAACGCAAGGCCAGCGAGGCCTTCGACTCGCTGACCGCATATCACTGGGTCGTGCTCATCCTCGTGGTCGTCGCCCTGACCGCGTTCGTGTGGACTCGGATGGGCTCACCCCTTCGCGTCGCTGCGGATCGGATCCCAACGCTCGTGCCCACGGCGATCGCTTTCATCGTGGCGGCCGTGCTCAACACCGTCCTGAACGATTCGGGGATCACCATCTTCGGGATGATGCTCGCGATCGCGGGAGTCGTCGTCATCTATCTCAGCCTTGCGTTCCTGGACGAGACGAGTGGGACGACGACGCGACGTACAATCGACAGCGCACCCGAGTCGGCACCGTCAGCGGACGGTAGCGATCGCGTCCCCACCAGCACTGATGCCTGAGCCCGCCTTCGACGTCGCCCGCCGGTGGGAATCGACCGAGCTGCGAGCACGAAGCACGCTGCTCGGAGATCGACCGATCCGCAACACGCGATTGAGCACGCTCTTCAGCCGCGGTCTTGCGGAGCGTTGGTGTCTCCTCGCGGTGGCGGTTGGGTGCGGTGGGTTCATCGCCGCAGTCGCGCCACCTCACTCGGTGTTCGTGACTCTGGTCGTGCTGCTGTCGACGGCGACGTGCGCGCGGCTGGCGGTGCTCGAGTGGCGGCAGCCGCGGCTCGGGCTACGAGCGGTGGTCGTCGCGATCGGGCTGGTGCTCGCGTCGGCGGTGGTGATACCGCCGCGTGGTTCCAACGACGTGTGGTCGTATGCCGCCTACGGACGCATGGTGAGCGTGCACGACGCGAGCCCCTACAACCACGTGCCCGCCGACTTCCGTGGGGACGCGCTGTACCGGGAAGTCAGTCCGGTGTGGCGCCATCGGGGTTCGGTCTACGGCCCGGTGTTCGTCGGGTTCGCCGCCGCCGGCACCTTCGTCGCGGGCGATTCACCGACCGCGACCCGGCTGTTCTTTCAGATGAGCATGGCCGCCGCGGTCGTGATCGCGCTGGCGCTGGTGTGGCGTCGGACTCGAAGCACCGCCGCGCTTGTCTGGCTCGGTCTGCACCCCTTGTTCGGCGCCGCGCTCGTCAACGGTGGTCACATCGATGCGCTGGTCGGCCTCGCCGTCCTCGTGAGCGCGATGCTTGCCGCGAAACGGTGGGGCGTTGCCACGGGGGTCGTGATCGGGCTGGCGACGCTCATCAAGCTCCCCGCGTTCCTCGCGCTCGTCGGCGTCGTGGCGTGGGGATGGAAACAGCGCGATCGCAAGCTGCCGATCCGCGCGGTGACGACCGCCAGCGCGATCGTCACGCTCGGCTATCTGCCATTCCTGCCGGGAGCATTCCGCGTTCTCCATGGCGCGAACCAGACCGTGACACCGGGCTCGCTCTGGAACGTGCCCGCGGAGTGGCTCGTCGGCAACGACGCCGGACGGAACCTCTTTCCTTACGTACCTCCGGCGCTGACGGCGTTCTCGTACTTCTCCCTCGCTCTGTCAGGCGTTCTCGCCGTGGGTCTCGCATTGCGAACGATGCGGCGTCGTCGTCCCGATCAGGCAATCGGCGCGGCGACCGCCTCGTACACGATTGCCGCCGAGTACACGCTGCCCTGGTACACGGCCTGGGCGCTGCCGGTGCTCGCCGACCGCCGCCCCTCACCGCTGGCATGGGTCGTGTGGACCCAGTCCGCGCTGCTTCTTGCGGCATGGAAGCTGCCACTTCCGGCTGAGGGCGCGGTGTTCCACCACGCGATGATGGGTCTGCTCACCTATGCAGCACCGATCGCGGCGCTCGTCGCGTTCGCAGGCGCAGGTCTCCTCAGCACCGGACGCACGCGAAAGTCCCATGACCTGCAGGACAACGCGGGCAAACCGGAACTGCCTCAGGGCACGTGGGCCTGATG
>DASYFC010000087.1:0-7768 GCA_036498645.1 Acidimicrobiia bacterium | reverse complement strand
CGCGTACGACGTCGTCGTCGCCGCCGGAGTCGAGAGCATGACCCGGGTGCCGATGGGCGCGTCGTTCACTCCCGGCAGCCAGCCGTTCGGTCCCAAGGTGTTCGCGCGCTACCAGGAGCGCGGCGGTCTCGTGCCCCAGGGAATCTCGGCCGAGCTCATCGCCGAGAAGTGGGACATCTCGCGAGAAGACAACGATCGCTTCTCTCTCGAATCGCACCTGCGCGCCGCACGCGCCACCGACGAGGGACGCTTCGAGCAGGAGATCATCCCGGTGCAGGTCGCGGGCGAGGAGGGCACCGAGCTCTTCTCGCGGGACGAGGGCATCAGGCCCGACTCGTCGCTCGAGAAGCTCGCCAGCCTGAAGCCGGCCTTCAAACCCGACGGCGTGGTGACGGCGGGCAACTCGTCGCAGATCAGCGACGGCGCCGCCGCCATGCTCGTCACCAGCGAGGAGGCGGCCAGCCGCCTCGGCCTCACCCCGAAGGCGCGCTTCCACTCGTTCGCACTCGCCGGTGTCGACCCCGTGTTCATGCTGACGGGACCGATCCCGGCGACGACCAAGGTGCTCGAGCGGGCGAAGATGACGCTCGACCAGATGGACCTGGTCGAGATCAACGAGGCGTTCGCGCCCGTCGTGCTCGCGTGGGAGAAGGAGCACCACCCCGACATGACCAAGGTCAACGTGAACGGCGGCGCCATCGCCCTCGGTCACCCGCTCGGCTGCTCCGGCGCCCGCCTCGCCGCCACCCTCCTGCACGAGCTCGAACGCACCAACGGCCGCTGGGGCCTGCAGGTCATGTGTGAGGGCGGCGGCATGGCCAACGCCATGATCATCGAGCGCTTGCGTTAGCCCTTCGGGGCGGCCCTGCGGGGATCGCCTCCTCCTTCGCTTGGCAGAGGCGTCGTCGGCGACCCCTTCGGGCCGCCCTGAGGCGCGTTTCCCACGCTTGTTGATCAGCCCGTTCCCCAGCCTGGGAGGAGTGGGAGGACAATGGATCTGTGGTCGGGACGATTCTTCGTGTGGTGGTCGGCTTGGCAGGAGCGGTCACGATCTACGTCGTCGGGGCCTCACTCCTCCGGAAGTTCAAGGTGGAGCCGGAGCCGGAACCGGATCCGGCGCAACTGCGGCCGGTCGACGTGGAGTTCCGCTGCAGCGTCTGCGGGACGACCGTGGTGATGACGACCGCCGCCGGCGACGAGCCCGAGCCGCCCCGGCACTGCCGGGAGGACATGGTCCGGGTCTAGACCTGCCGAAGGTCCCGAGCTGGACATTTTTCCAACGCGTTCTCCACATCCTGTGGAGAGGTTTGTGGGAAGTTACACAACTGGCATTCCGTCCCCGGCTATCTGAGCTGCGTCGAAAGGATCGCGCCGCCCGTGAACAAGCCGAGCCCCACGAACAGGTAGCGGTTCTCGGCCGAGCCGCCCGGGAGCAGCTCGAGGTAGTTGGCGACGATCACCAGCACGCCCGTGATGAGCATGGTGAACATCGTCGCCGGAACCCACAGCTTGCTCGGCGGCGCCTTCTTGGCCGGCGGCGGGGTGTAGCGCGAGCGCTTGCTCTTCGAACGAGGCACGAGCCGGGAGCGTACCCGGCAATCTCGACGAGCCTTCGGGGATGCGCGCGTTACCGTGACCGCGTGTCTGCGCCGCGTGTGTTGGTGATCGACAACTACGACTCGTTCGTCTACAACCTCGTCCAATACCTGGGGGAGCTGGGCGCCGAGCCGGTCGTGCATCGCCACGATCGGGTGACGCCGGCGGAGCTCGAAGCGCTGGCGCCGGATGCCGTCCTCGTGTCGCCGGGGCCCGGCCGTCCCGAGGATGCGGGAGTGTCCAACGACGCCATCCAAGCGTTCGGCGCCGCGGGCGTGCCCGTGCTCGGCGTCTGTCTCGGCCACCAGTGCATCGGACAGCTCTACGGAGGAGAGGTCGTGCGTGCGCCCCGTGTCATGCACGGCAAGACGTCGACCATCTCGCACAACGGCGCGGGAGTGTTCGCCGGGCTCCCCAATCCGATCACGGCCACGCGCTATCACTCGCTGGTCGTCGAGCGCGACTCGGTGCCGAACGCGCTCGCTGTGACCGCCGAGAGCGAGGACGGCCTCGTGATGGGGTTGCGGCATCGCGATCTGCCCGTCGAAGGAGTGCAGTTCCACCCCGAGTCGATCCTCACCGAGTCGGGCCACGCGCTCCTGCGGAACTTCCTCGCCGCGACCGCGCCGGTCGGCTAGTCGGCGCTCGTCGCCGCGCCGTACGCGTCGTACCTTCGGTCCTCGCGGCGGGCGAGCTCGCGGCCGGCTCGCTCCTGGAAGGGACTGATGCCGCCCGGCTGCCACGGCCCGACCGACCCCGCCGCCACCGCATCGTCGGACTTCGGCGTCACGTTGAAGCGCGCCCGCGCTTCCGCGATCGGGAGGTCCGCGAGCGTGAACCAGTCGAGGCGCAGGTAGTCGACGCTGTCCGAACCCGTTGCTCGGTCGGCGCCGAGCGCCCCTCGGCGAAGCGCGTCCCCGAGTCGAGTTGCCATCCCGCGATTCTGGGAGAGATGGCCCGTATCGGATTGGAACATGCCGGCGCCGACCCGGAGGTAACCGGTCTCGAACAGCGACAACACCATCGCCAGCAGTGAGTACGCCCGCATGTCGTCGTTGGCGCGCGCGATGAAGGCGAACACCTCGAGCTCCGCCTCGACCGTGGTGCCGTAGTCGGCCAGGACGTGCACCCAGTCGTGCTGGGCCAGCAAGGGCGGCGCAGATCCGGGGAGTCCCGGGAACACAAAGCCCCGCGCCTGGTACATCTCCCACACCCGCCGGCCCAATGTCCCCGCCGGCAGCTGCGCGAGCGATGCCCACCGGCTCGCGAGCTCGGGGTCCTTGACCGCCACGTCCCACGCAGAGCTCAGCGTGCCCGACGTGTGCAGGGCGGCGGCGTCTTCGGGCTTCCACTCGGCCGTGTAGCCGTTGCGCTCGAAGTCGAACGCGGCGAGGCCGATCGCGCCGTGCGAGAACTCGCGCGCGATGTCGACCATGGCGTCGTCGACGCCGAGCTCCCGTGCGAACGCGGCGATGTGGTCGGCGACCTCCGCGGGCAGCGGGCGGAGCACCAATGCCGGCGTGAGCATCGCCTGCACCATGCGGGATCGGAACGCAAGGTCCCGACGCGCCATCAACGCCGCGAACTCCTCCGGGGTCATCGGCGTGAACGACCTCAGATCGACCGCGTGGCCCGTCATCGCCCGGAAGACGGACTCGATGAGGATGCGCTGGAACTCGGTCAGCCCGCTCGACGGTGCCGCCGCCGACGCGACGCCGCGCGCGGCGGCCTCGACTTCGTCGGCGTCGGGGCGGGTGAGCACGAGCGTGTCGAGGCCGGGCAACGGGACGGGCATCGCTGCCGAATTGTAATCATGTAACGGCGGTTGGAAGCCCCGAAAAGGGCTTCAACAGACAGTCAGGGAAGCCGGGCCTGGCCGTCTCGGTCGGCGACGGCGAGGCCGTCGTCGATCAGCGACGTCAGCGCATCAGCGTCGAGCGATCGCGCGTCGACGGGCTCCCCGGCGCGCAGCCGGGCCATGACCCGGCCCCGCCGCTGGCGGAACGAGCCCTCGTACCGCGGCTGTCGCGAGCCCCGCTCGCCTGCACGCGCCCCGCGCGTCGCGCACTGCCCGCGCAGCGGGCACTCGTCACAGCGCGGGTCGCGAGGCCGGCACAAGATCGCGCCGATGTCCATCAGCGCGAGGAGCCGGTCGCGCCCCCGGAGCGGCGCGCCGAGCTCGACAAGGACGCGCTCGGCGTCACCGTCGGAGAGCGCGCGCCCGGCCGCCCGCTCGGCGACGCGTCGGCCGTTGACCTCGACGGCGGGCAGGTCGGCGTCGTCGCACTGGGCGGCAACCGCCCGGGCCGTGTACCGGCCGACGCCGGGGAGGGACGTGAGGTCCTCGGGCCAGCCATGGGCGGCGATCACGGCCGCCGCTTCCCACAGCCGCCGTGCCCGGCGGGGGTAGCCGAGTGTTCCCCAGCCCTGGATGACCGCGCCCGGCCCGGCGTCGGCCATCGCGGCCGGGGTCGGGAAGAGTCCGAAGAACCGAGGCCACGCCGCCGCGACCCGAGGCACCTGCGTCTGGTGGAGCATCACCTCGGAGACGAGCACCGCCCAGCGGTCGCGCGTGCGCCGCCAGGGCAGGTCGTGGCGCCCGTGGCGGGCGTACCAGGCCGTGATCTCAGCCACGGCTAGGGCGGAAATTTACCGACCGTGAGCGTGACCCCCGCGCCCTTCGTCTGTTGGGCGCCGCCCGACGGGTTCTGGGCCAGCACGCGACCGTTCTCCGCCGGGTTGTTGGTGGCCTGCTGGGACACGAAGACCTGGAAGCCCGCCTGCTGCAGTGTCTGGCTCGCCTGGGCCTGCGTCTGACCCACGACGTTCGGCACGTCGACGGTCTGCGGGCCGGTGGACACGAACATCGTCACCGACGACCCGCGTTTCACCTGGGCATTGGCACCGGGGTCGGTGCGGGTGACGCGCCCGGTCGGCACCGAGTCGCTCTGCTCGCTCTGCACCGAGACCTGGAAGCCAGCCTGTTGAAGGAGCTGCTGCGCGGTCTGCGACTCTTGGCCGACGACATTCGGCATCGCGATCGAAGGCTGGCGCGCGATCTGCAGCGTCACTCTCTGACCGGCCTTCGGCACCTGCGCGCCCGCCGCCGGGTTGGACCCCACGACCGTGCCCGGCGGCTGGTCGCTGTCGACCTCCTGGTTGTCGATGCCGTTGTTCGGATCCTGGAATCCGACGGCGATGAGGTCGTTCACCGCGTCGGTGCGCTGCTTCCCGGTGAGGGCGGGCATGGTGAACGTCGCCTTGCTCACGCGCAGCGTCACGGTGCCGTTCTTCTGGAACTTCTCGCCCCCCGTCGGCTTCTGCGAGAGGACGATGTCGGGCGGATCCTTGCCTTCGACGTCCTTGCGGCTCACCTTGAAGCCCGACAGCTTGAGCGCCTGGTCGGCCTGCGCGAACGGCTTGTTGATGACGTTGGGAACCTCGGCTGTGGGTGCGCCGCCCCCGCCGCCCCCGCTCGCGAGCAGGGCGATGATCACGGCGGCGATCAGCACGACACCGAGGATCCCGGCGACGAGCGCCCCTCGGCGCTTCTTGCGGTGCTCGTCCGGGTCGTGTCCGTCGAGCGCAGCCATGGGCGCCGCTTGAGTCGCCGCGACCGCGGCCGTCGCGGTGCCGTCGGCCACCAGTCCGGTCACGGGGCCGCCCACCGGTGGCTGCCCGTGCACGAACCGCGTCAGGTCGGCGCGCAGCTCGTCGGCAGTCTGGTAGCGCGAGTCGGGCTCCTTCGCCATCGCGGTGAGGATGATGAGCTCGAGGTCGGGGGGCAGGTCGGGCGCGCGTGCAGCTGGCGGCTCGGGGTCCTCGCGCACGTGCTTGTACGCGACCGCAACCGGGCTCTCGCCCGTGAACGGCGGCGCGCCGGTGACCATCTCGTACAGCACGACGCCGAGCGAGTAGACGTCGGAACGTCCGTCGACCGGGAGACCTTGGGCCTGCTCGGGCGAGAAATACGCCGCCGTGCCCATGACGGCGCCGGTCTGCGTGAGCGCCTCGCTCGTCCCGGCCCGGGCGATGCCGAAGTCGGTGACCTTGATGTCGCCGTCGGCGGTCAGCAGCACGTTGCCGGGCTTGACGTCTCGATGCACCACGCCATTGCGGTGCGCGAACTCGAGTGCGCCGGCGATCTCGGCGCCGATCTCCGCCGTCCGCCGCGGCGAGAAGGGCCCGTTCACCTGGACGACGTCGCGCAGTGAGCGCCCGCGCACGTACTCCATGACGATGAAATACGTGCCGCGCTCCTGACCCCAGTCGTAGATGGCGACGATGTTCGGATGGTTGAGGCTGGCGGCGCTCTGTGCCTCGCGGCGGAAGCGTTCGACGAAGCTCGGATCGCGCGCGTACTCCGCGAACAGCACCTTCACCGCGACGGGACGATCCAGCAGCTGATCGCGGGCGAGGTACACCTCGGCCATTCCGCCTCGTGCGATGCCGCGCTGGATCTCGTACCGATTCGAGAAGACGTCAGCAAGCTGCGTCATCGGGCCGAAACTGTAGCGGTGCGCCTCTTTGCGCTCGGGGAGGTCACCGGCCGAGCACCATTCGCATCATTTGTGCCGCGATGGGCGCAGCGACGCGTCCGCCGGTTGCTTCGCTGCCCGCGCTCCCGCCGTGCTCGACGATGACCGCCACCACGACCTGCGGATCCTCGGCCGGCGCGAATCCGACGAACCACGCGTGCGCGTTGCCCGTCTGGTTCTGGGCCGTGCCGGTCTTGCCGGCGACGGAGACCCCGGGGATGCGCGCCGCAGTACCCGTGCCGCTCTCGACGACCGAGATCATCAGTGTCTTCATGGTCGCGGCGACCTGCGGCGACATGGCCGTCCGCCACGCCTTCGGTTCGATCGTCTTCACCGTGTTGTCGCTGGCGTCGGTGATCCGGTCGGCGACGTGCGGCTGCATGATCTGGCCGTTGTTGGCGACCGCCGACGCGGCCAGCGCCATCTGCAGCGGGGTCACCGCGACGTCGCCCTGACCGATGCCGGCGAACGCGAACAACGGCTGGTTCTGCTGGAACGAGCCGGGTGGGGGCCCGACGCTGGTGGCGGCGCCGGGCGAGACGTCGAGCGGCGGCGCCGAGCCGATCCCGAACTTCTCCATCCCGGGCACGAACGAGTCGCCGAGGTCGAGCCCGATCTGCCCGAACGTCGTGTTGCACGACTCCTGGAAGCTCAGCGCCAGCGTCCCGCCGCACGACTCGCCGCCGAAGTTCTTCAGCGTGTTGGTCGTCTGCGGCAGCTTCAGCTCGGTCAGCGTCGGGAAGTTCGTGTCCGGCGTGAACTGACCCGTTCCGAGCGCGACCGACGACGTGATCACCTTGAAGGTCGAGCCGGGTGCGAAGAGCTCGCGGTAGGCGCGCGGCAGGTTGGGCTTGTCAGGGTTCGCGCGCAGGAGCTTCTCGTAGTCCTGGGCCGCCTGGGAGTTGTGGCTGGCGAACGGCTGCGGGTCGTAGCTCGGGTTCGAGTACATGGCGAGGATGCCACCCGTCTTCGGGTTCATCACGACGACCGATCCGTGCTGAGCGCCGAGCGCGTCACGAGCTGCCGTCTGCAGCTGCTGACTGGTCGACAGCACGACGCTGCCGACCGTCTCCTTGCCCGCGAGCACGTCGCCGATGTTCTTGATCTGGAGCAACGGGTCACGACCGGAGAGCTCGTTGTTGTACGTCCGCTCGATGCCGGTGTTCCCGAACACGAACGACTGGTACCCGGCGAGCTGCGAGAACAACTCGCCCTGCGGGTAGAGCCGTTGGAACTTGAGCTCGTCTCCGGTCTCGACCGAGCGGGCGACGATTTGGCCGTCGGCGCTGACGATCCGACCGCGAGGTTTCGAGAAGTCGCGCAGCTGGAACCGGATGTTGCGCGGGTCGTTGGCGAGGTGGTCGGCGTCGTAGACCTGCAGGTACGTGAGCTGGCCGACGAGGAGCAGCACCAGGACCGTGACACCGATGCCCACTCGGCGGATGGCGCGGTTCATCGGCGGGCGAGCGCGCCGGCTCGCGCGGACGGAGCCGCGGCGCGTTCAGCGGACTCGTCGGAGATGCGCAACAACAATGCGAGGATCACGAAGTTGGCGATCAGCGACGACCCTCCGTAGGAGATGAACGGCAGCGTCACGCCGGTCAGGGGGATAAGGCGCGTGACACCGCCGAGGA
>DASYFC010000086.1:0-3111 GCA_036498645.1 Acidimicrobiia bacterium | reverse complement strand
CAGATGGCCTGCTACACGGAGAACGCGCCGGTCATCGTGGAGTCGGCCGAGGGGCACGAGCTCATCGACGTCGACGGGCGCCGGTACCTCGACGCGATCTCCTCGCTCTGGGTCACGACGCTCGGCCACCGCGTACCCGAGCTCGATCAGGCCGCGCGTGACCAGCTCGACCGGGTGTCGCACTCGACGATGCTCGGCAACGGCAACCGCGCCGCGATCGAGCTGGCCGAGGCCCTGGCACAGGTCGTGCCCGTCGACGGACCGCACTTCCTGTTCGCGTCGGACGGCGCGGCCGCCGTCGAGCAGGCGCTGAAGATCGCCTTCCAGTACTGGGTGAACCGGGGCGTGGAGGGGCGCACGACGTACCTCGCCTTCGGCGGCGCGTACCACGGCGACACCGTCGGCGGGCTCTCGCTCGGCGCGGGCGGCTTCGGCACCGAGATGTTCGACCCGCTGCGGTTCCCCGTCCGGCGCGCCCCGGGGTTCGACGACCCCCGTTGCTTCGAGGTCGCGTCTCGCCTGGTCGCCGACCACGCCGACGAGCTCGCCGCCGTCGTCGTCGAACCGCTCGTGCAGGGCGCGGCCGGGATGCGGTTGGCGGCGCCCTCCGCGTTCGCCGAGCTCACCGACGCGTGCCGCGAACACGCCGTGCTACTCGTGTGCGACGAGGTGGCGACGGGGTTCGGGCGCACCGGCACGTTGTTCGCATCGGAGCAGTGCGGGCTCCGTCCCGACTTGCTGTGCCTGGGCAAGGGACTGACCGGCGGCTACCTCCCTCAATCCGCGACCGTCGCGAGCCAGCGCGTGTTCGACGCGTTCCTCGGACCCGATCTCTCCGAGCAGACGCTGTACCACGGCCACTCGTACGGCGGCAACGCGCTCGCGTGCGCCGTCGCCCGGCGCCACCTCGAGCTCCTCGACGAGCTCGACGTGCTCGCGAATGTGCGCGCTCGATCGGCCGAGCTGCGGGACATGCTGAATGAACAGGTCGCGCCGCACCGCGCCGTTCGGGACGTGCGGCTGCAGGGGCTCATGGGCGGGATCGAGCTCGCGCCACCGCGCGACGGCCTGCGCTGGGGCCGGCGGGTCTGCGCGGCCGCCGTCGAGCGGGGCGTGTTGCTGCGTCCACTGGGCGACGTCGTCGTGATGATGCCGCCGCTCACGATCACCTCCCCCGAGCTGCGCCGGATCGTCGACGCGCTGTCGGGCGCGATCGACGAGGTGACAGCGGCGTGAGCTGGCGCGACTGGGCCGACGCCGAAGCCGCCGCGATCCGGGACGCCGGCCGCTGGCGCGAGCCGCGCGACCTCGACGTCGCCGGGCCCGAGGGAAAGCTCGTCCCCGACGGCCGCCCCGTGGTGTCGTTCGCGTCGAACGACTACCTCGGTCTCACCCAGCACCCGGAGGTCGTGGCTGCGGCGCACGCCGCGCTCGACCGGTGGGGTGCGGGGTCCGGCTCCGCTCGTCTGATCGTGGGCTCGCGCCCCGTGCACGCCGACCTCGAAACGGCGCTGGCGGACTGGAAGCGCACCGAGCGCGCCGTGCTGTTCCCGACCGGGTTCGCGACGAACCTCGGCGTCCTCACGACGTTCGGCGCGCCCGGGGTGCTCATTTGCTCAGACGAGCTCAACCACGCGTCGATCATCGACGGATGCCGCCTGAGCCGCGCCCGGGTCGAGGTGTACCGCCACCGTGACCTCGACCACGTCGAGCATCTGCTCACCACCGTCCCTGCCGAGCGCGCGGTGGTCGTCACCGACACGGTGTTCTCGATGGACGGCGACGTGGCCGACGTCGACGCCCTCGCCGGGCTCTGCGCCCGCCGGGGCGCGTTGCTCGTGCTCGACGAGGCGCACGCGGTGCTCGGACCCGATCCCGACCTCACCGGGCTAGAGGCGCTGCGCATCGGCACGCTGTCGAAGACCATCGGCGCCCTCGGAGGCTTCGTCGCCGGGCCCGCGCACCTCACCGAGCTGATCGTGAACCGGGCCCGCTCGTACATCTTCACGACCGCCCTCTCCCCCGCGGACAGCGCCGCCGCCCTCGCCGCCGTCGGCGTCATCCGCTCCCCCGAAGGCAGCGAGCTCACGACGCGCCTGCGCGCCAACATCGAGCGGCTCCGGCCCGGCCACCCATCGCCGATCGTCCCCGTCGTCTTCGGGGACGAGGCGCGAACCCTCTCCGCGGCCGCGTCGCTGCTCGACCAGGGCATGCTCGTCCCGGCGATCCGGCCGCCGACCGTGCCGGAGGGAACCTCGCGCCTGCGCGTCGCGCTGTCGGCCGCGCATGCGCCTTCGCAGGTCGACGCGCTGGCGGGCGCGATCGCAGACCTGTGACGCCGCGACCGGCACGCCTCGTCTTCGTCGCCGGCACCGGCACCGCGGTGGGCAAGACGTGGACGGCGGCCGCCGTGCTGGCTCGGCTCCGCGACACCGGACTGCGCGTCGGGGCCCGCAAGCCCGCGCAGTCGTTCGACGCCGGCGACGGGCCCACCGACGCCGACGTGCTCGCGGGCGCGACCGGCGAGCCGCCCCACGACATCTGCCCACCCCATCGCTGGTACAGCAGAGCGCTCGCACCTCCGATGGCCGCCGACGCGCTCGGCTCTCCTCCCTTTACCGTCGGTGATCTGGTCGGTGAACTGTGTTGGCCCGACGGCATCGACGTCGGGCTGGTCGAGGGCGTGGGCGGCCCACGGTCACCGATCGCCGCCGACGGCGACAACGTGACGCTCGCATCGGCGATCGAGCCCGACCTCGTGCTGCTCGTAGCCGAAGCCGGCCTCGGCGCCGTCAACGCTGTGCGCATGTCGGTCGACGCCCTCACGGGCGCGCCCATCGTCGTGGTGCTGAACCGCTACGACGAGGACGACGTGGTCCAGCACGGAAATCGCGACTGGCTCCGCGCCCGAGACGGCTACGACGTCGTCACCGGGCCCGAGACCGCCGCGGCACGAATCGTTCCCTAGGGGTTGGTTGTGCCTTCATCCAAGTCTCATCCCCGCTGGGGCAGACTCTTCGCCGTGGCGTCCGACTCGGGTGGAGGCGACGCGCCCACCGCCGTTGACCGCGGGATCTCCCTCACACTCGTGCTCGTCTCGGCGGCTGCGAC
>DASYFC010000085.1:0-16484 GCA_036498645.1 Acidimicrobiia bacterium | reverse complement strand
CAGGGCATCGTCCTGCTCCAGGAGCGCATCCAGCAGGAGGGCATCGGGAACGACGAGCTCAAGGCCCGCTGGACCGGGGAGCCGATCGTCGTTGGCTGACGACCTCGAGCGCGAGCAGAGCGGCGCCGCCGAGGAGGTGAGCGTCGAGCAGCAGCTCGCCCGGACCGACGAGGGGGCTGCCGCCGAGCAGGCGCGCGCCGACGCCGACGAGGCGGACGCGCCGCCGACGGACGAGCAGGCGGGCGGGGAGTCACGCCCGCTCGACGACGTCGAGCAGGAGCTGCTGGCGCGCCTCGAGCGCGAGCTGGGTGACGCGATCGTGGAGTCCGCCGACGCGTTCGGCATGCTGGTGGTGCGCGTGAAGCCCGACGCGTGGCGCCGGGCGGCCGAGGTCAGCAAGCACGAGCTCGAATGCGACTACCTCTCGTTCATCGCCGGCATCGACTGGCAGCCCGCGCCGCGAGAGGGCGACGAGGCGGGCGGTGACACGTCGTCGCCGGTTCAGCCGACCGAGATGACCTTCGGCGTCGCCGGGTCCGCGGGCCGGATGCAGGTGTTCGCGCACGTCGAGTCCACGAAGCGCCACTGGGGCGTCACCCTCAAGACCGACGTCGACGAGCGCGATCCGCACGCCGACTCGTGGGTGGCGACGTACCCGGGTGCGGACTGGCACGAACGCGAGTGTTGGGAGATGTTCGGAGTGGCCTTCGACGGCCACCCGAGCCTCCGGCACCTCTATCTCCCGTCCGAGTTCGAGGGTCACCCGCTGCGCAAGGACTATCCACTCCTCGCCCGGATCGTGAAGCCGTGGCCGGGGCTCGTCGACGTGGAGGCCATGCCCGGCGAGGACGGCCCGTCGGCGGACGCCGGCCAAAGCAATGGTGCGGACGCCGCCCAGTCCGCTGATGCGGACAAGGGAGATCCTTCGTGAGCGTCGACTTCGCCGTCGACCGGCAGGCGTGGCGCCACCTGGCCGACGCGCAGGTGAACGTCGAGCTCGACACCGGCGACATGATCCTCAACCTCGGGCCGCAGCACCCGGCGACCCACGGCACGCTCCGCCTCGTCGTGCGGCTCGACGGCGAGCGCGTGATCTCGGCCGACCCCGTGATCGGCTACATGCATCGCGGCTACGAGAAGCTCACCGAGTTCCGCACTTACCCGCAGGTCACCACGCTCATCAACCGCATCGACTGGTTGTCGAGCTTCGCCAACGAGGTGCCGTTCATGCACGGCGCCGAGCTGCTCATGGGCATCGAGGCGCCGCCCCGGGCGCAGTACATCCGGACGATCCTCACCGAGCTCTCGCGCATCGCGACGTTCCTGCTCTTCCTCGGCGAGATGGGCCTCCAGGTCGGCGCGCTCACGCCGCCGTTCTACGGGTTCCGTGACCGCGAGCACGTGCTCAACCTGATCGAGGCCGCGACCGGCGGTCGTTTCCACCCCAACTTCAACCGCATCGGCGGGCTCAAGGACGACCTGCCGTGGGGCTGGGTCAACGAGTGCCGCAACACCATGAAGGTCGTCCTCGACGCGTGCAACACGCTGGAGGAGCTCGTCGCCGAGAACGAGATCTTCCACGGTCGCACCCGCTCGATCGGCATCATCCCGCCCGAGGTCGGCACCGGGTACGGCGTCTCGGGCTCGAACCTGCGGGCATCCGGCGTCGACTGGGACCTGCGCCGTGACGGCAAGCCGTACCTCGTGTACCCGGAGCTCGACTTCAAGGTGTGGACGCACCCCGACGGCGACTCGTACTCGCGGTATTGGGTCCGGCTCCAGGAGACGCGCGAAGCCGCGCGCATGGTCGTGCAGATGCTCGACCGGATCCCGAGCGGGCCGATCATGGCGAAGGTCCCGCGCATCATCAAGGTCCCGGAAGGTGAGGTCTGGGTCGAGACGGAGAACCCGCTCGGCCAGATGGCGTACTACGTGATCTCGAAGGGGGCGACGGGGCCGTTCCGGGTGAAGATCCGCTCGGCGTCGTTCAGCAACGTGTCGATCCTGCCGTGGTTGCTGCGCGGCGTGTACGTGCCCGACGTGATCACCGTGCTCGCGTCGCTGTACTTCATCCTGGGGGACATCGACCGGTGAGCGGGCTCGCGCTCGACGTCGGATGGGGGACGATCCTGGCGATCAAGACGATCGTCGTGCTCGCGATCATCCCGCTCGGCGCCATCATCCTCGGGTACGTGTTCCTCTTGAAGATGATGGCGCACATGCAGAGCCGCCTCGGGCCGATGGACCCGGGCGGGTTCCACGGCTGGTTCCAGCTCTTCGGCGACGGCATCAAGTTCATCCAGAAGGAAGACGTGATGCCGGCCCATTCCGACCGGCGCATCTTCGCCGCCGCGCCGCTCGTCGTCGTGACCTCGACGTTCCTCGTGTTCCTCGTGCTGCCGACCGGTCCCGACCTCGTCGTCAGCAACCTCGACGTCGGTGTGTTCTACGCGCTGGCCGTGTCGAGCCTGGCGGTCGTCGGCGTGCTGATGGCCGGGTGGGCGAGCGCCAACAAGTTCGCGTTGCTCGGCGCTCTGCGCGCCGCCGGCCAGCTCATCGCGTACGAGCTGCCCCTGTTGCTCGCGGTCGTCGGCGTCGTCGTGATGGCGGGCACGATGAGCCTGCAGGGGATCGTCAAGGCGCAACAGACCGGGTCGATCTTCGGCTGGGACGGCATCGGCCTCCCGTACGTCTTCCCCCAGATCATCGGATTCGTGCTCTTCCTCGTCGCCGCCCAGGCCGAGCTCACCCAGACGCCGTTCGACATGCCGGTGGCGGAGAGCGAGCTCGTAGCCGGCTACATGGTCGAGTACACGGGCTTCCGCTTCCTCTTCTTCTTCATCGGCGAGTTCGGGACTGCCTTCGCCTTCGCCGGCCTCGCCGCCACGCTCTTCCTCGGTGGTTGGGCGGTCCCGCACATCACCGACACGGGTTGGGAGAACGTGCTCGGCCCGATCGTGCTGCTCATCAAAGTGATGCTCGTGGCGTTCCTCATGTTCTGGGTTCGGTTCACGTACCCGCGGCTGCGCGAGGATCAGCTCCAAGCCGTGGCCTGGAAGTTCCTGATCCCGATCGGTCTCGCGAACATTCTCATCACCGGCGCGTTGAAGGTGGCGTTCTAGATGCCCAAGCTCCCGAAGAAACCCAAGGCTCCGGGGCTCATCGGCGGCCTCGGCGTGACGTTCAAGACGATGCTCAAGGGCGCCGTCACCGTGCAGTACCCGCACGAGCGGGAGGACCCGCCCCCGCGCGCGCGTGGCGTCATCGCGTTGAAGGAAGAGAACTGCACCGTCTGCATGCTGTGCGCACGTCAGTGTCCCGACTGGTGCATCTACATCGAGGGCCACAAGGAGAAGCGGCCACCGCGGCGTGAGGGCGGCCGCGAGCGCAGTGTCAGCCTGCTCGACCGCTTCGACATCGACTACGCGCTCTGCATGTACTGCGGGATCTGCGTCGAGGTCTGCCCGTTCGACGCCCTGTTCTGGAGCCCCGAGTACGAGTACTCCGAATCCAACATCGCCGATCTCCTCCACGACAAGGAGAAGCTCGGCGAGTGGATGGAGACCGTCCACGAACCGGAGCCGCTCGAAGTCGGCTCCGAGACCGGCAAGAAGTAGCGAGCAGGACGCCCGCCGTGACTGCACAGAACGTCGCCTTCTGGGTGCTCGCGATCGCGATGGGTGGCGGCGCCGTCGGCGTCGTCCGCTCCCGGAACATCGTCCATGCGGCGCTGTTCCTCATCATCGTGCTCGTCGGCGCGGCGGCGCAGTACATCGTGCTGCTCGCCGAGTTCGTCGGCATCACGCAGTTCTTCATCTACATCGGCGCGATCGCAGTGCTGTTCCTCTTCGGCATCATGCTGACGCGCGCGCCGATGAGCTCCGGCAACTTCGACAATGACCAGCGTTGGCCGGCTGCCATCGTCGCCGTCTTCCTGCTCGGCGTGCTCATCGCGTTGCTCGTGAACGCATTCGGGCACGACAACATCAAGCTCTCCGACGAGTTGCTGCGAGCGAGCCGGACCGGCCCGGTCGCCGACTCGATCTTCCGGAGCTTCGTGGTCCCCTTCGAAGTTGTCTCGATGCTGCTCCTCGCCGCGCTGGTCGGGGCGGTGGTCATCGCCCGGAGGGACTGACGATGGCACTGAACCAGTACCTCATCCTCAGCGCGTTCCTGTTCTGCTGCGGCGTGTACGGCGTCCTCGCCCGCCGCAACGGCGTCCTGGTGCTGCTCTCGGTCGAGCTCATGCTCAACGCCGTCAACATCAATCTGGTCGCGTTCGCCGCGTTCACGAGGCAGATCGCCGGGCAGGTCTTCGCCCTCTTCGTCATCACGATCGCCGCCGCCGAAGTGGGCGTCGGCCTCGCGATCGTGCTCCTGATCTACCGCAACCTCCGCAGTCCCGACCTCGACCGCGTCGACCAGCTGAAGGGCTGACCCGATCGTGCTCTCGAACGCGTGGCTCATCCCGCTGATCCCGGCCGTCGGCTTCGTCGTGGTCCTGCTGGTCGGGAAGCATCTGCCGCGGAAGGGTTCGGAGGTCGCCATCGCGGCCGTAGGCGCGTCGTTCGTGCTGGCATGCATCGTTCTGATCCAATGGATCCAGCGCGTCGACGACCACGGGTCGAGTGGCGCGCTCCGCGGCTTCGGTCGCGCCGTGTTGCCGACGAGCGAGGGTGGGCTCACCGCCGTCGACCACAGCTTCACGTGGTGGCAGAACGGCGCGGTGAGGTTCGGCGTCGGCACTCACCTCGACGGGCTGGCCGTGATGATGCTGTTCATGGTCACGTTCGTGTCGCTGATCGTCCACGTGTACTCGACCGCGTACATGAAGGGCGATCGCAGGTACACGCACTACTTCGCCCTGCTCAACCTGTTCACGGCCTCGATGCTTTTGCTGGTCGTGGCCGACAACACGCTCGAGCTGCTCATCGGATGGGAGCTCGTCGGGTTCTGCTCGTTCGCCCTCATCGGCCACTGGTGGGAGGAGAAGCCCAACTCCGACGCGGCGGTGAAGGCGTTCCTCACGACGCGCGTCGGCGACGTCGGCCTGATGATCGGGATCATCGTGCTGTTCTTCGCCGCCGGCTCGTTCGACATCGCGACGATCAATGCCAAGACCCTCGGCGGCGACATCAGCCACACGCTCCTGCTGGTGAGTGCGTCGTGTCTGCTGATCGGGATCATCGGGAAGAGCGGCCAGTTCCCGTTGCACACGTGGCTGCCGGACGCCATGGCCGGCCCGACGCCGGTGTCGGCGCTCATCCATGCCGCCACCATGGTGGTCGCCGGTGTCTACCTCGGCGCCCGCCTCTACCCGGTCTTCTTCCGTGGCTTCTCGATCGGCGACGGAGGGCTCAACGCGATGGCGCTCATCGGCGGCATCACGATCATGATCGGAGCAGTACTCGCCTTCGTCCAACGCGACATCAAGAAGGTGCTCGCGTACTCGACGATCAGCCAGCTCGGGTACATGGTCATGGCACTCGGTGTCGGCGCGTGGGTAGCGGCGATCTTCCACCTGTTCACCCACGCGTTCTTCAAGGCGCTGTTGTTCCTCGGCGCGGGCTCGGTGAGCCATTCCGGCTCGCACCACAGCTTCGACATGAAGGACGACATGGGCGGGCTCCGCAAGTACATGCCGATCACGTTCGTGACCTTCGTGATCGGCTCGCTCGCGTTGGCCGGCATCTTCCCGCTGGCCGGGTTCTGGTCGAAGGACGAGATCCTCGTGACCGCGGGAGACGCGGGCTTCACGGCGTTCCTGGTCGTCGGCCTGGTCGGGGCCTTCCTCACCGCCGCCTACATGACCCGCACCGTGTACCTGACGTTCTTCGGCGAGTTCCGCGGCCACGGCGAGCCGCACGAGTCGCCGCCGACGCTCACCGTTCCGCTCATCGTGCTCGCCGTCGCGTCTGTCGGCGCCGGTTTCCTCAACGCCGAGGCGTTCGGGATCGAGAAATTCCGCGACTGGTTCGAAGGAGCCGTCGCTCTGCCACCACTGAGACACCCCTCGTTCAACAGCCTGATGGCCGTCATCTCGGTGACGATCGCCGTCATCGGCATCGGCATCGCCGCGTACCTGTGGTTCCAGCGGGAGGAGCTGGGGCCGTTCCGCAACCTCACGCAGCGCAACGCAGCCGCCCGGGCCGGCTACCGGTTCCTCGAGAACAAGTACTACCTGGACGACCTGTACGAGAACGTCATCATCGGCGGGATCAAGGGCCCGATCGCGCAGGCCAGCTACTGGGTGAACCAGCACGTGATCGACGGCGTCGTCAACGCGATCGGCCGCGGCACGGCGGTGGCGGCCCGCGAGACCTATGACGTCATCGACCAGAAGGTGGTCGACGGCGCCGTGAACGGCCTGGCGGAGACGACCGGCGAGACGGGTGGTCTTCTCCGTTACGTCCAGTCGGGACGCGTGCAGCGCTACGCGCTCACGCTCTTCGCAGCTGTCGGGGCCCTGAGCCTCGCGCTCTGGCTCGTCTACTAGACGCCTACCAGCAGGAGAGGATCGTGGACTGGTTCGACTCGTGGGGAGTGACCCTGGCGGTCTTCCTCCCGGCCGCGGGGATGGTGGTCGTGCTCGCCATCCCGAAAACGCAGGAGCGGGCCCTCAAGCTGACCACGCTGGCGACGACGCTGGCGACGCTCGCCGTCGGGGTGGGGATGCTCGCCCGGTTCGACTACGACCGGACCGGCGCCCTGCAGTTCCAGGTCAACAAGTCCTGGATCGACGTCATCCACAGCCGCTACCACATGGGCGTCGACGGCATCTCGCTGCCGTTGCTGGTGATGACGATGCTCATCACGGTCGGGTGCGTCATCTACACGTGGGACCACTTCCCCGACCCGCGCACGCCGAAGGCGTTCCTCGCCCTGATCCTGCTGCTCGAGACGGGCATGAACGGCACGTTCTGCGCCGAGGACCTCATCCTCTTCTTCATCTTCTTCGAGCTCGTGCTCCTGCCGATGTTCTTCATGATCGGCATCTGGGGCGGGCCGAGGCGCGAGTACGCGTCGATCAAGTTCTTCCTGTTCACGCTGTTCGGGTCGGCGCTCATGCTGTTGAGCTTCCTGGCCCTGTTCTTCCTCTCGAGTCCGCAGACCTTCGACATTCCGAGGCTGGCGGCGCAGGGAGGAAGCGGGATCGTCGCGAGCACGCAGAGCCTCATATTCGTGGGGATGTTCCTCGGGTTCGCGATCAAGGTGCCGATGTTCCCGTTCCATACGTGGCTTCCCGACGCCCATACCGAGGCACCGACCGTGGGCTCGGTGCTGCTGGCGGCGGTCCTCCTGAAGCTGGGCGCGTACGGGTTCATCAGGATCGCGTTGCCGATCCTGCCCCAGGCCGCGCACGACTGGGCGCCGTGGATCGGCCTGCTCGCCGTGATCGGGATCATCTACGGCGCGTTGTGCTGCCTCGCGCAACGCGACATGAAGAGACTCATCGCGTTCTCGTCGGTGGCGCACATGGGGTTCATCATGCTGGGCATCGCGACGTTGACGAACTTCGGCATCAACGCCGCCATCTTCGGCATGGTCGCCCACGGTCTGATCACCGGCATGCTCTTCTTCCTGGCCGGATCGGTGCAGGAGCGCTACGAGACGCGCGAGATCAGCCGGCTCGGTGGGCTCCTGGTCCAGGCGCCGCGGCTGGGGTGGATCCTCGGCTTCTGCGCGATGGCCTCGCTCGGTCTCCCGGGCCTGGCCGGGTTCTGGGGCGAGTTCCCCGCCCTCCTCTCGGCCTACAACCCGGCGGCCGGGATCTCCCAGGTCACGTTCCGCGTCTACATGGTCGTCGGGGCAGTCGGCACCGTTCTCGCCGCCGGGTACCTCCTCTGGATGTTCCAGCGGGTCGCGTTCGGCAAGGTGAAGACCGAGTTCGAGCACGCGCACGTGCATGACGTCCACTGGCCGGAGTGGATCGCCTGGACACCGCTGCTCATCGGCATCCTGGTGCTCGGCATCTACCCCAACCTCATCTTCCGCATCACCGACGGCGCGGTCACCAACCTGGCGCACGGAATGGCGAGGGCGATCGGATGAGCTCGCCGTGAACCCCGTCTTCGACTACCACGCGCTCGCGCCCGAGATCATCCTCACGGGGACGATCGTCGTCGTGCTCGTCGCCGACTTCTTCTTCCGCGACCGCGAGCGGTTCCAGACGTCACGGCTCGCCACGATCGGTGTGCTGGCCGCGCTGGTTCCGATCCTGACGCTCGCCGCCGACGGGACCACGCGCACGATGTTCGGCGGCGCGTACGTGGTCGACGACTACGCCCTGGCGCTGAAGGGCTTCTTCCTCCTCGTGGCGTACATCACGCTGCTCGTGTCGGTCGACTACATCGGCGAAGGCGACTACTACCAGGGCGAGTACTACTTCCTGCTGCTCAGCTCCGTGCTCGGGATGGTCGTGATGGCTTCGGCCCGCGACCTCATCACGATCTTCGTGGCGCTCGAGCTGATCTCCGTGCCGACGTACGTGCTGGCGGGCTGGCGGAAGCACGACACGAAGTCGAACGAGGCCGCAATCAAGTACTACCTCTTCGGTGTGTTGTCGTCGGCCGTGATGCTCTACGGCATGTCCTTCATCTTCGGCCTGTCCGGTTCGACGCTGCTCAGCAAGATCGGTGCGTACGCCTCCCGACCCGATCTGCCGCCGTTGTTCGCGGTTGCGATCTTCCTCACCCTTGTCGGCTTCGCGTTCAAGATCAGCGCGGTGCCGTTCCACTTCTGGGCACCCGACACGTACGAAGGCGCGCCGACGCCCGTGACCGCGTTCCTGTCGGTGGCGTCGAAGGCCGGCGGGTTCGTCGCCATCCTGAGCCTCATCTACTTCGGCTTCTTCGGGACGCAGACGGCGTGGCAACCGGTGTTGTGGGCGCTGGCGGCGGCCTCCATGACCCTCGGGAACCTCACCGCGCTGCGCCAGACGAACATCGTCCGCATGCTGGCCTATTCGTCGATCGCGCAAGGCGGGTTCATCCTCGCCCCACTGGCGGTTGCGGCGGACGGGCACGCGGCCCGCTCCGCGTTCGAAGCAGTCGTCATCTACCTGCTGATCTACGGCGCGATGAACCTGGGCGCGTTCGCGGTGGTCATCGCCGTCGCCCGCCGGACACGCTCGGGTGAGATCTCCTCGTACTCGGGGCTGGGGCAGACGGCGCCGGTGCTGGCGCTGCTGATGTCGGCGTTCCTGTTCGCGCTGGCCGGGATCCCGCCCCTCGCAGGGTGGTTCGCCAAGTTCGTGATGTTCCGCGCCATCTTCGACGCCGGGACTGCATCGGCGTACACGCTCGGTGTCGTCGCCGCCGTGAACTCGGTGATCGCGCTCTTCTATTACGCCGGGGTCGCGCGCCGCATGTGGTTCCGTGATCCCTCCGAAGCCGGCGTCGAGTCCGTGCCGGCCCGGACGCCGCCCGCGCTCGGCATCGCGCTCGGCCTGTCCGCCGCCGTGGTCGTGGTGATCGGCATCTATCCCCAGCTGTTCGCCCGGATCGGCGAGGTGGCGTTCCCGGGCTGATTGGTGGCCGGCCGTGAGTGAGCTCGCCGAGCGCATCGCCGAGCGCATCCGGCGCGAGGGGCCGATCCCGTTCGACCGCTTCGTCGACGCCGCCCTGTACGACGAGCCGGGCGGGTTCTTCGCCCGCGGCGGCGGCGCCGGCCGGGCCGGGCGCGACTTCGTCACGAGCCCGGAGGTCGGCGTGTTGTTCGGCGCCTTGATGGCGCGCTCCCTCGACGGGGCGTGGTCGGAGCTCTCACGGCCCGACCCGTTCGTGGTCGTGGACGCCGGCGCCGGGCGCGGGCGTCTGGCATTCGACGTGCTGCGAGCCGAGCCGGAATGCGCGCGAGCGCTGCGTTACGTGCTCGTCGAACGGTCGGCCGCGCTGCGAGCCGCGCAGCGCGAGCTCCTCACGCTCGAGCCCGCCGACCGGGCGTTCGGCCCCGCGGAACCGATCGAGGGCGACGCCGAGGCCGAGGAGGCGCCGCGCCCGGTCGCGGGCGCCGGTCCCATTGTCACCGCGCTGCCCGAGCTTCCTGCGTTGGAGATCGAGGCCGGGGTCGTCGTGGCGAACGAGCTGCTCGACAACCTGCCGTTCCGGGTCGTCGAGCGCACCGCTGACGCCTGGGCCGAGGTGAGAGTCGGGCTCGGGGAGACCGGCTTCGTCGAGGTGGCGGTGCCCGCCGCGACCGAGGTCGTCGCCGCCGCCGACGAGGTCGCGGCCGGCGTTACCGTTCCGACGGGAGCGCGGCTTCCGGTGCCCACCGCCTCCGCCGACTGGCTCGCCGAGTGCGGATACGTGCTGCGGCGTGGGTACCTCGTCGTCATCGATTACGCGGCTACCGCCGAGTCGCTCGTGACGCTCCGTCAGGACGAGTGGCTTCGCACGTACCGCGAGCACCAACGCGGAGAGGCGCCACTCGCCGCGCCCGGCGCACAGGACATCACGTGCACGATCCCGGTGGAGCATCTCGTCGCCCACGCCCAGCGCGCCGGCTTCCGGCTCGTCGAGCACATCCGCCAGGCCGACTGGCTGGCCGCGCTCGGCATCGACGAGCTCGTCGAGGACGCCCGCGGCGTCTGGCGCGAGCGCGCCGCGGTCGGCGACCTGGATGCGATGGCCGCCCGCAGCCGGGTGAGCGAGGCCGCCGCCCTCACCGACCCGTCCGGCCTCGGTGCGCACCACGTGTTCGTGTTCGCGAAGGGCGTGCGCTAACCGGTCAGCCGGCGCGCGGCGGGGGGAGTGCCGCGCGCCGGACTGAGCCGATCAGCTGGGTTCCTGGAGGATGCCGATGCGGTGGCCCTCCGGGTCCTGGACCATGGCGATGGTCGGGCCGTCCGGCGCCGTGGGCGTCGGCGGCTGCACCACCTTGGCCCCCAGCTTCTCGGCCTGCCGCAGCCGGGCCTCGAGGTCGGGCACCTGCACGTAGAACGACACGTACTCCGTGTCGCCGCCGGCGAAGATCCCGCCCGGGACCCCGCCCTCGCCGCCGGTGTCGACCATGCCGTAGCCGATCGGGTTGTCGGCGTCGACCTTCCAGTGAAAGAGCTCGGTGTAGAACTTCGAAAGGGTGTCGAAGTCGCGGCCCGCGACCTCGAACCACACGACGGGCGCGCCCATGAAGGTTCCTCCTGTATCCGTCGGACTGTGTGCTGCTTCGCGTGCACGGACAGGCTGACGGGAGGCGGCGACAACCCTCTGTCGGGGTTTCTGGCGCCGTGGTGTGACCCGTGTCGCAGATAGCCTGACCCCGGCAGCCCGCGACGAAGGGGGAGCGATGCCGGAAGCCACGATCGAGGCCCTGCTCGCCGAAGGTCGGACGTTCCCGCCGCCGCCCGAGTTCAAGAAGACGGCCCGCGTCGTCGACGCCGAGATCTACGACGAAGCGGAGCGCGACTTCGAAGGCTTCTGGGCCCGGCAGGCCGCCGACCTCCTCGATTGGACCGAGGAGTGGCACTCGATCCTCGAGTGGGACCTGCCGTTCGCGAAGTGGTTCGTCGGCGGCACGCTCAACGTCAGCTTCAACTGCCTCGACCGCCATGTCGCCGCCGGGCACGGCGATCAGGTCGCGTACCACTGGGAAGGCGAGCCCGGCGACACGCGCACGATCACCTACGCGCAGCTCCTCGAGGAGGTGCAGCGGACCGCGAACGCGCTCGCGTCGCTCGGCATCCGGAAGGGCGACCGGGTCAACATCTATCTGGGCATGGTCCCCGAGCTGCCGATCGCGATGCTCGCGTGCGCGCGCATCGGCGCTCCGCACTCGGTCGTGTTCGGTGGCTTCTCGTCCGACGCGCTCCGCGACCGCATCAACGACGCCGAGGCGCGCCTGGTCATCACCGCCGACGGCGCCTGGCGGCGCGGGCAGGTGGTTCCCCTGAAGGAGAGCGCCGACACCGCCATGGCCGAGACGCCGTCGATCGAGCGGTGCCTCGTCGTGCGGCGCACCGGACACGACGTCGCCATGCAGGAGGGGCGGGACGTCTGGTGGGACGACGTGGTCCCCGGTCAGTCCGCCGACTGCCCGGCCGAGCCGATGGACTCGGAAGACCTTCTCTATCTCCTCTATACGAGCGGCACGACGGCGAAGCCCAAGGGGATCATGCACACGACCGGCGGCTACCTGACGCAGGTCGCGTGGACCCACCAGAACGTCTTCGACGTCAAGCCCGACACCGACGTGTACTGGTGCGCGGCCGACGTCGGATGGGTGACCGGGCACTCGTACATCGTCTACGGGCCCCTCGCCAACCGCACCACCAGCGTGATGTACGAGGGCACGCCCGACTTCCCCGACAAGGACCGTTTGTGGTCGATCGTCGAGCGGTACGGCGTGACAATCCTCTACACCGCGCCCACCGCCATCCGCAGCTTCATGAAGTGGGGCACCGAGTTCCCCGACAAGCACGACATGTCGTCGCTGCGGCTGCTCGGCTCGGTGGGCGAGCCCATCAACCCGGAGGCGTGGGTCTGGTACTGGCAGCACATCGGCGGCGGCCGGTGCCCGGTGGTGGACACCTGGTGGCAGACCGAGACGGGCGCCATCCTCATCAGCCCGCTACCGGGCGCGACGACGCTCAAGCCCGGGAGCGCGACGTTCCCCCTTCCGGGCGTCGGCGCCGACGTCGTCGACGACAAGGGCAACTCCGTGCCGATCCCCGGTGGCGGCTACCTCGTGCTCACGCGGCCGTGGCCCTCGATGTTGCGCGGCATCTGGGGCGACCCGGAGCGCTACCGCGACACGTACTGGAGCCGGTTCGAGGGGAAGTACTTCGCCGGCGACGGCGCCAAGCGCGACGAAGAGGGCTACTACTGGCTGCTCGGTCGCGTCGACGACGTGATGCTCGTCAGCGGCCACAACATCTCGACGGCCGAGGTCGAGCACGCGCTGGTCGGGAACGACAAGGTCGCCGAGGCGGCCGTGATCGGCCGCACCGACGCGACCACCGGCCAGTCGATCAGCGCCTTCGTGATCCTGCGTGCCGGGAACGAGCCGAGCGACGAGCTCGCCGCCCAGCTGCGCGAGCACGTGGCCGGCACGATCGGGCCGATCGCCAGGCCCAAGACCGTGCTGTTCACCGAGGAGCTTCCGAAGACCCGCTCGGGCAAGATCATGCGCCGGCTGCTGCGCAACGTCGCCGAGGACGAGCAGCTCGGCGACACGACCACGCTCGCCGACCCGAGCGTGGTCGAGGGCATCAAGGACCGCTACCTGTCGAACCAGGGCGCCGGCGACGAGGAGTGAGCCGCCCGTATCCCGAGCACTGGTCATGGCGCGACGGACCGGTCGAGCCCGGCCCGGCCGTGGTGATCGACCTCGACGGCGTGCTCTCCGACGCCGCCAGTCGCCAGCACTATCTCGAGGCGCCGGACCGGGACTGGCGCGCGTTCTTCGACGCGTGTGGTGACGATCCCGTCATCGAGGAGGTCAGGGTCCTCCTCGACCTGCTCGACGCGTCGCTGGCGATCGTGCTGCTCACGGCGCGACCGGAGCGGGTGCACCTCCTGACCGAGGCGTGGCTCCACCGCTACAAGATCCGCTGGGACGTGCTCGTGATGCGGCCGTGGGGCGACTTCGAGGTCTCGCGTGACTTCAAGCGGCTGTCGGTCGAGGAGTTCCGCCGCTACGGCTTCGACCTCCGCCTCGCGATCGAGGACGACCGTCGCAACGTCGAGATGTTCCGGGCCGAAGGCATCCCCTGCATCTACTTCCACTCCGGCTACTACGACTGACCACCCGTCTTGGCCGCGGCGACTGTCCTCGCGCTGGGCTCAGCAGTCCTGCACGCGGCGTGGAACCTGCTCGTCAAGACGAGCTCCGACCGGCTGATCGCGGCGTGGGGCCTGTACGTGACGGGTGGGCTCCTGTTCTTCCCCGTGTTCCTGGTGATCGACCGACCGGGCGCCGACACGCTCCCCTTCCTCGCCGCGTCGAGCGTCGTGCACGTCGTCTACGTCGTCGCACTCACGCGCGCCTATCACCACGGCGACTTCTCGTTCGCGTACCCGCTCGCCCGGGGCGGCGGCGCGCTCATCGCCGCCGTCGGCGGGGTCGTGTTCCTCGCCGACTCGCTCTCGGGGCTCGCCTGGCTCGCCATCGCCGTCGTCGTCGCCGGGCTGGCCTCGCTGGTCGGGCCGGGTGTCTCGCGGGTGGCATTGCTGTGGGCGGGCCTCACCGCCGCCACGATCGGCACGTACACGACCCTCGACGCCGCCGGCGCACGTCGCTCCAGCGGGCTCGGCTACGGGATCGCGATCGTGGTCGGCGCCGGGCTCGTGCTCAGCGCCGCCATCGTCGCCTCGGGTCGGGCCGGCCGCATCGCCGCCGGGGTGCGGCGGGAGTGGCCCCGGTTCCTCGTCGGCGGGGTGTGCTCGACGCTCGCCTACTCGATGGTGCTGGCGGCAGCCCGGCTGGCGCCCGTCGGCTACGTCGCGTCGCTGCGCGAGTCCTCGGTGATCCTCGGGGCGGGCGCGGGGTGGCTGTTCCTCCACGAGCGACTGGGCCGGGCCCGCCTCGGGTCGGCGCTGGTCGTGACGGCCGGGCTCGTCCTCCTCATCGTCTGGCAATAGCCGCGGCGGGGAATCCTCACGGAGCCCGTACGATTCGGGGGAACGCCGCACCCGGTCGCGGCGTTGCAGATCAAGAGGTGATGTGAGATGCGAAGCGCATTCGCCAACACGCTGAAGACCACCATTCTCCTGGCCTTCCTCGGGGCGCTGTTCATCGGCATCGGCGGGCTGTTCGGTACGGGCGGCCTGATCATCGGCTTGGTGCTCGGCATCGTCATCGTCGGCGGGTCGTACTGGTTCAGCGACAAGATCGCCATCGCCGCGGCCCGGGCGAAGCCCGTCAGCCGTGAGGAGGCTCCCCGCCTGTATGCGATCGTCGAGGAGCTGGCCCAGAAAGACGGGATCCCGACGCCGCGGATCTACGTCTCGCCCGAGCCACAGCCGAACGCATTCGCCACCGGCCGCGGCCCCAAGCACGCGGTCGTGGCCGTCACGCAGGGCATCCTCGGGGTGCTCGACGACGACGAGTTGCGCGGCGTGCTCGCCCACGAGATGTCGCACGTTCGTAACCGCGACATCCTCATCGGATCGGTCGCGGCCGCGATCGCGCTCGGGATCACTCTCATCGCCCGCCTCGCGATGTTCGGCGCCATCTTCGGCGGCGGCGGTGACAACGAAGGCGGCAACATCTTCGGCCTGCTCGCGTTGGCGATCCTCGCCCCGCTGGCGGCGGGGTTGCTGCAGCTGGCGCTGACCCGCTCCCGCGAGTACCAGGCCGACGCATCGGGTGCGCATCTGATCGGCGAAGGCGAGCCCCTGGCCCGCGCCCTCCAGAAGATCGAGGCGGCGGCCAAGCGGACACCGATGGACGTGAACCCGGCCGAGGCCACGGCGTACATCATCAACCCGCTCACCGGGCGCAAGGTGAACTTCGCCGGGCTCTTCTCGACGCACCCGCCCACCGAAGAGCGCATCGCCCGGCTCCGCAACTTCGACCGCACCCACGCCATCTGATCTGACTGTCCCACCCGCACCAACGACGGCCGGCTCTGCCCACCCGGAGCCGGCCGTTCCGCGTCTCTTGCGAACCCGCAGTGACGCTCACGGAGCCGATCGAGCTCGGGAGCGGGCGCCGGTGCAGCGGGCGATGCGTCCCGGGCAGTCCGGCCCGCCCGGCCGAGACCCGGGTCGGAGACCCGAGCCGAGCGGAGCGAGGCGAGCAGGGGCTCGGACGGATCAGCGGTGCCGGCCCGGGCGCATCAGTCCGGTGTGCCGGCGCCCGCGGTCACACCCACGGCGCGTCGGCTCCGTCTGCGCCTCAGTCGCGGAAGTTCGTGAACTGGAGGGGGATGCCGAAGTCGGTCTCGCGCATCTTCGCTATCGCGGTTTGCAGGTCGTCCCGCTTCTTGCCGCTCACGCGCAGTTGCTGGCCCTGCACCTGGTGGGAGACGCCCTTGAGGCCGAGGCCCTTGATGAACTTGCCGATCTCGCGGGCCTTCACGTCGGAGATACCGACGTTCAGGGTCGCGGTCTGGCGCACGGTTCCCTTGGCGGCGTTCTCGACGTTCCCGTAGGCGAGGGCCTTCAACGACACCTTGCGTCGCACGAGCTTCTCCTCGAGTACCTGCGTGAGCGCTCGGAGGCGCTCCTCGCTGGCCGTGTGAAGCTCGATCGACGTGTCACCGAGGTCGATGGAGCTGTTGGTGTCCTTGAAGTCGTAGCGGTTCGCTATCTCGCGGCGGGCCTGGTCCACCGCGTTGCGGACCTCTTGCTGGTCGACCTCGGAAACGACGTCGAACGTCGGCATGTGACTCCAGGGAGCAATTTGGCGCGGCTGGTATCGTACGCGCCCCGGGTCGGTACCCGAGTGGCCAAAGGGGGCAGTCTGTAAAACTGCTGCGAAAGCTACGCTGGTTCGAATCCAGCCCGGCCCACTCGTGCGCCCGGCGTGCAGGTCCGCCCCGA
>DASYFC010000084.1:0-3274 GCA_036498645.1 Acidimicrobiia bacterium | reverse complement strand
GCGAGCAGCTCAGGTGGTGCCTCGGCCGAACCGACGGCGATGCGGACGGCCGTCTCGAGGCGTCCCTCTGCTTGGAGCCGGGCGAGGGCGGCGAAGGCGTCCAGATCGCCACGGTCGTCGCCGGCGAAGCAGGCGTGGGTGACGCCGTCGAGGAGCGCCTCCACCGCTGTGCCCTTGTCGGCGGGCACCGGCGGTCTCAGCTCCCGCGCCATCTTGGTCGGGTACACCGTGAGGCCGTGGCGCCCCGCGACCCGGTTGACGACCGCGACGGCATCGGCCTCGCGGTCGGGAGCCGTCCGCCAGTGGACCGTGACGGCCACACCCGCCTTGCGCTCGACGAGCAGGTCCGGCAGCTCACGTTCGATCTCGTCGGCCGCCGCCGCGACAGCGTCGAGGTAGGGCTCGGCGCGGGGATCGACCGCCGCCCGGCCGTCGACCATTCGCTCGAGCCCGTACTGCCCGACCAGGGTGAGGTCCGGGAGGTCGAGCGCCGAGGCGAGGAACTCGACCGGACGGCCGCTGACGACGGCCACGGTGCCGATCACGCCGATGAGCGCAGCGATGGCGTCGCGGGCGCCCGGCAGGGCGTGAGCGTCGGCGGGATCGTCGACGATGCCGGAGATCGACCCGTCGAAGTCGACGAGCACAGCAGCCTCGTGTGGTTGCGCCGCCAGCGGCAGCAACGGCGCCGGCAGCCGCACGCGCCGTATTACTGCCCGACGAGGACGACGCAGTTCACGTTCTCGGTTCCCGGGAGCGCGGGATTCGCGAACGGTTCGATGGTCGTGCCCGCGCCGACGTCGCCCTGGAGCTGCGCGGCTTCCTTGTCCATGCCCTGTGTGCACTGCACGGCGGTGCCCTTGCGCGCGTTCGTGTTGGCCGGTGGAGCAAGTTGATACCCGAGCGTGCGGAGCTTGTTGGTCATGTTGCCGGCGGCACCCGACGCGGCGCCGGCATTGAAGACGAGGACGCGCACCTCGCTGCGCGGCTTGACAGTGCCGGCTTTGGCGGTGGTCGCGGGCTGGGACGTCGCGGGTGCAGCCGCCGAGGTCGGTGTCGGCACGGTTGTCGGTGTGGTCGCGTGGCTCGTGCGGGCCGGGGTGGCGCCGTTCCCGGCCGGCCCCTTGTCGATCACCTGCAGGAGCACGATGCCGAGCACGACCGCGAGACCGACGAGCCCGGCGCCTCGCACCGCCGAGTTGACCCCCGATCCTCCGCGCCCTCTGATGCCACCACCCGCCGGCGAAGCCATCGTCACCGGGACTCCGGGTCCGCGCGTCGGCCTTCCATGCGGACTCGACGCCTCTGGTTGCGCACCCGCTGCGCACGCTTGACTGTGAGGGGATCGTACGAGAGTGCTTCGGGGTCCTCGAGCACTGCGCCCAACACTTCGTAGTAACGCGACGGCGAGATGCTGAAGTGCTCGCGGATCGCGACCTCCTTGGGACCCTCGTGGTGGCGCCAGGTCCGCTCGAAGTCCAGGATCGCGCGATCACGCGCCGAAAGAGCCATCAGATGTCGATAGTGGTCGCTCATGGCACCAAGAGCAAGCATTTCGGAGCAAAGAGGGCGCGCAGGCGGCGGCTCTGCCGACTGTCGGAGCAAAGAGGGCGCGCAGGCGGCGGCTTTGCCGACCGTCGAAGCAAAGCCGGAGCTTGCGACGGCGACGATGAGGTTGAGCCGGAGGTCGGATTCGAACCGACGGCCTGCTGATTACAAATCAGCTGCTCTGCCAGCTGAGCTACTCCGGCGTCGCGTCAAAGGCTAGCCGTGCGAAGACGCGCGACTGTTGCGCACGCGATGGCTGCCGCCGCGCCCACGTTCAACGACGCGACATGGCCGCGCATCGGAATTCGGGCGACGACGTCACAACGCTCGCGCGCCAGGCGAGACAACCCGCGACCCTCCGCGCCGAACACGAGCATCAGTGGGCGATCGGCCACCGCAAGCTCGTCGACCGTGACGTCCCCGTCCGCGTCGAGCCCGATCGTCCACACGTCGGCGCGACCGGCCTGGATGATCGCCGCCGGAATACCGGCAGCGGTAGCGATCGGGAGGTATTCGATCGCGCCTGCCGCTGCCTTCGTGACCGCAGGAGTGATGCGCGCGGCGCGATGACGCGGCAGCACGACGCCGGTTGCGCCCGCCGTCTCCGCGGCGCGCACGATTGCGCCCAGATTCTGTGGGTCGGTGACGCCGTCGAGCGCGACGAGGAACGCGTCCGGCGCCGCGAGCAGCGTGTCGACGCTGGTGGGCTCGATCGGATCGGCGTCGGCGACGACGCCCTGCGGCACCTCGGTCGCGGCGAGGTCGTCGAGCTCCTCGCGGGTGACACGCTGGACGGGGACGCCCCGGCGCGTCGCGTCGTCGGCGAGCTCGGTGAGATCTGCCGACCGCCCCGCCGCGACCCACACCGTCCGCACGCGGCGGCGCCCCGCCGTCAGCAGCTCGGTGACCGCTCGCCGGCCCTCCACCCGTTCGCCGCCCACGCCGGGTGCGCCCACCGCGGCGCTCCGTCGAGGCGTCACCGATGCCAGATCGTGCGGGTCGGCGTGTCCTCGAGCGTGACGCCGCGGTCGGCGAGCTCGGCGCGGATGCGGTCGGCTTCGGCGAAGTTGCGCTGCTCGCGGGCGCGGTTGCGCCGCTCGACCAGGGCGTCGATCTCGGCGTCGTCGGCGCCCGAGCCGTCGTCCAGCTCGAGGCCCAGCGCGCCGGCCAGCTCGCGCACCGTCACCAGCCCGCCCGCGGCCCGTTCCAGGTCGCCGTCGTCGATCGCGCTGTTGGTCTCACGGGCGAGGCGGAACACCACCGCCATCGCTTCCGGGGTGCCGAAGTCGTCGTCCATCGCCGCCGTGAACTCGGCGACGGAGTCCCCGTCGATCGGCGCGTCGCCGGAGACTCCCGCGACCCGCGCCCGGCGGGCGAGGGCGTCGAGCCGGGCGACGGCTTCGCCGGCGGCGTCGAGCTCGCTGTCGCCGATCTCGACCGGGCTGCGGTACTGGGTCTGGAGCACCGCCATGCGGATGGCGCGCGGCCCGTGGGCATCGACGGCGTCCTTCAGTGTCGTGAAGTTCCCGAGCGACTTGGCCATCTTCTCGGTGCCGACCATGACCATGCCGTTGTGGACCCAGTACCGGGCGAAGGGATGGCCGGCGCCCTGGGCCTGGGCCCGCTCGTTCTCGTGGTGGGGGAAGATCAGGTCGTCTCCGCCGCCGTGGATGTCGAACCCCTCCCCCAGCAGGTCGAGCGACATGGCCGAGCACTCGATGTGCCA
>DASYFC010000083.1:0-2314 GCA_036498645.1 Acidimicrobiia bacterium | reverse complement strand
GTCGTTCACGGTCACGAGGTGGCAGCCGTAGCCGGCCAGGGCGTTCAGGTAGAGCGGCAGCGTCGCAACGAGGGTCTTGCCCTCGCCGGTCTTCATCTCGGCGACCCAGCCGAAGTGGAGCGCGGCGCCGCCCATGATCTGGACGTCGAAGTGGCGCTGGCCGAGCGTCCGCTTGGCCGCCTCCCGCACCACGGCGAACGCCTCGGGGAGCATGTCGTCGAGCATCTCGACGCGCTCCTCCTTCGTGTCGCACTGCGCCAGCCGGCCCCGGAACTCGTCCGTCATCGCCCGCAGCGCCTCGTCCGAGCGCGCCTCCATCTCGGGCTCGAAGGCCGCGACCTCGGGCACGATCGTCTCGACGAGCTTGAGCTTCCGGCCTTCGCCCGCGTGAAGGAGCTTGTTGAAGAGGCCCATGTGGTCCCCGAGTGTACCGACGAGCGTCGTCACGGACCCCCGCGCGTGCTTCAGGCAAAGGGGCGGCCGCCTGCATGCCAGCATTCCCGCCGTGGCGACGGCCGTGGCGCAGGACTCGGAGCTCCAGATCCCTACGGAACCGCCGAAGAAGTGGTGGGAGCGGATCTCGGCGACGGTCGTGGGATGCGTCGTGGCCGTCGGGCTGGCGCTGTGGTCCACGGGTGGCGCGTGGGGAGGCCGGCCGCCGCACGGCGAGGACGTCATGGCGTACCTCGTGCGGGCCGACTTCGCCCTTCCCCACCTCGTGGCCCACGCGCGGCTCGACGGCTGGTTCCCGCGCTTCTACCTCGGCTACCAGGAGTTCCTGTTCAACGGCCCGGGCGTCGCGTGGGCGATGGGTGCAGCCCGGGGCGTGACGCTGGGCGCGCTGTCGAACGCCGGCGCGCTGAAAGTCGTCGGTGTGGTGTCGTTCGCGGCGCTGCCGGTCGCGATGGCATTCCTCGCCCGGTCGCTCGGGCTCGGTCGGCTGGCGGCGGGGATCGCCGCCGTGCTGTCGCTGTTGGTCTCGAGCGAGTTCGGACCCGGACTGCAAGGCCTCTATCTCATCGGCCTCGTGTCGCACCAGCTCGGCGCGCCACTCTTCTGTCTCGCGCTCGGGGCGTTGCTGCGTCTGCCGAGCGACGCCCGAAGACGCTGGGTTCTGCTCGCGGCGGTTTCGGTGGCCGGGTTGGCGGTCACGCACCTCATCTCCGTGATGATCCTCGCGGTCGTCTTCCCGTTGCTCGCGTTCGGTCTGCGCCGCGAGCACCTCGGACGCGCCTCCCTCGCCCGGTTCGCGGTGACCGGCGGGCTGGCAGCGGCGCTGGCGGCGTGGTGGTTGATCCCTGCGCTCGCGCACCGCGACCTCCGAGGCGTGGTGGCGACCTGGGCGACACCGCCGTTCGGGGATCGCGTCGACGCCATCGTGAACGGCCATGTCCTTTTCCGTCCGTACACGGTGTGGATCGTGGTCGCCGGTTGGGTCTACGGGTTGGCGCGGGTGCGCCGCCGCCCGTTCGCCCTCGTCCTCGTCGTGACGCCGCTCGTCTTCCTGGTGCTGGCGCACTGGGCGGCGTCACGCTGGCCGCACAACGAGATCGCGATGCAGCTCGCCAACCGGGGCCTCGGGTACGCCGGGCTGCTCGCGATCCTGCCCCTGTCCGCCGCGATCGCCGCCGGCGCGCGATTCGCGAGCACGCGGCTGTCGAGGTGGCGCTGGGCCGGGCCGGCGGCGGTGGCGGCCGCGCTCGGCGTGGCGGTCGCCATCGTCGTGTCGCCGCTCGGCCCCGACCGCCGGGCGGCGAGCGAGCTCGCGCCGCCCGTCCCCCAGCTGCAGCACGCCGCCGCCGAGCTCCGGCGCGTCGTCCCCGACGGCGCCCGGTTCGCCACCCAGCGCGACTATCCGGATGAGGTCTTCCGGACCGGTGTGATCCTGCCGCCGACGTGGCTCGCCCAGGCGTCGGGCCGCAACTCGCTGAACGGGTGGAACCTCGAGTCGTCGACCACGCCCGAGCCCGATCTCGAGCCTGACCTGTACCTCGGAAAGCGTCCCGCCGACGTGGAGGCGGACGTGCTCAGCAGGCTGGGCGTCTCGCACGTCGTCACCACGGCCGACCCCTTCGCCGACGCGCTCGCGGCGTCGGACCGGTTCGAGCTCGTGTGGCGCGAGCCACCGATCGCGATCTTCGCCCTCCGTGCCCGCGCCGGGCACCCTGCACCGGCCGCGCTCGTCGCCACCGGCGCCCCGGCGTCGGCCCGAGTCACACGCGCCGACCCGGAACGGCTGCGTATCCGCGTCGACGCCGCCGACGCCACGCCCGCGACGGTCGCCGTCGCGTGGTCGCCGAAGTGGCACGGGCGC
>DASYFC010000082.1:0-2946 GCA_036498645.1 Acidimicrobiia bacterium | reverse complement strand
TGGACGTCTCCTGCGCCTTCCCGCCCGGGCCCGATGTCATCGAGCACGTGGTGGTCGCAGAATCGCTCGGCTACGAGCGCGCCTGGCTGTTCGACTCGCCTGCGCTCTACCCCGACGTGTGGGTCACGCTGGGGCGCGTCGCCGAGCGCACAGGCCGCATCGGTCTCGGCCCCGCGGTCCTGATCCCCAGTCTTCGCCACGTGCTCGCGCAGGCGATGGCCATCGCGACGCTCGAGAGCCTCGCGCCCGGCCGGACCGTCGCCGCCGTCGGCACCGGGTTCACGGGTCGCATGGCCCTCGGCCAGAAGCCATTGCCGTGGGCGGCGGTCGAGGAGTACCTGCGCCAGCTGCGTGCTTTGCTCGCCGGCGAGCAGGTCGAGGTGGACGGGTCGGTCATGCAGATGATCCCGCCGGCAGGGTTCGTCCCGGCACGGCCGATCGGCGTGCCGATCCTCGTGGCGGCCAACGGGCCGCGAGGGCTACAGGTGGCGAAGCAGCTCGGGGACGGCGTGATGACGATCGGCTCGGGCCAACCCGAGTTCGACTGGTGCGCCGTGCTCGCGTTCGGGACGGTGCTCGGCGAAGGCGAGGCACCGACGTCGCCGCGCGCGCTCGAAGCCGCCGGTCCCGCGCTCACCGTCGTGTATCACGGGATGTACGAAGCGGACCCGGCCGCCGTCGACGCACTGCCGGGCGGACCGGAATGGCGGGCTGAAGTCGAGAGCGTCCCGGAGAGCGTGCGCCACCTCACCGTGCACGAGGACCACCTCGTGCGCGTCACCGAACGCGACGCGCCGCTCCTCGACGGGCACACACTCGCCGCGTTCACGTGGACCGGGTCGCCAAACCAACTTCGGGGACGACTCGAGGAGCTCGAGGCGGCCGGCGCGACGGAGATCCTCTACGCGCCGATGGGCCCCGACATCCCGCGCGAGCTGCGAGCGTTCGCCTCGATGGCGGGCCTCGCGTAGCCGAGTTCGAGCTAGGGGTTCAACGGGCGGTTCGTCCAGCCGCCGCGCTCGGTGCGGTACCAACCGCCGGCGGCGAGGCTCCCGCCGTCGGCGTGGACGGTGCTGCCGGTCACGAACGCCGACAGGTCCGACGCCAGGAACAACGCCACCCCGGCGATGTCGTCCGGCGTCCCGAACCGGCCGACGGGCACCCAGCGCGGGATGAGGTGCTCCTGCCCCTCGGGGACCCACCGGTCGTAGGGGACCTGGATCGTCTCGGTCAGGTCGGGCGCGATCGCGTTCACCCTGATGCCGTCGCCGCCGAGGTCGAGGGCGAGGCTCTTCGTGAACTGCGTCACGCCGGCCTTGAACGCCGAGTACACGACCTGCATCGGGATGCCGCGGAAGGCCTCGACGGTGGAGACGTTGACGATGCTGCCGCCGTCGGCCTGCTCGATCATCCGGGGTGCGAACGCCTTCGTGCACAGGAACATGTGCCGCAGGTTGACCGCATACAGCGAGTCCCAGTGTTCCTCGTCGGTGTCGAGGAACCGCAGGCCGCGATAGAGGTAGTGCCCCACGTTGTTCACAAGTACGTCGACGCGTCCGTACTCCGCGATCGTCGTGTCGGCGAGCGACGCCACCTCGTCGCGGTGGCGGACGTCGACAGGCTGCGCCAGCGCGTCACCTCCGCCGGCTCGGATCGCGGCGACGGTCTCGGCGGCGCGGTCGCCGTCGATCTCGGCGACAACGACCGTCGCGCCGTGGGCGGCGAAGGTCTCGGAGATCGCGCGCCCGATGCCGCCCCCACCTCCGGTCACGACCGCGACCTTGCCCGCGAGCAGGGCGGCGTCGGGGACGGGCACGGACTCGGTGCTCGCTCGTCGCGTCAGTTCGCCACGCGGCCGGCCTCGACCGCGGCGGTCTCGGCGGCTTCCAGCTGTTGCTCGACGATCGCGAGCCCGCCGTCCCAGAACCCCGGATCCCCGAGGTCGACCCCGACGATGCGGCCGAGCTCGTCCGGCGTGCGGGACCCGCCGCTGCGCAGGAGCTCGAGGTACTGCGGCACGAAGCCGGCGCCGCGCTCCTCGTATGTCCGGTACACGGACAGCGCGAGGAGCTGACCGTACGCGTATGCATAGACGTAGCCCGGCGTGCCGATGAAGTGCGGGATGTACGACCACCAGGTGCGGTAGCCGTTGGTGATCTCGACCGTGTCGCCGAGCAGCTCGGCCTGGGTCTCGCGCCACAGCTCGCCGAAGCGGTCGACGCTGAGCTCGCCGACCTCGCGTCGCTCGGTGTGCACGCGGTCCTCGAAGCGGTTCATGGCCGTCTGGCGGAAGACGGTCGCGATCTGGCCCTCCATGCTCTCGGCGAGGAGCGCGAGCCGGGCCGCCGGATCGCTCGTTTCTTCGAGCAGCCGGCCGAACGTCACGGTCTCGCCGAAGACAGACGCGGTCTCGGCTAGCGTGAGCGGCGTCGTCTGGTGGAACACGCCCTGATCGCGCGCCAGGTAGGCGTGCAACCCATGACCGAGCTCGTGGGCCAGCGTCAACACGTCGCGGCGGCGGCCGGTCCAGTTCAACAGCAGGTACGGGTGTTGCGACGGGACGGTGTAAGCGCAGAACGCGCCCGGGCGCTTGCCGGGCCGGACGGGGGCGTCGATCCACGCCTCGTCGAAGAACCGGTGTGCGGCGCCTTCGAGCTCGGAGGAAAAGGAGCCGTACGCGTCCAGAACCAGCTCGCGCGCCTCGCGCCATCCGAACTCGGACTCCTCGCTCGCCATCGACGCCATGCGGTCGTAGTCGGCGAGCCGGTCGAGCCCGAGTACCCGCGCTTTGAGCGCGTACCAGCGCTGTGGGATGTCGTACCGGGCTTGGACCGCGGCGACGAGCGCCCGCACGGATTCGTCGCTGGCCTCGTTGTCGAGGTTCCTGCTGGCGAGCCAGTCCGGGTACTTGCGCAGTCGGTCGTCGACCGCCTTGTCGGCCAGCAG
>DASYFC010000081.1:0-1682 GCA_036498645.1 Acidimicrobiia bacterium | reverse complement strand
TCTCAACCTCCTGAAACGGGATTCTCGGGGTCGCCGCCCCCGAGGACGGCCACCACGTTCTCGGCCGCGACCTGCGCCATGCGCGTACGGGTCGCCAGTGAGGCGCTTCCGATGTGCGGGAGCAGCACGGTACGCGGCGCGGCGAGAAGACGCGGATGCACCTCGGGCTCACGCTCGTACACGTCGAGGCCCGCCGCGAAGATCGCACCTTCCTCGAGCGCGACCGCCAGCGCCTCCTCGTCGACGACCGGCCCCCGCGACGTGTTGACGAGCACGGCGTCCGGCTTCATGAACGCCAGGCGCCGGGCGTCGATCAGGTGCCGGGTCTCGTCGGTGAGCGGCACGTGGAGGGTCACGATGTCGCTCTCGGCCAGCAGCCGGTCCAGGTCGCCGCGCCAGCCGACGATGCCCGTATCGCGACGCGTGTGGTGCAACACCTCCATGCCGAAGCCGGTGGCGCGCCGGGCGACGGCCTGGCCGATGCGACCGAAGCCGACGACACCGAGGACGGCGCCGTGCACGTCGCGTCCGAGGTACTGGTCGATGTCCCAGCCCGACCATTTCCCGGCGCGCAGGTCGGACTCCGCCGCCCAGATCCGCCGCGCCGCCGCCAGGATCAGCAGGAACGCGAGGTCGGCGGTCGTGTCGTCGAGCACAGCGGGTGTGTTGGTGACCGCGATCCCGTGGGCGGCGGCGGCGTCGAGGTCGATGTTGTCGTGTCCGACGGCGACCGTGGCGACGACCTTCAGGCGGGGGCTGCCCGCCGTCAGCACCGCGTCATCGATCTGATCGGTCAGCAAACAGACGATGGCGTCGACGCCGGACGCCTGCTCGACCATCTTCTCGTGCGAGAACGGCCGGTCGCCCTCGGGCTCGACGAGCACGTGGCCGGCTTCGACCAGCGGGTCCAACCCGCCCGGGAGCCGGCGCGTGACCAGGACGCGCGCCAAGCCGGGATCAGTGCTCGGTGTAGTCGACGGCGGGCGCGTCCTTCACGCCGACTGCGAAGCAGAAGCAGTGGATCGGCGCGTGGTCGCTCACGGGACGCAGGCTGTGCACCAGGTCGGGAGGGATGTGCACGAGGTCGCCCTGCTTGATCTCCCGCTCCTCCCCGTCGATCACCATGATCCCGCGCCCCGAGGTGACGTAATAGAACTCGTGGGTCGGGTGCGAGTGCGGGTCGACGAGGCCGCCGCCCGCAACCTCGAACTCGCTGACGAGCTCGAGGAAGCCGCCGTCGGTGATCTCCTTCATCTCGCGCGGGTTCACCAGCCACCACACCGGCACGGTGCCGTTGTGCTCGACGACCGGCGGCACCTCTTCGATCGACCGCACGTCCATCGGTCCCTCCTCGCCGTATGCTGACGCGCCCGTCAGAGCGTAATCACCGGCAGGGGACGCGGCATGGCCGAGACCATCACCATCGACGCCGAGCCATTCGCTCCCGAGGCGTGGCGCGAGTTCGGCTGGGTGCCCGTGCCCGACAGCGACCCGTCGGACGGCATCCACTCGCTCGAGTTCGGCTGGGAGGACGCCCACCTGAACTACATCAGCCACGGCCCCGACGAGGTCGAGCGCATCGGCGACACCCTCCTGGTCGACAGGCTGTACCACCACGACACGCACACCCAGGCGCTCATTCCGCTCAACTGCCGGTCGTGGATCGCGGTCGCGCCGGCATT
>DASYFC010000080.1:0-10740 GCA_036498645.1 Acidimicrobiia bacterium | reverse complement strand
GGCGACTCCAACATCGTCGAGGTGTACGTCCGTCACTTGCGCAAGAAGATCGACATCCCATTCGGTCGATCGTCCATCGAAACCGTGCGGGGTGCCGGCTACCGATTGGCCGCAAACGGTGGGTGACCGCCTCCGGCGGCTAGGTACCGTCCGTGTGCGCACCACGGTCGTCGCGACGCTGGTCGTGGGGATCGCGCTCGTCGTCGGCGGCCTGCTCCTGGTGCGGTTGCTCCATTCATCCCTCGTCGACAACGTGCAGACCGCGGCCGAGCTGCGGGCGCGCGATGTCGCCGCCAGCCTCGAAGGGGGCGCGGCGCCTTCCACACTCAATGTCGCCGGCGAGGAGAAGTCGCTGATCCAGGTGCTCGACCGAGCAGGCGCGGTCGTCGCTTCCAGCGACAACGTCGCCGGCGAGCCCCCGGTCGCCCGCCTGGCGGCCGGCGACGCGCGCACCATCGAGCGATTGCCCATCAGTGACCACGACCCCTACCGCGTCGTCGCCCGACAGACCAAGGACCATCAGGTCACGGTGCTCGTTGCACAATCCCTTGGGCCGGCCGACTCGAGTACCGCGCTGGTCGGTCGGGTGTTGTTCGCCGGCATTCCCATCCTGCTCGTGCTCGTCGCCGGCACGACATGGATCGTCGCCGGGCGTGCGCTCCGACCGGTCGAGAGGATCCGGGCGCAGGTGGCGGCCATCTCCGCCCAGGAGCTTGACCGGCGCGTGCCCGAGCCGACCGGCGAGGACGAGATCGCCCGCCTGGCGCGCACGATGAACGCGATGCTCGATCGTCTGGAACGCTCCCGGGACCGACAGCGTCGCTTCGTGTCGGACGCGTCCCACGAGCTCCGAAGCCCGATCGCGACGATCCACCATCAACTCGAGGTCGCGCTCGCGCATCCCGACGGGGTCACCGTCGACGACCTCGCGCACGAGTTGCTGCCCGAAGACCGACGCATGGCGCACGTGGTCGAAGACCTGTTGCTGCTCGCCCGAGCCGACGAGGACATCCTGCGCGCCGGCCGCCGACCTGTGGACATCGACGATCTGCTGCTCGCGGAAGCGGGCCGCCTGCGCCAACGGGGCAAGGTCAGCGTCGACACGACGGCGATCTCGGCGGGGCGCGTGCTCGGTGATCGGGCACAGCTCGCCCGACTGGTGCGCAACCTGGTCGACAACGCCGAGCGCCACGCCGCGTCGACCGTGACCCTCGGGCTCGAGGCCTCGTCGAACGGGGTGCGACTGATTGTCGCCGACGACGGGGCGGGCGTCCCCGCCGCGGAGCGCGAGCGCATCTTCGAGCGGTTTACCCGCTTGGACGACGCACGGGCGCGTGACTCCGGCGGCGCCGGTCTGGGCCTGGCGATCGTCGCCGAGGTCGCGCGAGCACACGGAGGATCCGTCGGTGTCGAGGGCGATGCCCGCGCCCGGTTCGTCGTCACGCTTCCCACCGTCGACGCCGAGCGACCCGGGGATCGGACGCGTTGAAGGGCCCTTGCGGGCCCCTCAACGGCATCATGACGAGGGTCAGTCGCCCGGGCTCTCCGGGGCTTCCTGACCGTTGGCTGTCTCCGCGCCGTGGTTCGCCTCGTTGTGGACGCTGCCCTGGTGGAGCACGGAGCTGTTGCCGGCGTCGACCTTCACGTCGGTCTTCGCCCCGTTGGCGTCGGTGATCTGGACGCTGTACACGACGTTGCCGTTCTCGTTGTCGAGCTCGACCTTGTCGGCTGAGCCCGGCACCACCGCCAGCGCCGCATCACGGGCTTGGTCGGGGGTGATCTTCGCCATCGACGGCAGCGCCGCAGACTCGCCGGCCTCGTTCTGGCCGTTCTGCTCCGGCGCCGTCACCGATGACTTGTAACTCGGGTCTTGGGTCTGGTCGCCGGACTTGCCGTCGGCCTGAGCCGAGACCGGCTGCTTCGGCGCATCGGCGTTGCTGAAGCCGACGATCCCGGCGAGCGCGAGGGTGGCGCCGACGGCGGCTGCACCGACGGCGACCAGCCGCTTGGTTCGTGAGAGGGGCATAGTGGGGGTACTCCTTCGTCCCGGTGCTCGGGCTCCGGTGGCCCGACGCGTGCCCCACTGTGATGATCGGGTGCTGAACCGTCGCTGAAGCGTCCTGAACGCGTCTTCACCTCACGCGATCGTCGTGCCGCCGTCGACGGCGATCGTCTGCCCGGTGAGATGGGCGGCGGCGTCCGAGAGCAGGAAGGCGGCGACCGACGCGATCTGCTCCGGCTCTGCCACGCGCTGCAAGGGCACGATGTGCCGGATGCGCTCCTGGGCCTCGGGCGTCTTCCAGGTACCGGCGGTCATCGGTGTGTCGACGCCACCGGGACAGATGCAATTCACCCGTACGCCTCGCGGCCCGTACTGCACCGCGGCCAGCCGGGTGAGCGCGGCGACGCCGCCCTTGCTGGCGGTGTAGCCCGAGCCGTACCCGTGGCCCTTGAGGGCGGCGGTCGACGCGATGGTCACGACTGCGCCCCGCCGCTCCACGAGGTGGGGCACGGCGTGCTTGATCGCGAGGAACGTGCCGGCGAGGTTCACCTGCAACACGAAGAGGAAGTCGTCGAGCTCGACGTCGCCCAGCGGCTTGAGATCGCCGCCGTGGAAGACACCGGCGCTCGTCACGACGCCGTCGAGCCCGCCGAACGAGTCGACCGCGCTCTTGACGGCGGCCGCGACCTCATCTTCGTTCCCGACGTCCGCCGGCGCCGCGATGGCGCTGCCTCCCGCGGACGTGATCTCGCGCGCCGTGTCGTCGGCGGACTCGGCGGCGCGGTCGACCACGGTGACTGCCGCGCCCTCACGGGCGAGGAGCACAGCCGCGGCGCGCCCGATGCCGCTCGCGCCGCCGGTGACGAGCACGCTCCGCGTCATGACTCCCGGACGCTACCCGGTACCGTGCGAACGTGAGCGAGCCACCGCTCGTCGGCATCATCCGGATTCATCAGCTGGCGTGCAGCGGCATGGGCTCACCGTTCTACGCCGACCTCCTCGAGCGCATGGCCGACGACGTCCTCGCCGGCGGACCGGTCGGACGGTTCCTCGCCGACCAGCTCGACACGAGCTACGAGGAGGCGGTGCCGCTCCGGTTCCTCGGCGGTGTCCACCGGTTGGTGCTCTCCGGGCAGACGCCCGAGCTTGCGGCGCGCTTCCCGTCCGTCGGAGGTGACGGCGACGCCGCCGCCGCGTGGCCGGCGTTGCTCTCTGTGCTCGACAGCCACGCCGACGCCGTCCGCGACGCGCTCACGCGGCCGCCGCAGACCAACGAGGTGGGCCGGTCGGCCGCGCTCGTCGGCGGCTTCCTCGTCGTGGCCCGTCAGCACGGGCTCCCGCTGCGCGTCCTCGAGGTCGGCAGCAGCGCCGGCCTCAACCTCCGCTTCGACCGCTACTGGTACGAGTCGGACGGGACCGGATACGGCGACCGCTCGTCGCCCGTGCGCTTCACCGGCCTCTGGGAGGACGGCCGGCCACCCTTCGGCGCCCCGATCACGATCGCGGAACGGCGCGGCTGTGACCGCGATCCGATCGATGCCCGCACCGAGGACGGCCGCCTCACCCTCCTGTCGTACGTGTGGCCGGGCCAGGCCGAGCGCTTCACGATGCTGCGCGCCGCGCTCGACGTCGCCCGGGACGTGCCGGTGGCAGTCGACCGTGCCGGCATCCCCGACTGGCTCGCGCGCCGGCTCGACGAGCGCGCGCCGGGCCGTGCCACCGTCGTGTTCCACTCGATCGTGTGGCAGTACCTCACGGATGACGAGCGCGCCACGGCCGAGGCGGCGCTGGCGACGGCCGGCAACCGAGCAACCCGTGACGCGCCGCTGGCATGGCTGCGGCTCGAGCCGTCAGCCGATCTCACGCACACGGAGCTGCGCATCACGACGTGGCCGGCGGGCGAGGAACGCCTCCTCGCCCGCTGCCACTACCACCTCGGCCCCATGCAATGGGTGGGGTGAGGCTCAGCTCGCCGCTGCGCCCGAGCCGCGGAGCATGTCGATGCTGACGGCGAGCACCCAGAGCACGAACAGCACGAACGGGAAGAAGATCAAGCCGCCGGCGAGACGCCGGTCTGCTCCGGACGATGTGTCGTTCCGCAAGGGTTACGCGTCGAGCGAGTCGAGCATCGTGCCGAGCGCCTCGATGCTGCGCCGGCACGCCGAGCCGTAGCCCTCCTCCTCGATGCGGGGGCCGACGAGCTCGAGGTCGAAGCAGCCCGCGTAGCCCGCCGCCAGCACCTGGGCGAGGATACGCTCGAGGGGGATGTCGCCATCGCCGGGCACGAGCCGGTTGGGCGTGGACAGCGTCCCGACCGCGTAGTCGCTGACCTGGACGAGCCGGAGGCGGTCGGCGCCGGCGGTGATCGTGTCGGCGAGGCCGCGTTCCGCCCAGCACGCGTTGACCTCCATGCACACGCCGGCGTCGAGCCGGCGGGCGACGTCGATCGCGTCGGCCAGGGTGTGGATGAAGCCGATGTCGACCCGCAGCGAGTTCGTGTGCTCGATCGCGAACGGGACGCGGCGGGAGCGGGCCTCGTGCAGCACCGGGGCCAGGGCGGCCTCGAGCGCGTCGGCCGCCTCCTCCCACGGGAGCGGGCCGGCGGGCCCGGTCGTGAACACGAGGCACTCGGCGCCAACCTCGGTCGCGGTGTCGAGGGCGCGCACGATCCGCTCACGCTGTGCGTCCCAGCGGTCGGGCTCGGCGAGATGGAACGGACCGAGCCCGATCAGGTTCGTCACACGCAGCCCGGCGTCGATCACGCGGCGGGTGCCGCTCTCCCATCCGAATCGCTCGAGCTTCGCCACCGAGATCCCCACGTTCGTGATCCCCGCGTCGGCGTAGAACGCGAGGTCGGCGTCGAGCTCCCAGGAGAAGGTCGAGATGGCGCTGAGCGACGCCCGCGAATGCATGGCGTCCGTCAGCCGAGCGTCAGACCGCGCGCCGCACTGCCGCCGCCGTCGAGGGCGAGGTTGACGCCGGTGACGAACTCGGACTCGCGACTCGCCAGGTACACGGCGGCGTGGGCGACGTCGTTCGCTTCGCCGAGGCGGGTCAGGTGCATCCCTTCGAGGCGGGTGCGACGCGCGTCAGAGAGATCGGCGTCACGCCGCTCGTTGAGCACGTAGCCGGCGCTGATCGTGTTGCACCGGACGCTGAACTCCGCGTAGTCCACCGCGATCGAGCGGGTGAGCGCGTTGAGGCCGCCCTTGCTGGCGATGTAACCCGCCAGGCCGCGGCTCGCTCGTTGGGCGGCGCGCGACGAGATGTTGACGATCGACCCGTGCCCCGCCTCGATCATGTGCGGGATCGCAGCGCGCGCCATCCACATCGGCGCGGTGAGATTGATCCGCAGGCTCGCTTCCCAGCTCGGCGTCGTCATCTGGGCGACGGGGCCGTCGGCCTGGTCGACCGTGGATCCCACCGCGTTGTTCACGAGGACGGTGATGCCATCGAACTGCTCGACGGTTGCGGACACGAGCTGGGCACACGCCGCTTCGTCCGCCAGGTCGGCGGGGTGGAACGCGGCCCGGCCCCCGGCGCCCGTGATCGCGCCGACCGTCGCGTCGCCGCGCGCTCGGTCGCGGCCGGTCACGACGACGCGCGCCCCTTCGGCGGCGAACGCCGTCGCGATCGCCTTCCCGATCCCGGAGGTGGAGCCGGTGACGAGCGCGATCTCCCCGTCGAGGCGCACGGCTCGGGACCGTACACCTGCTTCCGCCGCGACCAGCTCGGCGATCTCTTTGTCCCCGTCGCAAGCTCCGGCTTCCGGGGACGCTCGGCGAAGCCGCCGTCACCGCGACCAGACTGTGCCGATGGCGCACGCGCACGGCGACGGACGGGTCGCGATCCCGCGCAGGACGCGTCGACTCCTCACCTTCGTCTCCGTCGTGCTCGCGATCGCCACCCTGATCGGAGTCGTGCTCCTGCGCTCGCCCGGTGACGTCGGGAAGCGCACCGGCCCCGACATCGGACTGATCAGCCGCATCTACGACGCGACGGTCATCTCGACCCGGAAAGGACCGTGCGCCAACACCACGGCGGCCGATCGCGTCAGCTGCGTGAAGGTTCGCTTCCGGCTGAATCAGGGACCGGACAAGCACAAGACGACCTCGATCGATTTCCCTGTTTCCCCGACGAGCCCGACGCTGACAAAGGGCGACGGCGTCGTCCTGTCGTACGAGCCGAGGGCGGACCCCGGCTTTCGCTACCAGTACTCCGACCGGCAGCGCCGGCCGGTGCTGCTGTGGCTGGCGGTCATCTTCGCCGTGGCGGTGGTCGCGCTGGGCCGCCTGCGCGGCGTCGCGGCACTGGTCGGTCTCGCCGCCAGCATCGTCGTGCTGCTGACGTTCGTCCTCCCCGCGATCCTCGACGGCCGAAGTCCTGTCCTCGTCGCAGTGTTCGGCGCGAGCGCGATCGCGTACCTCGCGCTGTATCTGGCGAACGGGTTCAACACACGGACGACCGTCGCGCTCCTCGGGACGCTCGGCGCCCTCGCCCTCACGGTCCTGCTCGCCAGCGTGTTCACGTCTTTGGCCCAGCTCTCGGGGTTCGCGAGCGAAGAGGCGCTGCTCGTGAAGATCGGCCAGCACCGCCTCGACCTCAGCGGCGTCGTTCTCGGGGGAATGGTGATCGGCGCACTGGGCGCGCTGGACGACATGACGGTCACGCAGGCCGCGGCGGTCTGGGAGCTCCGGTCGGCGAATCCCCAGCTCACACGCGGTTCGATCTTCCGCTCGGCGATGCGTATCGGGCGCGACCACGTCGCATCGACGGTCAACACGCTGGCCCTCGCCTACGCCGGGGCCGCCTTGCCTTTGCTCATACTGTTCGTGCAGTCGCGACAGTCACTGGGCACGGTCGCGAACAGCGAGACGGTCGCGACCGAAATCTTGAGCGCGCTTGTCGGCAGCATCGGCATCGTCGCGTCGGTGCCCCTCACGACGTGGCTCGCGGCTCGGGTCGTCGGCGAGCCCGGCACCGGGGGACGGGGTCGCCGCCGTCGTGCCCCCACGCGGCGCCCGCAGCCGCAGGCGCCCCGCGCCGACACGGAATCCGACTTCTGGGACGGGCCCAGCGACGAGTACCCCCCGTTGCCGCGATCACCGGCGCCGAGGGGCCGCGAGCGCGACTGAGGCGACGGACGTCAGCCGGGCCCGGAGAGGAGGGCCCCGGCGTCGTCCCGGGTGCGGCCGCGTCGGAGGGGGGCCGCGAGCGACGCGACGGTGAACAGCACCACTGTGACGAGCACGATCGCGCCCCCGGCGGCGAGCGCCCACTGCCGCGCCGCGGCCAAGCCGAGCACGACGGCGACCATGCCGACCGCCCCGGCGCCGAGGGTCGTCGTGCGAAAGGACCGCGCCACGACCCGACTGGTGGCGACGGGGAGCACCATGAGCGCGGCGACGAGGAGCACCCCCGTCACGCGCATCGCGGCTGCGACCGTGACCGCGGTCAGGGCGGCGAGGAGCGCATTGAGCACGCCGACCGGGATGCCTGCGACGTGCGCCGCTTCCTCGTCCAGCACGACCGCCAACAACCCGCGGCGCGTGAGCCCGATCGCCAGAATGATCAGCGCGCCCAGCGCGACGACGGTGTAGACGTCGTTCTCGGTCACGGTGAGGATCGACCCGAAGAGATACGGCTGCAGGTTGGCGTCGGTCGCCGAGCGTCCGGCCAGCACGACCCCCGCCGCGATCCCGCCGTAGAAGAAGAGCGCCAGCGCGAGGTCGCCCGACGTGCGCCCGCGCGACCGCAACCACTCGAGGGCCAGCGCGGCGACGACCGCCACGACCAATGCCGTCCACACCGGCGAGGTCCCGAACAGGAGGCCCGCCCCGACCCCGGCCACGGCGACGTGGCCGATGCCGTCGCCGAGCAGCGACAGGCGCTTCTGCACGAGGAAGGTGCCGATGAGGGGCGCCGACGCGCCGACGGCGAGACCGGCGATCAGCGCCAGCTGCATGTAGGTGGTGTCGAACGGCCACGGCAGCGGCCACGGCATGCCGGGCATCACGTCCCACCGTTCTCGGTGAGCTCCTCGAGCCAGCGGGGCAGGTCGTCGCGGTGCACTCCGAGGCTGACGCCGGTCGCGGCGAGATCACCGGGCTTCCCGTCGAACAGCACGCGGCGTCGCAGCACGACGACGCGGTCGAGATCGTCGGCCACCGCGCCGAGCTCGTGCGAGACGAGCAGCACCGCCGCGCCGTGATCGCGCAGCAGGTGGACGAGCGAGTCGCGGAACAACCGCTGCGCCTGCGCGTCGACGCCGGCGATCGGCTCGTCGAGGATGAGCAGCTCGGGCTCGCTGGCCAGCGCCTTGGCGATCAGCACGCGCTGCTGTTGCCCGCCCGACAGCTCGACGACCCGCTGCGTGCGCAGCCCTTCCAGCGCGACCGACTCGAGCGCGTGCCCCACCGCCGCCCGGTCGGCCGGTCGCGTCCGACGCCACCACCCCTGCTTGGCCAGGCGGCCGGCGGCGACGACCTCCTCGACCGTCGCCGGTAGGTCGGGCGCGAGCCGAGGACGCTGTGGCACGTACCCCAGGCGCCAACGGTCGGGGAGGCGGCGCGGCGAGGCGCCGAACACCTCGACCCGGCCCGCTTGGGGCGTGAGCAGCCCGAGCACGATGCGCAGCAGGGTCGACTTCCCCGCACCGTTCGGGCCGACGAGGGCCGTGAACTCGCCCGGGGACACCTCGAGCGCGACGTCCTCGAGGACGCGATCGGCGCCGAAGGCGAACGAGATGCCTTCTGCGGACAGGACGGGGTTGGCGACGGATGTCTTCATCTGAGATCGATTCCCATCCTAGGCGCCGAGTGTGATAAGACTCATTCTCATTATGCGCCGATGGTTGATCGCAGTCCTCGCCCTCATGGCCGTCGCGGCCGTCGTCACGACCGCAGTTCGCATCGAACCGGCGGGCGCGTCGCGCAGCCGGGTCGGAGTGGCGGCCGCGTTCTATCCCGTCGCGTACGCGGCGCAGCGGGTGGGCGGGGCGCGGGTCGGGGTGACGAACCTCACGCCGGTCGGGGCCGAACCGCACGACCTCGAGCTGAACTCAGACCAGCTCGACCAGCTGCTGAACGCCAAGGTGGCGTTCGTCCTCGGCAGCGATTTCCAGCCCGCGGTGGAGAAGGCGGCCGGCCGGCGCGACGGACCGACGGTCGAGCTCCTCCCGAAGCTCGTCGACGCCCGGGGCAAGAAGGTCGCCAAAGAGGGACAGACCGGGGGGCTCGACCCGCACGTGTGGCTCGATCCGGTCCTCATGTCGCAGCTCGTCGGCGAGGTCGAGCGCGGTCTCGCCGCCGCCGATCCCAAGGGCGCGGCAACGTACGAGAAGAACACACAAGCCCTCCAGGACCAGCTCGCCGCGCTCGACGCGCGCTACCGCGAGCGCCTGACGGGTTGCGCGCGCGCCTTGCTGGTGACGTCGCACGAGGCGTTCGGGTACCTCGCGGCCAGGTACGGGCTGCAGCAGCAGGGGGTAGCCGGCTTGTCGCCGGACCAGGAGCCCGACCCGGCGCGGCTCGGCGAGCTCGCGCAGCTCGCCCGTGACCAGGGCGTCACGACGGTGTTCACCGAGGAGACGGTCTCGCCGCGCATCGCGCAGACCCTCGCCCGCGAAGCGGGTGGGCTGCGCACCGAGGTGCTGAGCCCCCTCGAGAGCCTCACCAAGAAGGAGCGCGCCGACAAGGCCGACTACTTCACGCTCATGGACGCCAACCTCGAGAAGATCGCAACCGCGCTCGGCTGCCCACCCCGCTCGTAGCATCGACGCCGTGGCGCACAGTCACGGGGACGGGTTCGATCAGCGATCGCCGACGGGTCGGGCCGGCGCGCGGTACGCCGGACGGCTCCGCGTCGCGTTCGTGCTCGCGGCGGCGTTCCTCGTCGTCGAAGCGGTCACCGCGTTCCTGGCCGGTTCGCTCGCGCTGCTGTCCGATGCCGCCCACCTGCTCACCGACGCCGTCGGCATCGGCATGGCGCTGGCGGCCATCCGCCTCGCCGACCGCGCCGGCGGCGACCGTTCGCGCACGTTCGGGCTCTACCGGCTCGAGATCCTCGCCGCGCTCGCCAACGCCGTCTTCCTCTTCGTCGTCACCGGGTACGTCCTCGTCGAGGCGGTACTGCGCCTCGACTCGGAACCGTCCGTGGAGGCGGGACCGATGCTCGTGGTGGCGGGGCTCGGCCTGGTGGTCAACGTCGTCTCGGTCGTGCTGCTGCGCAGCGGCGCCCGCGAGAGCCTCAACGTCGAGGGCGCCTACGTCGACGTGCTCGCCGACTCGGTGGCGTCACTCGGCGTCATCGGCGCCGGCGTCGTCATCGCCGTGACGGGTTGGGACCCGATCGACGCCATCGTCGCCATCGCGATCGCGCTGTGGATCGTGCCCCGAGCCTGGCGGCTCGCGGCCAGCGCCGTGCGCATCCTGATCCAGGCCGCGCCGGCCGGCTTCGACGTGGGCCGTCTCGAGACCGATCTCGCCGCCGTGCCCGGCGTCGTCGACGTGCACGACCTCCACGTCTGGACGCTGACCTCCGAGATGGACGTCGCCAGCGCGCACCTGATGGTCACGGCCGGGACCGACGCCCACGGGGTGCTCGACCAGGCGCGCGACGTGCTCCGCGAGCGATACGCCATCGCGCACGCCACTCTGCAGGTCGAGCCGGACGACCACACCGGGTGCGCCGAGGTGGAGTGGTGACGCGCGGGAACCGGGCCGGGATTGTGATCGACT
>DASYFC010000079.1:0-7173 GCA_036498645.1 Acidimicrobiia bacterium | reverse complement strand
ACTTCGTGGTCTCGCTGACCGAGAGCTTCTCCCAGTTCGGCTTGAAGAACCGGGGCTCGTCCAGCTCCTCCTGGGCCTTCTTGCGCCATTCGGGATCGCGGAACGCGGCCAGCTTCTCGTCGACCGTCTTGTCCATCAGGGACGCGAAGATCGGATTCATGTTGAACGTGAAGGGCTCGACCATGTTCATCGAGAACACGAGAGGACGGACCGAGACCTGCGGCCAGACGTCCGCGCCCGTCGAGCGTTCCTTCTGGTTCAGCTCGGCCATCCCCTCGTGCCACGGATAGCCCTTGATCGTGAGGAGCGCCGTCCACGTGAACGGCCGGCCGATCGTCCGCTGGAGCGAGTAGACGTCCTTGTGCTTGATCTTCTCGCCGGGGAGCAGCTCGACGACGCCCCGGCCGGCCTGATCCAGCGCGGTCATGATGACCTCGAGCTCGTGCACGTCCGCGATCCGGGACGGCACCGGCCGTCCGCCGTCGCCCGAGTGCGTCGCCGACGAGCTGGATGCGAACCCGGCCGCGCCCGCCTCCACCGCCTCGCGGAGGACGCGCTGCATCTGGAGCAGCTCGTCGTCGGTGGCCTCGCGCTCGTACCCGTCGTTCCCCATCACCCACAGCCGCAGCGCGGTGTGTCCGAGGTACGCGGAGTAGTTGATGACGGTGCCGCGGCGCTCCACGGAGTCGAGGTACTCGGGGAACGTCTCGAAGTCCCACGGCACGCCCGCCTCGAGCGTGGCCGGGCTCATGTCCTCGACGTGCTCGAGCGTGTGGACCATGAGCGACCGGTGTTCGGGCCGGCACGGCGCGAGGGAGAAGCCGCAGTTGCCGGCGACGACGCTGGTCACGCCGTGCCACGACGACGGGGTGAGTGCGGGGTCCCAGAACACCTGAGCGTCGTAGTGGGTGTGGATGTCGATGAACCCGGGGGCGACGACGTGCCCGGTGGCGTCGAGCGTTCGCTTGCCGTCGAGGTCGTCACCGATCGCGGTGATGCGATCCCCGGTGACGGCGACGTCCGACCGCCGGCCCGGGGCACCGGAGCCGTCGATCACGGTGCCGCCGCGGATGATCAGGTCAGCGCTCATGTGTCAGCCCTTTCGACAGGACAAGTCTGCCCCGACTCCGGTGTGGTCGACGAGCACACCTGTAAACGAGCACGACGAGCAGCTTCCCGCACAGTTCCCCCCGCGGGCGGACCCTATTACGCTCTGACATTCGTGTCAGGGAACGCCACTCGAGCCCTTCCGGGAGCAATGCGTGCGGCCGTCTATCGGGGACCGCGCGACATCGTCGTCGAGGAGCGGCCGGTCCCGCAGCTCGGCCCCGACGACGTCCTGCTCGAGGTGAGCCACTGCGGCGTGTGCGGCAGCGACCTCCACATGTTCGTCGACGGGTGGGGCGCGCCGAACTCGATCGGCGGGCACGAGTTCTCGGGCCGCGTGGTCGCGGTGGGGGAGGACGTCACGGCGTGGTCGCCGGGCGACGAGGTCGTCGGCGGGCCGTCGCAACGCTGCGGCGAGTGTGAGTACTGCCTCGCGGGACGGCCGCAGCTGTGCGTCGGTCGCAGCAACCCGGGCGTCGGCGAGTTCCAGGGCGCGTTCGCCGATTTCGTGCGCGTGCGCGCGCCGGAGCTCCTGCGGGTGCCCCCGGGCGTGTCGATGCGCGCCGCCGCCCTCGCCGAGCCGCTGGCGGTCGCGCTCCACGGTCTGACCCGCGGCGGCGTCAGCGCCGGCGCGGGGCAGCGCATCCTCGTAACCGGGTGCGGGCCGATCGGCGCGCTGACGATCGCCGCCGCCCGCGCCCGTGGCGTCACCGACGTCGTCGCCAGCGAGCCGCACCCGAGGCGGCGGGCGCTTGCGGAGCGGCTGGGTGCGGTCGTGGTGGCGCCGGACGAGTTGGGCAAGCCGGCGATGCCGTTTGACCTCGTCGACGACCCCTTCGACGCCGTGCTCGAGTGCTCGGGCCACGCCGCCGCCATGCAGGCGGGGCTCTCGCAGCTCAAGCGGGGCGGGACGCTGGTGCTCGTGGGCGCCGGCATGGATTGGCCCCGGTTCGACAACAACCGCATCACACTCAACGAGCTCGTGATCACGGGCGCGTTCGTCTACGACCCCGACGGGTTCCCGCGCGCGCTCGAGCTGCTGGCGTCGCCGGACTTCCCGACTGACGTGCTCATCGAGTCCGACGACGTCCCGCTCGACGGGTTGTACGACGCGGTCGAGCGACTCGTCTCGGGCGAGCTCCCGGCCAAGGTGATGATCGCCCCGAGCAGAGGGAACGGAGGCGAACGATGACGACCCCGACCCGCACGCCGCGGTTCAACCACGTGGCCATGAGCGTCCCGTCGGAGCTGCTCGGCGAGGACGGCCGGCGCGACCTCGTGCGCTTCTACGACGAGGTCTTCGGCTGGAAGGAGCTGCCGACCGAGACGGTCGACGGCAAGAAACTTGTCCTGTCCGCGTACACCTACGAGCAGTTCGTCTTCCTGATCGCCGACGACCCGCCCATGGCGTGCCCGCGGCTCGATCACTTCGGCCTCTCGGTCGACACCGAGCAGGAGCTCGACGACATGCTCGGCCGGGCGAAGGCGTTCCACGCTCGTGACGACCGGGTCGACATCGTCGACCGGGAGGTCACCGACCACGGCATGCTCGCGATCACGAGCTTCTACGTTCGGTACCTGCTCCCGATGATGGTCGAGATCCAGTGGTGGGACTTCAAGAAAGCGGACGAACCCGCCTGATCAGGTCGCGGCTGTTACCGTCCCTGCGATGAAGGTGGCCTCCGAGGCGCCCGCGCGCGCTACCAGCCCGCCCGACGGCGCCGTCCCCGCCGAGGGGGCCTCGCCGGCGTGGTGGGTCATCGCCGCCGCGGCGCTCGTGATCGTGGCGGGCATCGTGTTCCGGTTCGTCACCCGCAGCGATCTCTGGCTCGACGAGGCGCTCTCGGTCAACATCTCGCGCCTTCCCTACCGGGACATCCCCGACTGGCTCCGCCACGACGGCGCGCCGCCTCTCTATTACTTCATGTTGCACGCGTGGACGGACGTGTTCGGCACGTCAGACGTCGCCGTGCGCTCTCTGTCCGGGGTCCTGTCGGTCGCGACGTTGGTGCCGATGTGGTTCGCCGGCCGCCGCATCGCAGGCCGGTCCGGCGCCTGGATCGCCGTGCTCGTCCTGGCGTCGTCGCCGTTCGCGATCGGGTTCGGTTCCGAGACGCGGATGTACTCGCTCGTGATGCTCCTCGTGACGGTCGGGTACCTCGCCGTCCGCCGGCTCCTCGAACGACCGTCGCTCGGCCGCCAGGCCCTCGTCGCGCTCATCACGGCCCTGCTGCTGTACACGCACTACTGGTCCTTCTATCTGATCGCAGTCGTCGCAGCGCTGTTCATCTGGCAGGCGTGGCGGGGCTCGGATGCCGACCGACGCCATGCCGCCCGGGCGGGCCTCGTCGCGCTCGTCGCCGGCGCGATCACGTTCCTACCGTGGGTGCCGACCTTCCTGTACCAGTCGCAGCACACCGGAACCCCGTGGGGCGACCCGATCTTCATGACGGCGTCGTTCGCGTTTGCCTTGCGGGACTTCGCCGGCGGCGAGCACTCGGAGGCGTACGCCCTCCTTGTCGTGCTGATCATGTTGACGATCGTCGCCGTTTTCGGGCGCGCCATCGATCGATACCGCATCGAGCTCGACGTGCGGACTCGTCCCGGCGTCCGAGCCGAGACGCTGACCTGGGTGGCCACGCTCCTTCTGGGCGGCGCGTTCGCATTCGTCACGCGCGGGACCTTTGCCGGTCGGTACGCGTCGATCCTCTACCCGCTGTTCGTCCTGGTGATCGCGTACGGCGTCACGGTGTTCGCCGACAAGCGGATCCGGGCCGTCCTGCTGGCGATCGTGGTGATCATCGGCCTCGGGAGCGGTTTTCGCAGCGTGGTCGACAACCGCACCCAGGCGGCGGAGGTCGCCAATCCGATCCGAGCCGGCGCCAAGCCCGGGGACGTCGTCCTGTACTGCCCGGACCAGATCGGGCCGAGCGTGAGCCGGCTGCTCGAGGGCAAGCGAGGCCTCGTGCAGCTCACGTTCCCGGTGGGCAACAGGCCGGAGCTCGTCGACTGGGTGGACTACGAGCAGCGGCGCCACCGCGTCGATCCCAACGCGTTCACGCAGCGTGTCCTGGACCGGGCCGGTCCCGGCAGCACGATCTGGTACGTCGTCGCCGTGCAGTACCGGGGCGGCAACGAGGGCCGTTGTGACGCGGTGCTGCGGTCGTTGACCGCCGCGCGCCCCGGCGTACAGCCGCTCGTCCAGGCGAACGACAAGTTCCCGGAGTTCATGGGCCTGTTCGAGTTCCCGGGCCGGTGATCGACGCGGTTCGGGAGTTCGTGCGGCGCGATCTGCGCGCCGCGCTGGTGCCATGGTTCCTGGCCCGGGTGTTCGTGGTGGGATCGCTCGCTTTGACGCGCTTCGGAGTCGACCACATCGAGGGCGCGCGCCGGCCGGTGCAGCTCGGCCAGGGCATGTTCGCCTGGGACGCCGCCTTCTACCGCGACATCGCCGAGCACGGATACGGAGCAGTGGGCTCGGGCGCGCTGCGGTTCTTCCCCCTCGTTCCGCTCCTGGCGCGAGGGCTCGGCGTGGTGTTCCTCGGCAATGACGCGTTCGCGCTCCTGGTCGTCGCGAACGGCTCGGCGCTCCTGTTCGGCGCGCTGCTGTACCGGCTGGCGCGACAGGAGACAGGTGACGAGCCCACGGCCGTGCGAGCGGCGTGGTTCGCCGCCATCTTCCCGCCGGCGGTGGCGCTCGTCCTCGGCTACGCCGAAGCCACCTTCATGTTGGTCTCGGTGGCGATGTTCCTCGCCCTGCGGCGGAAGCGATTCGCGTGGGCGGTGCCGTTCGGTCTGCTCGCCGGGCTCACCCGTCCGGTGGGCGTGCTCCTGGCGATCCCGGCCGCGATCGAGGCGGCGCGGGCGTGGCCGGCGTCGTCGGCGCGGGATCGAGTCGAGCGCGTCGGCGCGGTGCTCGCGGCTCCCGTCGGCAGTGGCCTCTACCTGCTGTGGGTGCGGTACGCGTACGGCGACGCGTGGCTCCCGCTCCGGATACAGAACGATCGCACGCACCGGGGCGGGTTCGTCGACCCGTTCACGCGGACCTTCGAAGGGGTCGGCGACCTCGTACACGGCGACCGATTCGGCTCGGGGCTCCACGTGCTGTGGGCGGCGGTGTTCGTCGTGCTGATCGTGGTGCTCTTGCGGCGCCTTCCGGCGTCGTACGGCACCTACACGGCGGCGATGCTCGTGGTGAACCTGTCCGCCCGCAACCTCGATTCGCTCGAGCGTTACGCGATGAGCGCCTTCCCGCTGGTGCTCGCGGTGGCGCTCGTCACGGAACGCCCGGACGTCGAACGTCCGGTGCTCGTGCTCTCGGCGGCCGGGCTGGTCGGGTACAGCGTCCTCAGCTTCCTCGGGGTGTACGTGCCCTAGCCGGAGCTTGTGACGGCGCCAAGAGGCTGAGCCGGGGTTCGGCGGGTCGGCGGCCGAGGCTCGTACACTGGCGTGCTCGGGCCCCGGTGCGCACCCGGCGCCGGCCTACCTGTCCGCCAGTTCGGAGCCTCTGCATGACGACGGAGTCGACGGAGCAGCCCGCGCCGGCCGCCGACCAACAGTCGGCGCCCAACGTGGTCATCATCGGAGCCGGTCCCGCCGGCCTCACGGCCGCGTACATGCTGAACAAGCGGGGCGTCACCTCGACCGTGCTCGAGGCCGACACCGTCGTCGGCGGGATCAGCCGTACCGCCGAGCGTGACGGCTGGCGCTTCGACATCGGCGGCCATCGCTTCTTCACCAAGGTGCAGCCGGTAGAGGACCTCTGGTTCGAGATCCTCGGCCCCGACGACTTCCTGCGCCGGCCCCGTCTCAGCCGCATCTATTACCGGGGCAAGTTCTACGACTACCCGATCTCGGCGATGAACGCGCTCCGCAACCTCGGGCCGGTCGAAGCGACCCGGTGTGTCGCGTCGTACCTCTGGGTGCGCATTCATCCGCCGAAGGACAAGTCGACGCTCGAGGGCTTCGTCGCATCGCGGTTCGGATGGCGTCTCTACCGGCACTTCTTCAAGACCCAGAGCGAAAAGGTGTGGGGCGTGCCGTGCACGGAGATCCAAGCCGACTGGGGCGCGCAACGGATCAAGAACCTCTCGCTCTTCCGCGCCGTGTGGGAGGCCCTCAAGCCGAAGCGGCTCCGACGCAAGAAGGACAAGTCGAAGCAGGTGACGAGCCTGATCGAGGAGTTCAACTACCCCAAGTACGGCCCGGGGATGATGTGGGAACGGGCGACGGAGCTCGTCACGGCCCACGGCACCAAGGTCGTCTTCAACTCGACGGTCAGCAAGATCCACCTCCGCGACGGCAAGGCCGTCGCAGTCACCGCCGAGACCGACGGCGTCCCCACCCGCTACGAGTGCTCCCACGTGATCTCCTCGATGCCGATCAGTGCGCTCTTGCGGGCGATCGACCCGCCGGTTCCGCCCGAGGTCCAAGCCGCCGCCGACGGGCTCCGCTACCGGGACTTCATCACCGTCGCACTCGTGATGCCGGAGGAGCGGGGCTTTCCCGACAACTGGATCTACATCAACGACGCGAGCGTCGAAGTCGGCCGGATCCAGAACTTCGGTGTCTGGTCGCCGTACTTGGTCAAGGACGGCCGCACGTGCCTCGGTCTCGAGTACTTCGTGAACGAGGGCGACGACATGTGGACGAAGGCAGACGAGGGTCTGATCGAGCAGGGCAAGCGCGAGCTGAGCGAGATCGGCCTCCTGGACGACGCGACGCAGGTCGAAGCGGGCTACGTCGTGCGCATGCCCAAGGCGTACCCGATGTACGACGGCACCTACAAGGCCAACGTCGAGACGATGCGCAAGTGGCTCGACGCCAACGCGCCGAACGTGTTCCCCGTCGGACGAAACGGAATGCACAAGTACAACAACCAGGATCACTCGATGTACACGGCAATGCTCTCGGTCGAGAACATTTTCGGCGCCGACCACGACGTCTGGAACGTGAACGTCGAGGCTGAATATCACGAGGAGAAGGGTGAGGCCGGCGCTAGCCGGGGCGACGACGCCTCCACAGCCGGCGCGCCCGGTCGCGCATCCCCCACCACGTGACCAGCAG
>DASYFC010000078.1:0-4237 GCA_036498645.1 Acidimicrobiia bacterium | reverse complement strand
GTCCCGCAGATCGCGTACACCGCGAGCAAGGGCGGCGTCCTGGCCATGACCCGGGAGCTGGCGGTCGAGCACGCCCGGCGCGGGATCCGCGCCAACGTCTTGTGCCCGGGACCGATCGACACACCGCTCATGGCCCAGCTGATGGCCGATCCGGAATGGGCGGCCCGCCGGCTCGTCCACATCCCCATGGGCCGCCCGGGGCAGGCGGAGGAGATCGCGCGCGCTGCCCTGTTCCTGGCCTGCGACGATTCTTCCTTCATGACCGGTGCGACGCTGGTCGTCGACGGCGGCATCACCGCGGCGTACGTGACACCCGAATAGGCAGGGAGCGAGATGAGCAGCCGGCTGGAGCTCGACGAACTACGGGAACGCATCGGCGCCGGCGACGTCGACACCGTGCTCGTCGCCTTTCCCGATCTCCAGGGTCGCCTGATGGGCAAACGCGTGACCGGGCACTATTTCCTCGACCACGTCATCGACGGCGAGGGCATCGAGGCGTGCAACTACCTGCTCGCGGTGGACGTGGAGATGACACCGGTGCCCGGCTACCAGTTCGCCAACTGGGAACAGGGGTATGGCGACATGAAGGCCGTTCCCGACTTCGCGACGCTGCGTCCGGTCCCCTGGCTCGAGAAGACCGCGATCGTGCTGTGCGACCTCGTCGACGAAGAGACCGCGACGCCGGTCGAGGTGTCGCCCCGACGAATCCTCCAGCGTCAGGTCGAGCGTGCCGCGGCCGCCGGTTACACGGTGAAGTGCGGCTCGGAGCTCGAGTTCTTCCTGTTCCGCGACTCGTACGAGGAAGCGGCGGCCAAGGGCTACGCCGGCCTGGAACCGCACTCACCGGTGATCGAGGACTACCACGTGCTCCAGACGACCCGGGACGAGTACCTGATCCGCGCGATCAGGAACGGGATGGACGCGTCAGCGGTCCCCGTCGAGTTCTCGAAGGGCGAAGCGGGGCGGGGACAACACGAGATCAACCTCGAGTACGCCGACGCGCTCGAGATGGCCGACCGCCACGTGATCTACAAGAACGGCGCGAAGGAGATCGCGTCGCTGGCGGGCCGGTCGATCACGTTCATGGCGAAGTACTCGATGGACTCGGTCGGCTCGTCCTGCCACGTGCACTCGAGCGTGTGGGACGGGGACGGCACGACTTCGCTGATGTGGGCCGATGACGGTCCGCACCATCTCTCTGACGTGTTCCGGGGGTGGCTCGGTGGTCTGCTCGCGACGGGGCGTGAGCTCGCGTGGCTCTTCGCGCCGAGCGTCAACTCGTACAAGCGCTACCAGCCCGAGTCGTGGGCGCCGACCGCACTGGCATGGGGACGCGACAACCGAACGTGCGGGTTTCGGGTCGTCGGCCGCAGCGGGGGCTTCCGGGTGGAGTCCCGGCTGCCGGGCGCCGACGTGAACCCGTACCTCGCGTTCGCGGCGACGATCGCCGGCGGTCTCCACGGCATCGAGCACGGCCTCGATCCGGGCGCGCCGTACGACGGGAACGCGTATGCCGGCCAGGACCTCGAGCGCGTGCCCGAGACGTTGGTGGACGCCATCGGCGAGCTCGAGCGCAGTGAGGTCGCGGTCAAGGCGTTCGGCTCCGACGTGCACGAGCACCTCGTCAACACAGCGCGCCAGGAGTGGTCCGGATTCAATCGCGTCGTGACCGACTGGGAACGCCGCCGCAACTTCGAGCAGTTTTGACTCGGCCCCTGATCGCGGTGCCCGCGTACCCGGTGAAGGCCGGGCGGGTGCAGGGCTGGGAGAAGCCGGGCGTCGCCGCGCCCACGCCGTACGTCGAGGCGCTGCAGCGCGCCGGCGCGCGGGAGGCAATCCTCATGCCGGTTCCGATCGACGACACCGACGCGGCCGAGGTGCTCGAACGCTTCGACGGGCTCTTGCTGATGGGCGGCGGCGACCTCCACCCCGAGGAGTACGGCCGGGAGCGGCGCGACGAGACCTACGGCGTGATCCCGCATCGCGACCGGTTCGAGCTCGCGCTGGCGCGTGCGGCCGTCGATCGCGGCCTCCCGACGCTGGCGATCTGCCGCGGACACCAGGTCCTCAACGTCGCGTTGGGCGGCACGCTCGACCAGCACATCACCGACCGCGCCGGCGTTCTCCCCCACGGGAAGCCGGGCGTCCCCGGCGGGTCGACCATGCACGACATCGAGCTCGAGCCCGGTTCGCGGCTGGCGGAGGCGATGGGCGTGACGCACGCGTCGTGCTCGTCGCACCACCATCAGGCGGTCGAGCGCACGGGTGCCCGGCTCCGGGTCACGGCCCGCGCGCCCGACGGCGTGTTCGAGGGCGTCGAGCTCGACGCCGATGCGTGGATCGTCGGGGCGCAGTGGCACCCCGAGGACACCGCCGCCGACGACCCGGCCCAGCAGCGGCTGTTCGACGAGTTCGTCCGTCAGGCGGGCGTGATCACGCCGTGAACCGGCGGCGGCGCGTCACCTTCTCCGGCGAGCGACCGGATGAGCTCCTCGGCGTCGTCGAGCGCGACGACGCGCCGGGGTAAATCGGCGAACGGGTACCGGCCGGACGCGAGCAACGCAAGCGCGGCGCGGTACGCGCCCGAGTCGACGCCGAGCGCACCGACGACACGAAGTTCCTTGAACACGATGTGGTCGGGTTGGAACTCGCGCACGGGACCGCCTCGGGTCCCGGCCACGACCACCGTGCCTCCCGCGCGGGCGAGCGCGACGGCTTGTACGAATGCTTCGGGTGCCTTGGCCGTGACGTCGACGACCACATCGGCGAGCCCTCCGGTCGCGTCGCGCAGCGCACGTACCGGATCGGTGTCCGCGACGTTTACGGTCAGATCGGCGCCGAAGTCGCCCGCGACGGCGAGCCGCTCCGCGTCGCTCTGCCCACGCCCGGTGATCATGACGAACCCGGCGCCGGCGTCCTTCGCCGCCGCAGCCGCGGACAGCCCCCGCACGCCGGGTCCGAGGACGGCGACGACGTCTCCCGCCCCGGTCCCGGGCACGGTGACCGCCCAGCGAACGCCGGCCCCGAGCGGATTGAACAGCGTTGCGACGACCGGGTCGAGCACGTCCGGTATGCGATGCACGAGGGCGTCGGGCCCCAGGTACTGGGACTCCGCGTAGCCACCCCACAACCCGGGAGGCCTGTCGACGGGGATGTACCCGTACATGTCGGCGAGGCCGTGGCGTTCGCAACGCTGATAGGAACCGGCGCGGCATGCGTCGCAGGTGCCACACGATTGGAACACCTCGACCGCGACCCGGTCGCCGGCCGCGACACCCCAGTGGTCGGCGGCGGTAACACCGATGCTCTCGATCACGCCGACGGTCTCGTGCCCGGGCACGAACGCGAACCCGCCGCGCAAGTGTCCCGTGTACTGCTCGTGATCGGTGCCACACAGCCCGCACGCCTCGACGCGGAGCACTGCGTCATCGTCGCCGTGCTCGGGCACCAGTAGCTCGCGCGTGACGAGCGTGCGGGGCTTCTCGAGCACCAAGGCGCGCGCCGATCGAGTCGACACGACCGCGGAGGCTAGCTGCGTCCCTTTGCGATCGTTTCGGCGTGCTCCAGGTCGAGTAGGAACTCCTTGCGGGCCGGGCCGCCCCCGTAGTTGCCCACGCCGCCACTCGCGGGAACCACGCGGTGGCACGGGACGACGATGGCCACCGGGTTGGAGCCCACCGCGTTGCCGACGGCGCGGGCCGCGCTCGGCTTGCCGACCTCCGCCGCCAGCGCGCCGTATGTGATCACGTTCCCGCTCGGGATGCGGGCGGTCGCCTCGAGCACCTGCCGCCGGAACCCTCCGGTGAGCGACCAGTCGATCACGAGGTCGAACGCTTGGCGCCGGCCCGCGAAGTACTCGTCGAGCTCGCGGCGAACCGGGTCGAGTCGGACGGGTGACTCCACTACACGAGGCGAGATGCGCTCGGCGAGGTCGTCGAGCACGTGGGTGGGGTCGAACGCCAGCCGCACCAGTCCCTGTGGCGTCACCGCCACGAGGAGGTCGCCCACTGGGGAGTCGACCGTCGACACGGCCACGTCGATCAGTCCCTGGCGGTCGGCGGCGGCGATGGCGGAGACGGTTGCGGCGTCGGCCTGCGTGTCGACGTCGACGGCGGCGCCACGTCGCAGTGCGGCCTCGATGTCTTCGAGCTCAGCGTTCGTCATCTGCGTACTCCTTGCGTAGATGGGCGATCCCTTCGTGCACGTTCTGACGCGCCGCCGGTTCCGAGATGTCGAG
>DASYFC010000077.1:0-24951 GCA_036498645.1 Acidimicrobiia bacterium | reverse complement strand
GGCGGATTCGGACCGCACTGTGTTGCTGCTGGCGCCGTGGCCCGAGAGCCTTTGGGCCTTCCGCCGCATCTGGAACCGCGTCGCGGCAGTCGGGCGGGTGGTCGCCATCGACCTGCCGGGATTCGGCCACTCCGACGGTCGCCCGGATCTGATCGCCCCAGACGGCGCGGCAGCGTTCCTGGCCGGCATGATCGATGAATGGGGCCTGGGTGCTCCACACGTCGTCGGCCCGGACGTCGGCACGGCCGCCGCGTTGTTCCTCGCTGCAAAGGCTCCAGAACGCGTCACGAGCCTGACAATCGGCGGCGGCGCGGTTCGCTTCCCGATAGAAGCGGGCGGCGCGCTGAAGGACATCATCGAGGCGCCGAGCTTGGACGTGGTGCGGGCGCTCGACGCCCGGACCAACATCGGCCACGCGGTCGAGCCCGGTGCCTCGAGCGCCAGCGAACCCGAGGTCCACGAGGACTACGTCAGCGCCTACGACCTCGGGCGCTTCGCAGAATCGGCGCGGTTCGTGCGGCACTACCCCGAGCAGAACCCGGTGCTGCGCGATCTGCTGCCGTCGATCACGACGCCCACCCAGATCGTGGCGGGCGGCCACGATGACCTCGTGCCGTGGTCGAACAACGAATACCTCGACGACCTCCTTCCCAATAGCGAGGTCCATCCTCTCGACGCCGGTCACTTCGCGTGGGAGGAAGCAGCCGAGGATTACGGCCGGTTGATCGCCGACTGGATCAGTGGCGGGTATCGACGCGTCGTAGCGGGCTAGCTCTCGCTCGTCGGCCGGTCTCTATTTCATGGCGTCGAGGAGCTCTCGGCATGCCTGCTCGCAGCGCCGGCAGGCCTCGGCGCAAACGCGGCAGTGCTCGTGCGTCTGGGCATGCCGCTCGCATTCGTCGCCACAGCTCTTGCATATGGCCACGCAGGCCTCCAGCAGCAGCTTCCAGACGTTGGCGTCGTAATCCGTCTGGCGGCTCGTGACCCTGACGGTGGCGGTGCAGACGTCGGCGCAGTCCAGGCAGAGCCGGATGCACTTCACCATCTCGGTCAGGTTGTGCTCGCTCAAGTCATCGTCGGCGTCGGCGGTGCAGGCTTGGGCGCAGTCGTTGAGCGCGTCGATGGTGCCAGCCAACACGCCGGCGTCGACGTTGACGGTCCGTGGGAAGGTGTCCAGTAGTGGCTTGGCGTAGCTCATGGTCCCCTCCTTTCAGTGCCGCCGCTCAGGCCGTCGCCGTCATGGGCAGCACCTGTGCGCGCCGGTTACGAGGAACCGACCGTCATCTGGTCCATCTGGTTGTTCCGGGGAGTGGTGAGGCCCGGGATGGCGCTGGGCGCGATCAGCAGGAGCACGCCGAGGGCCAGCAGGACTGCGGCGGTTCCATGTGCGACGCGGCGCCACGGGACGATCTTCTCGGCGGCGATGAGGCTGGCGACCACGGCCATCCAGACGATGCTCATGATCCCGAGTGCGAAGAGCGACGCCATGAGGGCCCAGCAACACCCGACGCACCATCCACCGTTCTTGGCTCCCATCTGGAACGCGCCCGACCAGCCGTCGCGCCAGGAGCCCAGTAAGAAGCCGAGGGGGCTGCGGCACTTCGCGAGGCAGATGTCCTTCATGGGTGTCAGTTCGTAGACGGCGGCGACGACGAGCGTGCCGCCCGCAACCCACCGGCCGGCACCGTCCCACGCGAGGAGGTCGCCCGACATCCAGGTGATCGCCACTCCAATCGCGAAGGCGAGCACCCCGGCGCCGGCCCAAACGAAGAGGTAGCCGGACGCGAACATGAGGGGCGACACCGGAGAGCGCTGCCTGGTCATACGGGAGTAGAGCGCCGCGGTCGGAGCGACCGACGGAAACATCATCGCGGCCATCATCACGACCCAGACCGTGAGGAACCAGCCGAAAGTCCCGAGACCGGTCCAAGGCCCGTTGTCCATGCCCTGCATCTGGCCCGCCGTCCACCACCAGCTGATCGCAGCAACCGCGAAGAGCAGCGCGACCAGGCCCAGCCGCGTGCGTACCGCTGCCAGCGCGGGAGCGAGCCCTCCGCCTGCAGGAAGGCGGGCCTGCGCCGGGGCGCTCATTGCGTCAGACGGCCCAGGAGAACTCGGACGTCGAAAGGCCGGTCTTGCCCTCGTACTGGATGCCGAAGGCGTCGATCCGCGATCGCTTCGCTTCGGCCATCGTGAGGTTGGAGCCGACCGGATGGAACATCCCATCGAATCGCACGGGCCTGCGCGTTTCGACGCCGAACGGCACGATGTCCTCGACCTCGAAGTCGATCGCGTCTCCGACGCGGACGCTGTGACGCAGGCCATCGTCGACCACATCGATCGGCGCGCGCTCGGCGCCGAGCACCTCACCCACCAAGGGAGCGAGCGCGCTCATGGGGCCGCCGAGCTGCCCGCTGAAGACCTGAACGAGCTTCTCGAATTGCTCGTCGCTGGCCTGGGCGTCGATGAACACGCCGAGCCGCCAGTTTCCTTCGGTCATGACCTTCGGCGTGTCGGCGATGGCCGCCACCTTCAGACCGCCGATGTCGGTGCCTTCGACCTGACCCTCGCGGATGTTGAAGACGAGGGTGACACGACAGAATTCGTACGTGGCGCCGTGGTCGAATGAGAGATTGCACGGGCACATCAGCTCGCACGAACACGTCTCGACGTAACTGCCCTTTAGGTTCCACCCCATCAGCGGCCCCCCTTCGCCGGGGTGAGTGTCACCCTCTAGGAAGAGCGTGTCAACTAGGGGCGACTGCGATGGTGTGCCGGCCCGTCCGCGCTCTCGATTCGCGACAGGTTGTAGGCGCTGTTCACCATTGCCACGTGGGTGAACGCCTGCGGAAAGTTGCCGAGCTGACGCCCCGACTCGGGGTCGTACTCCTCGGCGAGCAGTCCAACGTCGTTGACAAGGCCGACCAATCGCGCGAAGAGAGCGCGTGCTTCGTCGACGCGTCCCATCAACGCGAGGTTGTCCACCAGCCAGAAGGTGCACGGCAGGAATACGCCTTCACCTGGGGGAAGCCCGTCTACGGCGCTGTCGGTCGAGTACCGCATGACGAACCCGCCGGTCGTCAGCTCGCGCCGGATGGCGTCGATGGTCCCTTGCATCCGCTCGTCGGTCGCGGGCAGGAATCCGACGAGCGGCATCATCAGCAACGCTGCGTCGAGATTGGGCGAACCGTACGCCTGGACGAATGTGTTGCGGTCTTCGTCGTAAGCCTTGGTGCACACCTCGGCATGGATCTCGTCGCGAATGCTCCTGTAGTGCGCGATGTGCTGGGCGTCGTCTTCGACGCTGAACTCCTCGAGACCTCGTACGATGCGGTCGAACGCCACCCACGCCATGACCTTCGAGTGCGTGAAGTGCTGGCGGACCCCGCGCACCTCCCAGATGCCGTCGTCGGGTAGCTTCCAACCGTCCTCGAGAAAATCGAGAAGTGTAAGGATCAAGTTGCGCGGGCTGGCATCGCGTTTGGCGACGCCGAACCACCGGGCCTGGTAGAGCGCATCAACGACCTCTCCGTACACATCGAGTTGGAACTGCTCGGACGCCGCGTTGCCCATTCGGACGGGCTGGGAGCCCTCGTACCCGGGCAGCCATGGCACGGTCCACTCCGTCAGCCGGCGCTCTCCCCCGGGTCCGTACATGATCTGCAGATCGGATGGCTCGCCGGCGGCAGCGCGCAAGAGCCACTGGCGCCAGGCCTTCGCTTCATCCTCGTAGCCGGCGTGGATCAGCGCCAGAAGTGTGAACGTCGCGTCACGGAGCCAGCAGAAGCGGTAGTCCCAGTTGCGGACGCTTCCAATCCATTCGGGAAGCGAGGACGTGGGCGCGGCGAGGATCCCGCCCGTCGGCGCATACGTGAGCGCCTTCAGTGTGATCACCGAGCGTTGCACCGCCTCGGGCCATTCGCCGTCGTAGGTCCACTTCTCCGCCCAGCTGCGCCACCACTTCTCCGTCCGGCTCAAGGACCGGGTCGCGTTCCGGGGCCGGGGCATGTCCAAATGAGACGGGTGCCAAGCGAGGCTGAAGGGAACTCGTTGCCCGCGCCTGACCGTGAACTCGGCGACGGTCGAGTGGCCTACGCCATGCGTCTCGACCGGGGTGCGCAGCACGAGCGCGTCCGGGCCGGCCACGGCGGCGAGGGCACCATCGATGTTGCGCACCCAGGGGATGATGTGGCCGTAGTCGAACCGGATCGTGAGGTGCATCCGCATCGGGACGTTGCCGCGGACCCCCTCGACGATCCGAATGACGTGGACGGCTTGGTCCCGGATCGGCATGAAGTCGATGACCTTTACCGAGCCCTCGGGCGTGTCGAACTCGGTCTCGAGCACGAGCGTGTGATCGCGGTATCGCCGACGCGTGGCGCGACCACCGGCAGCCGGGGCGATCTGCCAGCGTCCGTGGTTCTCGTCTCCCAGGAGCGCGGCGAAGCACGCGCCGCTGTCGAATCGAGGCGCGCAAAACCAGTCGATCGAGCCGTCGTCGCCGACGAGCGCGGCGGTCTGCGTGTCGCCGATCATGGCGTACTGCTCGATTCGCGAAGCCATTGGCCTGGACATCGACGCGGGGTCCGCCTCGGCGAGCGCGTCGGGTGCGGCCCTCACGTCGACCCGGCACCAGTCACGGGCACGGGCGTACCGGAACGGGTGCCAGCGTGGCGCCGAACTCGGCGGCCTCCCGCTCGGTGTCTTCGACCACCGGCTCTCGCCGGGGGCGCCAGACGACGAGGATCGTGGCGGCGGCGGCAAGGGCGACGCCGACCGAGATCGAGCAGACGAGCGTGAACGCGTCGGTGAACGCCGAGGCCGCCTGGGCCGCCAGAACGTCGCCGCCCGGGATGCGGCCCGCGATCGCGTCGGCGGCGCCGATCGACCCCTGGGCGGCCGCCCGTGCGCCGGCGGGGAGCCGGATCCGGCTGAGGTCGATCCCGGACCGGTAGGCGGAGGTGGCGATGGTGCCCAGGAGGGCGATGCCGAGCGCGCCGCCGAGCTCCCGGGAGGTGTCGTTCACGGCCGACCCGACGCCCGCTTTCGAGAGCGGCACCGAAGTCATGATCTGGCCGGTCGCCGGCGCGGCCGTGATGGCCATGCCGGCACCGAGCAGCGCGAGCGCGGCCGCGATCACCAGGTACGGCGTGTCGGGCGACAACCTGCTCAGCACGCCGAGTCCGCCGGCGACGACGGCAAGCCCGGCCGCCATGACGCGGGCGGCGCCAAAGCGCTGCGCCAACGCCGCGCTGCGGGGCGAGACCGCGATCAACGTGACCGCCGCCGGCAGTGTGGAGAGGCCCGCCTCCAGCGGGGAGTACCCGCGGGCGAACTGCAAGTACTGCGTGAAGAGGAAGAAGAAGCCGAACAGCACCAAGAACGCGATGAAAATGACGCCGGCGCCGGTGCTGAAACTCCGGTCGCGGAACAGGGTCAGCGGCAACATCGGATGGTCACTTCGCCGTTCCCAGACGACGAAGGCAGCCAGCGTGACGCCGGCGATCAGGAACGCCGGGAGCACACGGCCACTCGTCCATCCGTCGTCGGGCCCCTGGATGATCCCGTAGACCAGTGAGCTCAAACCCACGAGCGACAAGAGGGCGCCCACAGGGTCGAGCGGCGTCCTCGTTTCGTCCCGAGAGTCGGGAGCAAACGTCACGACCGCCGCGATGATCACCACGACGATGGGAACGTTCACGAGCAACGCGGACCCCCACCAGAACTTTTCCAGCAGTGCGCCAGTGACGACGGGGCCGATCGTCGAGCCCGCGCCGGCGAAGCCGGCCCAGATCGCGATCGCGCGGGTGCGCTCCTCAGGCGGAAAGATCGCCGTGATGATCGAAAGCGTCGCCGGCATGATGAACGCGGCGCCGACGCCCATCACCGCCCGGCCGGCGATCAACTGCGTCGAGCCCGTGGCGAGCCCGCCCACGAGCGTGCCCACCCCGAACACGGCGAGGCCACCGAGCAGGACACGGCGGCGGCCGAAGCGGTCGCCGATCGCGCCCGCGCTCAGCAACAAACCGGCGAACACGATCGAGTAGGCGTCGACGATCCACTGGAGGTCGGACGCCGAAGCGCCCAGGTCGCGCTGGATCGTCGGCAGCGCGGTGTTCAGACCCGCCACCGACATGACGACGAGCACGAGCGACAGACACATGATCGCGAGCAGGAACCAGCGGCGATCATGGATCGACGGTTGCTCGTCGAGCGGGACCGGCGGCGCGGGCCGAGATTCCATCGCGGCGCTCCTTTGCGAGTCGGTCATCTGGGGCATATCGTCGCCCCAGCGACTCGCAGTCGAATCCACGATTCCCTTAGTCCGTAACCGGAGCGTAGTGAGCCATCGTGGTTGCGCGTTCTGGAGCGCCGTTCGGTGCGCCCTCGTTCGGCGCCTTCACCAGTGCGACTGGCTGCGATTCACAATGCGATGACGGTCTTGCCGCCGTGAGGGCCTCCGCCGCTCATCGCAAGAGGCACGTCGTCCAGCTTGATCGTCGTGGTGGGTGGTACGGCGATGCGACCGGCGACGACGGCGTCCGCGAGCCGTCCGAGCACCTCGGGCGAGCACTGGTATGAGAAATTGACGCCGGTGACGCCGCGCGCGGAGAGCTTCGCCGTGTCGGCCACGTATCGCGTCGTGACCGCGCTCCCACCGGAACGAACGAAAGAGGAAAGGGCGGCAAACTCGTCCGCGTCGCTGGCCACGTCGATGAGCGCATCGATCCCGTCGGGATGCGCGCGATGTACCGTGTCGGTCACCGACACCGCGGAGTAGTCGATCATCTCGTCCGCGCCGTAGCTGCGCATACGGTCGGTATCGCTCCCGCTCGTGTCGGCGATGACGTGCGCGCCGGCGTTCACGGCGAACTGCGTGGCGAACGAGCCGACCCCACCACCAGCACCCACGACGAGCGCAGTCTTGTCCGAAAGCGGCTCGACAGACGTCACCATCTGCAGAGCCGTACCACCGGGCGTCGGCAACGTCGCCGCAACCACGGCGTCGAAACCGTTCGGCAGCTTCGCCAGCGGCGCGTCTTCGGTCACCGCCACGTACTCGGCGTACGTGCCCGTCGATCCGAGGGGCGGGATCAGCAACTGGCCGAAGATCTCGTCGCCCGCAGCGAACTTCGCCGTTCCCTCGCCCACGGATTCGACCACGCCCGCGACATCGGCGCCGAGCACGAGCGGGAAGGTCCCCGGCACCCGGTCCTTCCAGACGCCGTCGGCGATCTGGCGGTCACCGGGGTTCATACCCGCGGTCCGGACCTTGATCAGGATCTCACGCGGCCCTGGCTGCGGCTTGGGAAGTTCGACCAAGGCAGGATTGGCTCCGTATTCGTTCACTGCGATCGCATGCATTGCAACCTCCCTCGCGTCCTCAGCAGACTCCGCGCACTCAAGCTTGAAGCGGACTCGAATCGATCGCAAAACGTGGTCGCGAAATTCCCGTATTCGCGATGGCAGGCCGGCGATGAGTCCTGTACGTGGTTCGAGTCTGAACTGGTGTCGTCGCCACCAAGAGGAGGAAGACAGCATGGGCAAGCTCACCGTGACCGAGTTCGTCACGCTGGACGGGGTGGCACAGGCACCCGGAGGGCCCGATGAGGATCGCGACGACGGCTTCACGCACGGCGGATGGCAGGCGCCGCTGCTCGATGAGGAGTCCGGCAGGGTGATCTTCGAGAACGCGAGGAGCATGGACGCGCTGCTCCTCGGCCGAAAAACCTACGAGATCTTCGCGGACTACTGGCCGACAGCTCCAGAGGCGATGCCGTTCACCGGCTTGCTCAACAGCGTCCCGAAGTACGTCGCCAGCCGCACGCTCGCCGGCCCCCTGGCGTGGCAGGGCTCGACCGTTGTGGCCGAGGATCTCGCCCCGGGCATCACCTCCCTCAAGGAGCGCCACGATGAGATCCACGTCATCGGCAGTCTCGACCTCGTGCAGTCACTGCTGCGCTTCGGTCTCGTCGACCGGCTGAACCTGTGGCTGTATCCGGTGCTGCTCGGCAGCGGCAAGCACGTGTTCGCCGACGGGACCGTGCCCACTGCGCTGCGACTGACCGAATCGGTCACCCACCCCAACGGCACGCTCCAGCTCGCCTATGAGACCGCCGGCGCGCCCACGTACGGCAACCTCGGTGCAGATGACTAGCGAGCGACGCTGACGCGTTAGCGCCGCCGCCGCACGTCACCCGACGAAGAGGTCTCTTCGCCGCGCGATGAACTCCTCGACGGACTCCGCGGGTCGGCCGGTGATCTCCTCGACCGTGTCGGTCATACGGTCATACCGATTCTCGCGATGTAGGCGGGCCATGGTCGCGAGATGCTCATCGACGTACGGTCCGAGCTTGGCGCCTGCGAGCACTTGCTCGGCCCACGTCTCCCACGGGACGTCGACGTAGGAAACCGGTCTGTTCAGCGCGCGTGCGTACTCTTCGGCGACGCCGTTCATGTCCTGCGATCGGGGGCCCGTCAGCTCGAAGACCCGGCCGATGTATGGCCTCGGGTCGGTCAAGATCGTGGCGACGACCAGCGCGACGTCGTCGGCCGCGATCGGCGACGTGTGACCGGTCCCGAACGGGAGCCGGATGGTGCCGCTGTCGGCGATGGAGCGCGCCGCCAAGGTCGTGAACAACGGACTGTCCAAGAAGACAGTCGGGCGAACGTGTACGACCGGAAGCCCAGACCAGTCGAGCACCTGCTCCGACAGCCAGTGCAGCCGCTGATGGTGTGACTCGCTCATGCTGAGCGCGTCCATCTGGGACACGGTCATCTGGGATATGGCGACGAGTGCTTCCAAGTCGCCGATGGCACGAGCGACCGTCGCGACCGTCGCGGTGGCCTCGAGGTAGGACGGCGCCAGGCTCATGCTGAAGAACATCCGCTGGACCGAGTCGAGGGCCGTCGCGACATCTGCCGGCCGCGTGAGGTCACCTACGACGACGTCGGCGCCGAGCGCGCGCAGGGCATCGGCGCGGCCGTCGTCGTGGTGCGCCATTCCTCTTACGGCCCGGCCGCGCTGACGCAGCAACGCCACAACCTTGCCGCCCACGCCGCCGACTCCCCCGCCGGCGGCACCGGTCACCAGGATGAGACCAGGCTCAGCCATCGTCCGCCTCCCTTCGTCGTCCCTGCCGACCTCCCCGGCGGTAGGGGGGTGCTGGCCGCCCGTGGCGGCGGTTCTTGACCTTCACCCACGGTAAGGGCTCATGCTGCGCTTCGTGGACGACCTCATGCCGATCGGCGAGTTCTCAGAGCGCTCTGGTCTGTCACCGAATCGCCTCCGCAGCTACGCAGCCGGTGGGCTCCTGGTCCCCGCAGCGGTCGATTCGGCATCGGGTTACCGCTACTACTCCCCGAGTCAGTTGCGCGAAGCCAAACTGATCGACGCGCTGCGAGAGGCGAGCATGCCGCTCGCCGATGTCGCAGCACTCCTTCGCGATCCCTCGTGCGATCAGCTTGATGGCTGGGCGAGGCGAGTGCAGATCGATGCAGCGCACCGGCAGCAGGCCCTCGACCTCGCACGACGTCTGTTGTCGATCGAGGCCACGTCGCTCACACACGTCGACAATGAGCGCTCAGGGAAGGAACCGATGCTGAAATTGAAGACAGTCAGTCGTACGGACATCGGCCGAGTGCGCGACGACAACGAGGACGCCGTCGTGAGCAGTGACCACCTTGCCGCGGTCGCGGACGGCATGGGAGGTCACCCTGGAGGAGCGGTCGCCTCCGCGGTCGCGGTAGCGCTCGTGCAAGCTGCCTTCACCGGGCGTTCGCTCGATGAGCTCGAAGCGGCGGTGCGTGCAGCCAACCGGGCAATCTGGGACCGCGCCGGCGCGGGTGCCGAGTTGGAGGGCATGGGCACGACGGTCTGTGCGGTCGGCCTGACCGGAGACGGAGGCCTCGGGGTCGTCAACGTTGGCGACAGCCGTGCCTGCGTGTTGCGCAACGGGTCGTTGAGCCAACTGACCGAGGATCACAGCGTCACTGCCGAGCTTGTGCGGCGCGGGGAGCTGAGCGAACAAGAGGCGCTCGAGCATCCTCACCGCAGCATCCTTACCCGAGCGCTCGGAGTCGGACCAGATGTCGAGATCGACAGTGCCGCCCACCCTGCCGTGGAAGGCGATCGCGTTCTCGTGTGCACTGACGGCCTCTTCAATGAGGTGCCCAACGACGAGATCGCGTCTTTGATGGCGACGACCGAGGACCGCAAAGCGACTGCCGACGTGCTCGTCGAGCTGGCCCTATCCAGAGGCGGTCGTGACAACGTCTCCGTCGTTGTCGCAGACGTCAGCGCCTAGGCCACGTCATCCGCCGACGCGATCCTTGTCCTCGAGTACTCGTCGCCTCAGGGCGTCGGCGAACGCCGAGTCGCAGACGACGTCGTCGAGCTCGATCTCCTCTGAATCGAGCAGCTGCAGCCGGAGGTAGTCGTGGCCGTCGAGCCCGTCGAGAACGAGGCCCGCGGCGAAGAAACCGTGCTCGTTCAACTCGGCGGTCGCGTCGTTCACATCGGCCACAGCCGCCAGGTCGACGTCGGCATAGGCGACGTCGACGTGCCGCGAGCGCAGGTGGCGCACAGCGCCCTGCAGGGCCGAGCCGCCTTTCCCGTCCCAGCGCCGGAGGCGCAGGAAGCCGAGGGAGCGCGGCTCGTCGACCTCGGTCGTGAGCGCCTCGCCCTCGAAGGGAGCCGGCTGGGTCCGGGCTTCGATCGAAAGGCCGACGTTGGCGTACACGCTTTCGAGCAGCTCGCGGTAGATGGCAGGCAGTGCGATCCGCCGCTGCTGCTCGTCGAAGGGCCGGTAGGAGCGGATCGTGGCCGTGCGTCGTCTCGGCCCTTCGCCGCCGAATCCGCGCATCGTCGTTTGCGCCGGGAACATGCCGAGTTGGAGCGCCGTCTCGAAGTAGCCGTTCGAACGCTCGACGCGCTGACTGAAGGGATGGATGGTGACGGCATCGCCGAAGACCGAAGCAAGCCCGCGTTCGATCGCTCTGTGGAGGGTGTACTCGGACAAGCGGCCGAATACACCGAGGCCGCGATAGGCGGAGTGGACGACGGCCGCCCCCGTCTCGGCGGAGGAGACACCAGCGAGCGGCATCAGCGCGCTATGCCCGATCACTTGCCCGTCGTGGACGGCGATCGTCGACAGCAAGCCGCCCGACGCGAGCGTCGCCATCAAGTACCGCGGCCGGTAGAAGTCGGCGTGCACGTAGCTCAGGTGGTAGTTCTCGTACAGGAGCTGAGCGATCGCCTCCGCGTCCTGAGGCGTAGCCGCCCTCACCTCGATCGCGTCAGAAGCCTCTACCGCGGCCCGTGCGCGCCTGGGCCCAGCCTCGATGTGGTGCCACCTCGCCCCTCCATCGCCACCGGCGCCCACGGTCACTTCTGCCGTGAGCCGCTTCCCGTTCGAGCCGAGGTTCGTGAGCAGCACGTCATGGGCTTCGGGAGGGAGCGCGGCGAGCGGCTCGGGCAGCGATCCGAATTGGCCTCCGGCGCTCATCAGCGGCAGGCCCCAGTCGTGCACGCCGATCTGTACCGATCCGTCGCCCGGCTCGAGCGTCACCTCGATCTCGCCGAGGTCGTCGTCCGGGTACGCATTGTCAAGCGTAAAGCTGATGAGTTGCTCGATGACCGCGGCGAGCCGCCGCTCGTCTTCTGCTTGGACTCCGACGGCGGCTGCAAACGCCGGGACCAGTGCAAGCACGAGTGACGGCGCGCTCGCGTCGCTGAGGACGGTGACCTTTACTCTCGACACGGCAAGAAATGATGCTAGACGCCAGGTACGCGCGCTTACGGCGAGTCTCAGTCCGTGGTCAAGACGTCGTCGAGGGTGCGGGCGGGTTGGCCGGTCAATTCATTGACGGTGTCGGTCACCTGGGCGGCATAGCCGTCGGTTCCGGAGCGGCGGTACTGCGCGAACAGTGACACCAGGCTGTCGACGAGCCAGTCGCCGAGCCCGGCACCAGCGAGGGCGGATCGAGCCGCGGCGTCGGGCACGTCCACGTACTCGACGCGCCGGCCCAGCCTCGATGAGAGCGTCGATGCCACGTCGTCATACGACAGCGCCTCGGGTCCGGTGACGTCGTACGTCTTCCCGGCGTGACCGGGATTGGTCAACACGACCGCGGCCACGGCGCCCACGTCGGCGGTGTCGACCATGCTGACGCGGGCGTCACCGAGGTTCGCGTAGAACCGCCCGTCGCCGTCGATCGTCGGAATCACGCTCTCGGGAACGTTCTGGGCAAAGTAGTTGGGCCGCAGGATCACATGCGCGAGCCCGGATTGGGCCAGATAGGCGTCGCTCTTTCCGTGGTTGCGAACGAACGTGGCCGTCGATGCAGGATCGGCCGCGAGGATCGAGCTTCGCACCACCAAGCGAACACCGCTGGCGCGGGCGGCGTCGATCGCGTTGCGATTCAGCGCCACCTCGTCCGGCGTGGGCCCACACAGGAGGAAGACCTTCTCCACACCTTTCATTGCGGCTTCGAGCGATGCCGGCTTCTCGAGGTCACCGGTCACCGTCTCGATCGGCGGCGGAAAGGCCGCCGGTGCCTCGCTCGACCGCACGAGGGCGCGCACCGACTCCTGTCGTCTCCCGAGTTGATCGAGGACTGTAGAGCCGATCTTGCTTCTGCCGCCGATCACCAAAATCATCGCACGCCCCAATCTCTCGGCCGATCTGTCGATGGGCAACGAGGATGGCGCTCCGAAGTATTCCGGTGTCGAGACATCCTCGCCGTCCCGTGTCAGAACGGTGATAACGCGCGCAGCCTCACGAGAGCATGGAGATCGACCGCCGCCACTTGACGGCGGGCATAGCGTCGAAAGATCCGCGCGTCGGTCGCTTCCGCGGTTCGTCGAAGGCGACAATCGTTGGGTCTCTCTCGAGGGCAGGCAATGAAAGAAGGCGCACGCGGTCGGCTCGCTGCGTCAGAGCTCGTCGGGGTTCTCGGCGGAGCCGCTCGTGCGCCGGAGTCGCGGCTCTCCCGCGATCTTCAACGCCGCGGCGCTGGGCCCGAGCGCGCGTGCCGCGACTTCCGTGACGAAGGGAGAATGTCATGAGCAGCACCGTCGACACCGCGACGGAGATTCGACCGTTCCGAATCGAAGTTCCTCAGCCGGAGATCGACGAGCTGCTCCGCCGCATCGCCGCGACGCGCTGGCCCAGCAGGGAGCTCGTCGATGATCGGTCGCAGGGCGTGCAGTTGGCGGCGCTGCAGGAGCTCGCCAGTTACTGGACCACCGATTACGACTGGAGCCGTTGCGAGGCGCGGCTGAACGCGCTGCCGCAGTTCAAGACCCAGATCGACGGGGTGGACATCCACTTCATCCACGTGAAGTCGGCGCACGAGAACGCGTTGCCGCTGATCATGACGCACGGCTGGCCCGGGTCGGTGATCGAGCTGCTCGAGACCGTCGGCCCGCTCACCGATCCGACCGCGCACGGCGGACGCGCCGAGGACGCCTTCGATCTTGTGCTCCCGTCCATACCCGGCTACGGCTTCTCCACCGAACCGACCGAGCTCGGCTGGGGTCCCGGCCGCATCGGGCAGGCGTGGGCGACGCTGATGCAGCGCCTCGGCTACACCCGGTACGTCGCGCAGGGCGGCGACGTGGGCTCCCAGGTCACCGACGCGATGGGCCGCCAGGCACCGGACGGATTGATCGGCATCCACACCAACCTGCTCACGCCGGCGCTGGGCAACCCCCAAGCCCTGAGCTCGTCGCCACCCACTGCGGAGGAACGTGCCGCGCTCGACCAGCTCGCCACATTTGGTGCGACCGGCAATGGGTACTTCGTGGAGCAGGCGACACGGCCGGAGACGATCGGCTACGCCCTGCTCGATTCACCCGTCGCTCTGGCGGCCTGGATGCTCGACCACGACACGGACAGCTACCAGAAGATCGCTCGCGCCTTCGTCGACGGGCAGCCTTCGGGCAATCTCACCCGGGACCACATCGTCGACAACGTCACGCTGTACTGGCTGACCGGCACCGGAGCCTCGGCGGCCCGCTCGTACTGGGAGGAAGGACAAGAAAATGCTCGTGCGGCGGGGCAGCCTCCCCCGCCGGTCTCCATCCCGGTCGGCTTCACGACGTTCCCGGGCGAGATCTGGCGGACGCCGCGCAGCTGGGTCGAGAAGGCCTACCCCAACACGATCTACTTCAACGAGGTCGACAAGGGCGGGCACTTCGCCGCGTGGGAGGAGCCGCAACTCTTCTCGGAGGAGTTGCGCGCAGCCTTCGGGCCATTGCGCTAGTCGACACTCGTGAGCGACGAGGAACAAGACGCCAGACCGGGGCTGATCCGCTCGATCGTGCATCGCCTCGCAAGCGAGGAGGTTGCGCTCGGGGTCGAAGGTCGTCTCGCGTCCTTCGAGGGCGCGACGGGATGGCTCAACTCCGACCCGCTGATGCCCGATGACTTGCGCGGGCGGGTCATCCTCGTCGACTTCTGGACCTACACCTGCGTCAACTGGCTGCGCACGCTGCCCTACCTGCGCGCCTGGGCCGCGAAGTATCAGGACGATGGCCTCACCGTGATCGGCGTCCACACGCCCGAGTTCGGCTTCGAAGGGGACATCGACAACGTCGTCGCGCAGTCCCGCAACCTCGGTGTCGAGTACCCGGTCGCGCTCGACAGCGACTACGCCGTGTGGGGCGCATTCGCGAACCACTTCTGGCCGGCGGTGTACATCGCCGACGAGGAAGGCCGAATCCGATTCCATCACTTCGGCGAGGGCGAGTACCCGATGACGGAGATGGTCATCCAGCAGTTGCTGCGCGACGCCGGTGCAGACGACATCGATCAGAACCTGGTGATGGTCGACCCGCGCGGCCTGGAAGTGGCCGCCGACTGGCAGACGCTGCAGTCGCCGGAGACGTATGTCGGCTACAACCAGAGCACCGGCTTCGCCCAGGAAGGGGCCGCCAGCTTCGACGAGGCTCGCGACTACACACTGCCGGAACGGATGCGCCTCAATGTCTGGGGACTCTCGGGGAACTGGACGGTCGCCGGGCACGCCGCGGTCTTGAACGAGCGTGGCGGACGAATCGCTTTCCGATTCCACGCGCGCGATCTCAACCTCGTGATGGGCCCGACATCCCGTGGCGCGTCGATCCCGTTCCGGGTGTTCCTCGACGGCCAACTCGCCAAGGATGCGCACGGGACCGACGCGGACCCGGATGGCAGCGGGATGGTGAGCGACCAGCGCACCTATCAACTGATCCGCCAACCCGGAGCGATTGCCGACCGCCTCTTCGAGGTCGAGTTCTCCGACGCGGGCGTCGAGGCGTACTGCTTCACCTTCGGCTGACTCCACCCCCGGCCCCCGGCCGCGGCCGCGATGTCGACGCCGGCCCTACGGCACCCTTGACTTCGCGTTGAGCGGCGGGAGCCCGACCTTCTCGGGGCCGGTCGGAATGACCGTTCCTCGAACCAGGACAGCGATGAAGTCGCGGCTACTAGGCGACAAGTACCGGTCAGGACCGCTGGCGCCATAGACAGGCTGGCCGTGGACGAGTCCATCGGGGTCCGGCTGATACAGGTTGAAGTTCACCCATTGCGGGTTGATGTCGAGCTCCATGCCACGCACCGCGCCGCCGGCGACCAGCGCGCCGGCGAGGTCAGCCGGACTGAGCCGCCCTCCTGCCCACACCAAGCCGCCGCCGGCGTCGACGCCGATCCCCGAGCGCATGGTCGCCACTCCCCCCACCGAGGCTCCCCAGCCACCCGGCGAGGCCGCTGCCGCGGTGGGTGCGCCCCCGTCCACCAGCATCGTCAGGTTCTGGCGAATCGCCACGACGTTGGGCGACGGACCGACGTCGCGGCCCCACATCCCGACCGTGAAGCTTCCGTCGGCGAACGCCACGAAGGACGCGATGCCCGGGGCCGGGTCCCGGAAGGCGTGCCCGAAGGAGGTGATGGTTCCGCTGAAGTCGGACGCCTTGAATCCGCCGTTGAAGGCGGCCACCAGAAATGGCCGGTTCATGTCATCGACTTGCCCCGCCACCGACCACGGACCGGGGTCCGCCGAGCCGGGATACACCGCGGCGCGAACGAGCTTCGGCGGCATCCAAGCCATGCTGGCTCCGCCGGAGGACCCGAGGTAGAGGAGCGGCTGGCCGACGGCCTGCCGCCCGGCAGGCGTCCATTGGATCGAGCCCCCGGGTTGAGCCGGAGGTGGTAAAGGAGGTGTCGTGGTCGTGGTTGACGGGGCGGGCGGTGAGGGCGGTGGTCGCTTGTTCGCGAATGCACCGGAGCTCGTCGCTGCCAGCGCGATCATCGCCACCACGACGGACCCGACCGCGAGTCCGACGTGGGACTGACGTACCCATCGCACGGTGGGAGTATGGCGCGCTCGGCGCGCCCGTGCGGACGCACGGAGTAACGCCGGCTCGATCGAGATGCAAGCGCGGAGCCTGGCCCGCCGACTCGGCCTCCTCACTCTTGCCGCCCTCGCCATCAGCCCCGTCGCGTGCAGTTCAGGAGGCCAGGCGAGCCTCGACCGTGCGAAGGTCACGCGCGCACTGGTGCGACAGACCCGACATGCCTATTCGGGCACCAACGTTGGACAAGCACGATGTCCGAAGCGCATGACCCTGCCAATCACGTGCACCGTGGAGCTCGATGGCGCCCCATTGCGGGTTCGGGTCTCGAGCGCCCATCGCAACGGAAAGCTCATGTTTCAAGCGTTGATGGCCGTTCTGACCGCCCCCGCGTTGCAGAACTACGTGCAGGCGCATCTCTCGCTGCCCGCGACGATCGACTGCGGCCCCAGCCCGGTCCAGATCGTCGAACCAGGCGGGGAGCTCGGCTGCGACGTGTCCTTCGCCGACGGGGCGAAAGAGTCACTGCGGCTGCGAGTGATGGACGTCGAGGGAACGATCTCGATCGAGCCGACGTCCTAGGGCGCGATGCCGCCGGCTGTCCGAGGGGAAACGTCAAGCCACAGATCTACGGGCCGTGGATCTCCCACTCGACCAGCGACACACGGGTGTTGAGGCCGAAGAGCGCCCCGCGGCTCAAGGACTCGACGTGCACCTTGGCGCTGCAACGGTACGGAGACGGCGCGTGTCCGTTCGGAACCACATGACAGCGGGCATCGGGTGATTCCAGGTCGCCCCAACCGGACGACGCCTGTAACGCGAGGGTGTCGTTGTTTGGTGCCACGTACGCGACGTTCACCTCCGTCTTGAACAAGTTGTCGCCGATCTCGAATTGGGTGACCGATTGCGGACCGACGGGGTTACCCGGGAGCTTGCACCACTTGTTCGTCAGGCCGGGTCTCGTGCTCGAGAGCGGGAGCGAGCTGCCCGACTTGTTGTGGAGTGTCACGTCCACTGCAGTCACCAGGCAGTTGTCGTGAGCGCCGGCGCCTGCCGGCGCAGATGCGACGGTGAACGCGCCGAGCCAGATTCCCGCGCCGAGCAACGCGGCCGCGACGACGGCTCGGCGAGCCTTGATGAGACGACTGGTCACGCCGCACCTCCGAGGACATCCGCGCACTGGGGCTCGGCCGCGATGGCACCGCTCAGCGCCCCCGAGGCGTCCTTGGCGACGGCACTGTTCATCAGGCTCTGCACCTCGTCGCTCTGGGTGATGATCGCCTTTGCGATCGACGACAGCTTCCCCTGACCCTGCTTGGCCTGCTTCGTAGATACCGCCTGGGCCTGGTCCCTTGACGATTGGAAGAAGCTCGCGAGCTGGTCGAAGCTCGCGAGCAGAGCGTCTTCGACGTCGGCGTTGTTGGTTACCGGTGGGCCGCCGATGGCGCGCAGACCTTCCTCCGCGGTGGCGGTCGCGTCCATGGCGTGACCGAGGAACGTTTCGATCGCCTGCTTGGTCTGCTTGGCCCTGGCCGACGCCGAGAGCTTGCGGGCTTTCTGGGCCGAGTTCGTGGCGTCGGTGGCGGCGCCTTCGACATCGCCTCGCCATTGGACCAGTACTCCGCACACCGAGTGCACCCAGTCGGCGGCCGGCGTCGGACTCTCCTGGGACGGTCGCGCCGCGACCGCCACTCCCCCGAGCGAGCTCACGCCGATGGCCACGGACGCGCACGCAACAATCCACCGCCCGCGCACACGATCACCCCCTGTCCCTTGCTCGCGGCGAGACACTAGCGGAGTCCCGGACCGAGTCAGTGGGGGTCGTTCCTCGTACCGTCCGTCATGTGCGAGTCAGAAGCAGAGCGCGACCCCGACACAGCGCGACGGCGGCGAGAACGGCAATGAACGGCAGGACCGGGACGTGGAAGCGCGGGTCGCCGAAGAAGATCACAGGCTGCACCGCGAGCGCCGACGCCGCCAGGAGGAAGAACAGATGCCACGGTCGCCCCCTTCGGACGAACGCCGGCACCGCGAGCACGCCGAGCACCAGTGCGGCAAAGAAGTAGACGTCGGCGACGATCTCCAACGCACGTCTCGATGCTCCAGGGATGAACGGGTTGGCGCCGTATGACTCCGAAGCCCGCAGGCCGTCGTGGTCGTTCTCGATCGCGTGGTAGCCGCGCAGGAACCAGAGACGGACCTCGCTCAAGGGATGGTCTCGCACGAACCGCGCTGCGCGTCTGATGTTCGTGCTGTTCGCCTCGACCTCGTGGGCCGGCGTCGCTCCCATTTCTCGACCGACGATGCAGGCGGAGCTCGCCTGGAACGCGCCCGTCGCGCCGGTGTGCCTGCTCATGCAGAGATTGTCACCAAGGTTCGTCGAGATCACGACGAAAGAGTCCGTCGCCTTGATGTTCCGGGCCGTCCATGGCACCAGCACGACGATCGCCGCCGCCGTCGCGACGCCGACATACCGAGCTGCGGCCGCCCAGCCGAAGCGCGCGACGAGAAGTACCACGAAGAGGACGACGACGAACGTCAGGGAGATCGGCCGTACGAGCGCCGAGAGGCCGAGCACGACACCGAATGCCGCCCACCGTCTCCAGCCGACTCGCCGTGCCGAGGAGGGAAGCGCCACCACCAGCAGGACCGCCCCCATGACCAAGAAGTTGAAGAGCGTCTCGGTGAGCATGACGGCGGTGTGGAAGATCAGGTTCGGCCAGAAGGCCACGATCGCCGCCGAGACGAGTCCGACCCTGTTGTCGAAGAGCCGTCGTCCCACCTCGAACGTCAGGGCGATCGTCCCGACGCCGAGAACGAGGTTGAACAGCGCCGCCGTCATCGGGATGTTGTCGGGGAAAGGGAGCAGCCTCGCGAGCCACACGACTGCACCGAGGGCACCGGGATAGCCCACCGGGTAGTACGCGGTCGCGTGCCCGGTCGCATACGTATATCCGTGTCCATCGGCGATGCGCGCCGCGAAGGCCTCGTACAGAATCGGATCGTTGAAGCCCCGCGGCTCCCTCGCGGCGTAGAGGACCCACCCGAGGCGCAAGGCCGCCCCCGCCATCACGATGCCGAGGAGCCACCGTCGCTCGCCGGTCGATGTCGTAGAAGCAGGACCAAGACGGCGGTACACGGAACCAAGGAGGCACCGTGCCGGCGGCATGACGGCGAAGCTTAGGTTCGGCTCTACGCGGGCGCGAGGTACACCGAGTACGCATCACCGCGTTCGTGAAGCCTGCGCAACTCGTCGACGACGTGCGGGTCGACACCGTTGTCGACGAGCTGCTGCCGCCCGAACGCGCTTACGAGCGGCAACGCCCCGGACGGAGCGTCGGGTCCGAGTGTGCTGCGCGCCTCGCGTTCGAGGCGCCGTGAACGGGTCCGCTCTCGCGGGCTCAAGGGGTCGTACGCCGAGATTCGCCGTGCGCCCGCCGGTGGGCTCCAACCCCGCTCGAGGTCGCCCCCCGCGACCACGATCACGACACCGTCGACCTGAGCTCTGCGCGCCGTTCGCCATGAGCCGACCAGGCGCGAGAGCGCCGGCTCGACCCGAACGTGCCGGCCACGCTCGGCGAGGTCCACGAGCATCCCCTCGCCCATCGCCCCCGCGTTCTCGCTGTCGACGAACGTCAGCAGGTACGTCTGGTCGCGCTCGAGGTGGGCTGCCGTCGATGGGCCGAGCCGGTCGATCGTGTCGGAGAACTGGTGGTCCGGCGCGCGAACCGATGCGGCCGCCCACGCGGTGCTCGCAGTGACTCCGATCAGGGCCACGAGTGCCGCCGCAACGAGCGCTCTGGTGACGGAGGCCCGTGGGAGCAGCGACCAGAGTGACCACGCGAGGGAGAGCCAGACGAGAGCCGCCACGACCCACGTCCACCGCGCAAGGTACGGGCCGAGGATGCCGGTGATGCGCGACACCCCCACGACACCCAGCACCGCGCCGGCGACGGCAAGGACCGCGAGGCGTCCTGCGTCCTTCGCGCCGCGGCGCCACGCGAGCGCGCCGAGAGCGGCCGTCGCCAGGATCAGGAGCATCGCCGGGATCGTCGATGCAGTCTCGAGGAAGCCCGACGGCCCCACGTCGTCTCCGGTGATCCACGGACCGACGAAGCCGAGCTCGCGGCCCATGACCCCGAAGCCGATCTCCCATCCAGCCACGGGCTCCGTCGGGTGCCTGAACGAGTCGATGATGTCCCCGAGGTTCCCGGTGGTTCCGGTGAACTGTTGAACGAGCGGTGCCAGCCACAGCAACACGCCGACGACGACGGCCACGAGCCCCCAACGGCGCGTCGGCCACCGCGCCGTCTCCTCGACCACGCGGCTCTCGTGGCTCTGACGGGCGCGAGCGCGGAGCCGGCCGAAGGCACCCAACGCGCACGCGATGGCGCCCAGCCCGACAACCGCGGGCGCGAAGCCGACGTGCGTCTGCACGACGAACGAGCCGATGCCCACCAGCCACGGGAGCGCCGCCCAGTCCTGCTCTGCGACCGACCACGCGAGCAGCACGTAGAGCAAGAACGGCAACACGGGAACCCACGGATTCCATGGTTCGATCAGCACGGCAGGACCGATCGCGCGACTCAACAACGCGGCCATGACTGCCACGAGTGCGAGCATCGGCAGTCCGCCTCGTCGCCGTGCGACCACCAGGGCTCCTACCAGCGCCGCGGCGTTGAAGACAGCCTCGCCCACGAGGAGGCCGGTCTCGCCGAACAGCCGGTCGAACGGAGCGAAGAGCCAGAACATCAGCGGCCCGGGATGAAACCATCCGAACCGGGACTGCACGCCGACCAGCGGCGTGTGATGTCCGCCGACGTCCTTGACGCGGAGGGCCTCCAACGCGAGGTCCGACACCGGATGCCAGCGGTAGCCGACCAACGAGATCATCGCGACGACGAAAGGCATCGCCAGGAAGGCGGCGGCGATCAGCAGTGTGGTCGCCGGGATCCTCCGGTCGCGGCGGCGACTCGTCGGAGGCTGTTGCCAAGGCGCTGCGTCGACGACGGAGGTCGTCAAGGGCTCGTCAGCAGGCGTAGTCGCCGTCGAAGCCCCCGGCCGGGTACTGAACCAGGCTCACCGGCCCACCGGTGAACGAATAGGCCGAATCACAGAAGCTGGGTGCCTGCGCGCGCTGTTGGGCATACGGGACCCACACCGGCGTGGAGGACAACACGGCTCCGCCAGTGATCTGCGCCCACTGCGAGCCACTCGAGTAGATGCCCGGAGTCACCCCGGACTGTGAGTTCAGGTAGTCGAGCATGCCTTGAATGTCGGCCATGTTCGAGTTGACGTCGGCGGACCAGGTGTTGACGGTCTCGATGTCGAGCCACCAGTGCTTGCCCCCCGCCGCTCCGGTCTGGGCTCCGGCGTACTCGAACGCGTGGCGGGCGGCGTTGTACCCGTAGTTGTATGCGCAGCCCAGGTCATCGGACGCGCCGCTGCAGGAGAGCGGCCCCGGTTCGGTCCAGTGCACGCTCTGGTCACCCGGATTGGCCGTGTTGAAGTAATAGCCGACCTCGTACGGGGCAGCGGCGGCCCAGTTGTGCTCGTCGGCAAGACAGGGATTGTCGTGGAAGGCCGATCCGTTGCTGACCCCGACCACACCGAAGACGGGGTTCGTCGGGTACGCACCACCGCATTGGACCCAGGAGATGTCATAGCCACCGTCGGTGCCCGGGGGCACCGGCGGGGGCGGAGGCGGGCCGCCGCCCGGGTCTCCACCGAAACACCCTGACGCCACGAGCCCGGCCAGCACGATGGCGACCACCGCGAACCAACGTCGAGGGCCGAGACGGCAGTCCACACGTGTGCGCACGCGCGTCATGATGCCCCCTGAACGTTCGCGAACGAAGCGCGGACGCTAGCGGCCCGGGGCCTCGACGCGCGCACTGCGCACTCCGGCTCAGCAGCCGGTCGTGACGCTGACCTGCCCGGCGCTGTTCGTGCCGGGTGTGCCGGGCGGCGCGGTCGCGACCGGGCCGCCTCCGGCGGTCACCCCACAGGTGCCGGCGTACGCACCCGGAATCGGATAGAGCGTCGGCTGCGGAGTCGCGCCGGCCTCGTAGGCCGGATCGAGCGGCGACGACTGCGGGTCGGGATCCTCGTACACCTGCACGCCCGGCTCGGCGTTCACGGTTCCAGCTTCCTGCTGGCGCCAGCTGTTCATCGACTGGCCGCCGCACGACTGCGGTGACTCCGCCGTCTGGTCCCCGCTGCTGCACGTGTACGGGTCCCACTGCTTCCCCGAGTAGTCGTACACGTCGCGGCTGCCCTTGCCGCCGCCCTCGTACACGGTCCGCCGTCGCGTGTGCACGCTCGTGCAGTAGCCATCGGCGCACGCGCCTTCGCCGGCGTCGGCAACCGGCACCGGGTTCCAGAACAGCGGCGAAGTGTCGGCGTGCGTGATCAGGTCCGCCCATCCGACCAATTCCGTCGGGTGCCAGTTGACGACGATCGCGCCGCCGTCGGACGGGCCGTCCTGCACCTGGCTCGTGCCGTGCTGGCCGCTCGCGCCGTCGTGCTCGCCGAAGTCGAGGTTGTCGTCGGCCCCGAAGTAGACGCCCGCCCAGGTGAGGAGTCGTGCCGCGTTCTGTCCGGGCGCCGCGGTGCAGGGCGTGCCGGTGGTCGCCGCCGGATTGGTCACGTCGCCGTGCGCGGCAACGCCGGAACCGGTCGGCGCGCACGTGTCGGTGGGCGTACCTGCCGGAGTGCCGTTGACGTCGACGGCGGCGTCGAACCCGTGGGGAAGAGCGTCGGCGCTCCCCTCGCTCTGGCCGTTCGGGATCTGGTCGACACCGAACTGCGCGTAGCGGTTCCCCTGCCCGTCGTCCACGTTGAACTTGAGGTTGTGACAGCCCGGGACGGCGGCGTTCGGCTGCCCCGCGCCGGGCTGGCCGGCGTTGTTGGCATCGGCGTCGTTCGGGCAGTCCTGGGCGGCCGAGCTGTAGCCGCCGCTACTGCTGGCGTAGGCAACCCCGGCAACTGCGAACGCAGCGGCGCCGGCCGCGACGGCGGCGAGCACGCGGCGAGAGACCGGCCTTCCCATTGTTCCCCCTTGGACCCGCCCGACCGGCGGGGGGGTTTACCCTATTTGCCCCGTTTGACCGTTGTCCAGGCGCGAATCCCGTCCGAAGCGCGCTGCCCGGCCCGGGTCAGAGAACGAGGACGACGACGCCGGGCCCGGGCTGTTCGAGGTTGCCGCTGTCGTCGGCTGCCCGACTCCGAATCGTGAAGGTGCCCGCCTGGGTCGGGGTCCACCCGAACGCCCAGTGGTCTCTCCCACTGGCGGAATTCCAGGTCTGACCGCCGTCCGTCGAGACTTCAACCGATCCCACCGCCCCACCGACGTCGACGGCTGTGCCCGAGACGATGACCGGCTGGTTGACCTGCACGGGGGCGAGCGGCGTGACGACGGATGCCGGCGGCGTCGCGTCGGTGGAAGGGGTCGCGGCGATCAGACCGGGCTGGAGGGTCGCCGGCTGGGCGCCCATGTCCGCGAGCAGGTTGACGGTGGCCTGGCGCATGCGGGTGTCAGTACCGGTCGCGGTCCCGTCGTGGTTGGCATCCAGGCCCCAAGACCACTGAATGGTCCCGGAGCTGAAGACGAGGGCGCCGCTGGGCGCTCGATACAGGGTCATGTGGTGCGTGACGGGCGCGGTTGCCTGGGCTCCGACATTCGCTCCGGGCGCCTGCAACTCGGGATCACTCCCGCCCGTCTGCAGCGGTCCGACGGAGCCGCTCGTCGTCGTCGAGAGCTCGACCAACCCCGGCGGCCGGAACTTTGCCCCGGTCGGACTCAAGCCGTACGCCGACTGGAAGGCGCCGCCCCCGCCGGTGTCGATGTCCTCGTCCCACTCGTAGCCCAGCGTGTTGTTCGGCAGCGCGACACTTTGGCCCGGCGACTGCTGCGCGATCGTCGTGTTGCGCCAGAAGCGCATCTTGCCGTCCTCGGCGGGGACGTTGATCGCCAGGTCCGTTCGCTGCGCGTACAGCGTTCCCATGACCGCGTTCTCTGGTCGCCCGCCGTCGGACGGCGGGCTGAAGCGCGGATCACGCCAGAGTCCCGTCCACTGCGGGCTCGGGTCGACCTTGTCGACGGTCTCCTTGTAACAGACCAGCGTCCGGTGGTTGTTCTCCCATCGCGTCTTCCAGTACATCCCGTTACCCGTGAAGAACGCGAGGTTCACGCCGTTCGCCAACGCCGCCTCGACGTTGGCGCGTTGGCTTCCCGACCAGTACTCGTCGTGGCCGGACGACATGAACACCTGGTGGTGCGTCAGCAGGGCGCCGTTCTGATCGGCGTCGACTCCGGTCAAATAGCTGAGGTCGTACCCGTTTCGTTCCAGCCATCGCACCATCGGGTACTCGGCGTTGAAGATCCAACTCTGACCCCCGAACACGTCCCGGGTCACGAACGGGCGGTTGTAGCTGACCTTGAAGGCATCGCCCTGGTACAGGCTCACGCCGCCGTAGTTGTTGTAAGCCTGCCAGGTCGTATCAGACGTCTGGTAGGCGATCGAAGAATTGCTCGCGTCGTCGCGTACTACGAAGAAGACGTGACTCGCGCCGATTGGCCCCGAGTCGCGAACGAGCTTGGCGAAGTAGATCCC
>DASYFC010000076.1:0-26603 GCA_036498645.1 Acidimicrobiia bacterium | reverse complement strand
CAGGCGGTGTGAAGGCGCTGCACGACGAGGAAGCCGTCTACGAAGCCGAAGTCGAGCTCCTCCGAGCCGACGGCGAAGGACGCGCCCATGACTGGTACGCGTTCACCGTCGCGTTCAAAGGCGTGTTTCTCGAGGGCCTCGAGGTGGCGTTCATCGTGGTCACGTTCGGCGGGACCCAACGCAACGTCGGGTTGGCCGCAGTCGGCGCCGCCGCCGCGTTGATCGTCGTGCTGGGCGCCGGGGTGATCGTGCACGCGCCGCTGACACGTGTACCTGAGAACACGCTGAAGTTCGGCGTCGGCGTGATGCTCACGGCGTTCGGGATCTTCTGGAGCGCCGAGGGCGCCGGCATCACCTGGCCTGGAGCCGACCTGGCGCTGCTCGGGCTGATCGCGTTCGTCGTGATCCTGTCGTTCGGCCTGGTCGCGTTCGTCCGGAGAACGGCACCCGTTGCCGAGGTGACCACGTCATGAAGTGGCTCGCGCAGTTCGGGAAGTTCTGGTACGACTTCCTGGTCGGTGACGACTGGCGGCTCGCGGTCGGCGTCGTCGTCACGGTCATTGGCGTTTTCGTTCTCGCGCACCACGGCGTCAACGGGTGGTGGTTGCTCCCCGCCGCCGCCGCCCTCATCCTCGTGATCTCGGTCACCCACGAGGTGCGTCGACAACTCCGATGAGGGCGTCGGCGATCAGGCCGCGCTCGCGAGCGCCTCAGGCTCGAGCGCCACGGCGAGCACGTCCTGCACGTCGTCGGCCAAGTGGAACGACAAGGCCTCGCGCGTTGCTTCGGGCACGTCGTCCAAGTCGGGACCGTTGCGGGCGGGCAGGATCACCTCGGTGAGCCCGGCCCGTTGGGCCGCGAGCACCTTCTGCTTCACGCCGCCGATGGGCAGGACACGCCCCTGAAGCGTGACCTCGCCCGTCATCCCGACGTTGCTGCGCACCGCACGACCGCTCAACAGGCTCGCCAGCGCGGTCGTCATCGTGACGCCGGCCGACGGCCCGTCCTTGGGCACTGCGCCCGCGGGGACGTGCAAGTGGATGCGGCGGTTGAGCGCGGCGGGCGCGATACCGAGCTGGTCGGCGTGCGCCTGCACGTACGACAACGCGATCTGTGCCGACTCCTTCATGACGTCACCGAGCTGCCCGGTCAGGGTGAGCCCGGCCTCGCCATCCATGACCGAAGCCTCGATGAACAACACGTCGCCCCCGGCGCCGGTGACGGCGAGTCCGGTGGCCACGCCGGGTCCGTTGATCCGGTCGGCGACCTCGTTGAAGAACTTCGAACGGCCGAGCGCGTCGCGCACGAGCCCCTCGTCGACGTCGATGGGCGCCTGCACCTCACCCCCGACGAGCCGAGCCGCCACCTTGCGCAGCAGCTTGCCGATCTCCCGCTCGAGGTTCCGCACGCCGGCCTCACGCGTGTAGTCGGTGACGACGAGCCGGAGCGCGTCGTCCTCCACGGTGACGTCGTCGTCACGCAGCCCGGTCCGGTCGCGCTGACGCACCAGCAGGTGATCGCGCGCGATCGCGACTTTCTCGTCCTCCGTATAGCCGTCGAGACGGATCACCTCGAGGCGGTCGAGGAGCGGCCCGGGGATCGTCTCCGCGACGTTGGCGGTCGCGAGGAACAGCACATCGGACAGGTCCAGGTCGACCTCGAGGTAGTGGTCGCGGAACGTGTGGTTCTGCGCCGGGTCGAGCACCTCCAGCAGCGCGCTCGACGGGTCGCCGCGCCAGTCGGCGCCGACCTTGTCGATCTCGTCGAGCAGCACGACGGGGTTCATCGTGCCGGCCTCGGTGAGGGCGCGCACCACCCGTCCGGGGCGGGCCCCGACGTAGGTGCGGCGGTGGCCGCGGATCTCGGCCTCGTCGTGGATGCCGCCCAACGCAACGCGGGTGAACTTCCGCCCGAGCGCGCGCGCCACCGACTCGCCGAGCGACGTCTTGCCGACGCCGGGCGGGCCGACGAGCGCGAGGATCGCGCCCGCGCCACGACGACCGTCGGTCTCGTCGAGACCGCGGTCGGCGCGCAGCTTGCGCACCGCGAGCATCTCGACGATGCGATCCTTCACGTCGGACAGACCGGTGTGGTCGGCGTCGAGGACGCGGCGGGCGTCGTTGACGTCGAGGTTGTCCTCGGAGCGCTCACCCCACGGGATGTCGAGCAACGAGTCCAGCCAGGTGCGGATCCACCCGTGCTCCGGGCTCTGCTCACTGGTGCGCTCGAGCCGGTCGACTTCCTGGGTCGCCGACTCGCGCACGGCCTCGGGGAGGCCGCCTTCGGCAATGCGGCGTCGGAACTCTTCGATCACGTCGTCGCCGCCGTCCTCGCCCAGCTCCTTCTTGATCGCGCTGAGCTGCTGGCGGAGCAGGAACTCGCGCTGTTGACGCTCCATGCCGTCGGTGACTTCGGAGCGGATCTTCTCGGCGACGTCGAGCTCTGCGAGCGCGTCGCGCGCCCAGGCGACGACCTTCTCCAGCCGCTCCTGGACGTCGAGCGTCTCGAGCAGCTCGACCTTGCGCTCGGATTCCAGGTCCGGCCACCAACCGGCCGTGTCGGCCAGCGCGCCGGGGTCAGTGACACCGCGCAGCGCTTCGCGCAGGCGGCCGGCGCCGAGACGCTCGGCGATCGCACCCACGATGGCCCGGTAGTCGCGCGCCAGCTCGCGCACGCGCTCGTTCGGCTCGCCGGAGTCGTCGATCGGCTCCGCTTCCACCCAGAGCCCGGCGGTGGTGCCGGCCACGCCGACACCCACAACAGCTCGCTGGACGCCGCGCAGCACGAGGGCGCGCACGCCGTTCGGCAGCTCGCCCGAGCTCTCGACCCGGGCGATCGTCCCGACCCGGGCGTAACGTCCCTCGACCCGCGGCACGAGGAGCAGCTGCCCGTCACCGCCGATGCCGGCGTCGGCCGCGGCCTTCGCCTCGTCCGTCTCCAGCGCGAGGGTGACGACCATCTGCGGGAGCACGACGCCGGTGGCCAGCGGCAGCAGGGGCAGGGTCAAGCGCTCATCCGTTTCGTTCACTGGGGCCTCCTGGGCTTCCAGGGCCGTGATTACAGGATTACGAGTAGAAAACGGGCCGGATCGGCCTTTCATTCCCGAGCCCGACGCTCTGGAATGGGTCGTCGACCCAGGAGGACGACGAGAGAGAGGGAGCGAGATGGCCAGGCGAGTCGTGGTCTGGGGCACCGGCTTCGTCGGCAGGATGGTGATCCCCGAGATCCTCCGGCACCCGACGTTCGAGCTCGTGGGCGTCGGCGTGAGCAACCCGGCAAAGGTGGGCAGGGACGTCGGGGAGATCTGCGGTCTCGATCCCACCGGCCTGGCGGCCACCAACGACCTCCAGGCGCTCGTCGACCTGGAGCCCGATGCCCTGGTCCACTACGGGCCGACGGCAGCGCACCCGGCCGACAACATCCGGGACATCGGCGCTTTCCTTCGTGCCGGCATCGACGTGTGCTCGACGGCGATGACGCCGTGGGTCTGGCCGGCGATGACGCTCAACCCGCCGGACTGGATGGCTCCGATCACCGAGGCCTGCGAGGCGGGCGGCGCGTCGTGCTTCACGACCGGGATCGATCCCGGCTTCGCCAACGACCTCTTTCCCATGACGCTCATGGGGCTCTGTGCCGAGGTACGTGTGGTGCGCGCGCTCGAGATCCTCGACTACACCAACTACGAGGGTGACTACGAGAACGAGATGGGAATCGGGCGTCCCCCGGAATACCGGGCGATGCTCGAGCATCCGGACATCCTCGTCATGGCGTGGGGCGCGACCGTGCCGATGATGGCGCACGCCGTCGGCATCGAGCTCGACGAGATCACCACCACGTGGGACAAGTGGGTCACGGACGAAGAGATCAAGACGGCGAAGGGTGTGATCCACCCCGGAGAAGTGGCCGCGATCAACTTCACGATCAACGGCGTCTACGACGGCGTGACCCGCATCCAACTCGAGCATGTAAACCGCGTCGGCGCCAACACCGCGCCCGACTGGCGTCGCGGCACCCAGGACGACGTCTACCGGGTCGAGATCGAAGGGAGCCCGTCGATCACCCAGGAGACCGCCTTCCGCTTCACGGACGGCAGCGGCCGGGACGCGGCCGCCGCCGGTTGCCTCGCTACAGGGCTCCGGGCGCTCAACGCCGTGCCCGCGGTCAACGACCTTCCGCCCGGTTGGGTGACTGCGCTCGACCTGCCACTGATCCCCGGATCGGGCACGATTCGTTGACGGGCGACGTTCAGCCGGCGAAGTCGGCCGACCTGCTCGTACCCGTCCCTAAGGCTGGAGCCGGTCGGCGAGACTGTCGACATCGGCGACGGTGACCGTGAGTGCCGAATGACCCTTGCGCCGGAGAGGCGAAGGGACCGGCTCACGGAAGTGCACGCAGACTCCCGCTCGGTTATTGGTCCCGAACGTCAGCCCGTCATCCGCCATTGACCCTCGCGCGCCGGCGGCCGTCCACCACCGGTAGTCGCGGGTGACCTGAGCTCCATCGATGTTGGTGAGCGGGGTCTCCATCCTGAGGAACCCGAACGTCGCTCGGAATGTCCCCTCGTCGGTGATGGTGACGCCGTCCTTGCTCGGACGGACACCGAAGGGGAGCCAGAAGGGCGCAAGCCGTCGATCCACGGCATACCCAAAGAACTCAGCCATAGACATCTCCTCGGCACAGGAACCTCGCCGAGCGCGGCTCGAGAGTTCACGCACTCGGGACGGCTCACAGAACAGAGTGTTCCAGCAGCCTGCGAGGCGACCCCAACCGTCGATCCCGACGGCCGTTCACGTGGTGTGGTCGAAGAAGAACGAGAACATCAGGTTGGTGGCGTCGATGTCGGTAGTCCCGTGTCCGAAGGTCTGCTCGAACGCGGGCTGAGGTTTCCCGGGCCAGGCGTGGCCGCCGTTGTCGACGATGTAGATGACCGTGGCCGCTTTGCAGTGGGGCCACGACCGCTTGCGAACTTCCGGGGAGATGCGTTCTTCTCTGTAGCGGGACGCGCAGCCGTTGTGTCGCGCCCAGCGTCTCATCGATTCGTCGACGCCTGTCGGCGCGGGTAGTCCGGGCGGCAGGTTGTCGTGGTAGAAGTTCTGGTTGGCGATCGTGACCGAGTTCAACCCGCCGCCCTTGTACGGCACGATCGGATCAAGAACGCCATGAAACGCAATGACCGGCACGGGTCGTCCGTGACAAGGCTCGTTGAATTCGACGCCGGCGATCGGAGCAATGCCGGCGATGCGGTTCGGGAGGCGGCACGCGAGCAGTGACGACAATTGCGCACCGTTCGACATGCCCACCGAGAACACGCGCGAGGTGTCGATGCAGAGCTTGGCCTCGAGGTGATCGAGCAGCCGGGTGAGGAACTTGACGTCGTAGTTGTCCGCTACGGGCGCTGCATTCCAATACGGGGCAGGCCCGTTGAGGAGGCCGGAAGGCGACACGTCGATGAACCTGTACTTCGCGGTCATGTCCCCGAACCCCGACAAGCTCGGCACGATCTTGTAGCTGATGGTGAGCGGGTGCAGGCCGAATACGAGCGCGTACGGGCGGGTGCCCTTGTACGAGCTCGGAATGTCCAGCTGGTAGTGCCGTTCCACGCCGCCGGACGTGAGCGTCTCGTCTGTGGTGCCCGGTGCGGCGACCGGCCGGGCGACACAACCTGATGACCGCCCGCCGGCCCGGGCCGTTCGGGCTGCTGCGCCGGCCCCGGTGCAGCTCGCCGCAACCGCCACGATGAGCACGACGAAGATGTGGACGCAGGTGTCGGGTCGTCGACGCGCGGCGGTCGTCATTTCCCGAGCGAGAAGCTGATGACGCCGCCGTCACCACCGCCTCCGAAGAGCATGAACCCGTATCCCCACAACACGCGGTGATCGACGATCGAAGGCCCGCACCCGGTCTTCTCCGGTGCGTCGAAGGTCCACAGCTTCTTGCCGTTGGCGGTGCCGAGCGCGGCGAGTGTCCCCGTGTCGGTACCGACGAACGCGACGCCCGCAACGGCGGAGACGGGGGCAAAGACCTTTCCCTTGAAGTCCTCCGAGGTCCACAGGATCTTGCCGTTCGCAGGGTCGAGCGCGAGGACCTTGGAGACATTGGTGGGCGCGTTGGACTTGGGATCGCCCACGTTCGAAGACATGACGAGCTTGTGGTCGACGAACGCCGAGGAGCCGATCACGCCACCGAAGACGCTCCCGGGTGTCAGGCTCCTCTCCCATACGATCCGCCCCGATTTCCGGTCGATTGCGTGATAGATACCGCCCTTGTCCCCCACGCCGACCAGCTCCCTGCCGTTCGACGTCCACAGGTTCGGCGACGCCCCGACGTCGACGTCCTTGCCGGTCGGGTTGCCTTTGGGAAACACGTCCCGGGGCGTGAATTGCTTCGACCACTTGAGCTTGCCGGTCCGGTAGTCGATTGCCAGGAGCGCGTCGGCAAGTGGCGCGGTGGGTTCGGAACTGGTGTTGCCGGTGCCGACGAAGAGCAGATGACGAGTCGTATCGATCGAGGGGGTCGACCAGATCCCGACTCCCGAACCGGCCGTGGCGTCGGCGGGCGTTGCGTAAAAGCGCCACACCTCCTTTCCGGTCTCGGTGTCGTACGCGCCGATCGACCCCCGGAAGCTGTTCGTCGGATCGGGTACGGCGTCCTGGATCCCTGCGGTTCCCTGGAGAACGAGACGGCCCACGACGACGGGCGAGGCGTTGATCTGCGCGACCGGGTTCTCATTCGTGCTCGCGGTCCACTTCATCGCTCCAGTGCCGCGATCGAGCCGGTAGAGGGTGTGGCCGTTGCCGATGTACACCGCATTGCCGACAACGGCCGGCGCGTCGACGATGAAGCCCCCGGGTATCGGGGTGTGCCAGACCTCTTCCCCGGACTGGGCCTTGAGCGCCCACAGCATGCCGTTCCAGTCACCGAAGTAAGCCACGCCGCCGACGACCGCGGGTGTGCCGGACACGCCTTTGATCCCTTCCTTCGACCACGCCTTCGTCAGCTTGTGGGCGGTGGCGGCCGTGATCTTGTGCTCGTTCGGGTTGAAGCGGGTGTTGGCGAGATCGTGTGCGTAGACGGGCCAGTCCTTCGCGGTACCCGAGACCGCGGTCGATGCATTGGAGGAACCGCCCGTGTCCCCACTCGAGCCACAAGCAGCGGCGGCGAGCATCAAGACTGTCGCGAGCGAGAACCATCCAGGCCCTCGAGCCCGGCTGTTTCTCGACGTGTACCCGCGCGATGTGCGATTCCGCATCGGCACAGAAGATCACGCGACGATCCCACACTCCAGGGACCGAGCTGAACGAACATTCAGCAAATGATCCTGCGCACTTCGCAAGAGGTGAAGGGCTCGCTCGATCAGTGGAGTTGGGTCCGGGTGTAGTCGACCACCGCGGCGATCTGGGATTCCGTGAGGCTCGACGCGAACCCCGGCATTCGACCCCGTCCGCCTTCTACGACGGCCGTTTGGTCCGCGACGCTCATGCGATCAGCGATACCGGAGAGAGCCGGCCCGAGGTTCCCTTCGCCGTTGGCACCATGACAGCCCGCACACTCTGTGCGGAAGACGCTGGCACCGTCCGTCGCTCGGCCCGCCGTCGTAGTAGTGGAATTCGATGTCGAGGCCCCATTCCCGCCCCCGCCGCACGACCACAACGCCGTGATTGCAAAGCACCCCGCGAGGAGCAGGTTGCGCTGTCGCCTCATCACTGCATGAGAACACGGTTCGGCGGCGAGCCACGGGTGTTTGCTGAAGGAACTTTCAGCCCTGCGGCTGGACCGCGACGGCCGGTTCTGCCATCGGGAACCGGACGACGAACCGCGCTCCTCCCCCGGGAGCATCCTCGATGTGAATCGAGCCATGGTGCGCCGCCACGATCGACCGTGCGATCGAAAGGCCGAGCCCTGCCCTCCCGTTCCCCGACGAGCGAGCGTCCTCGAGCGTGCTGAACCGTTCGAAGATCCGCGCCCGATCCCCCGGAGGGATCCCGGGTCCGTCGTCCATGACCGTGAACTCGACGTCGCCATCGAGCTGACGTACCGAGAACGCCACCACTGCATTCGCATGGCGCGCCGCATTGGTCGCGAGGTTCTCGATCACGCGGGCAAGATCCGTGTCGCGCCCGGTCACCTGCCCACCGGACACGTTGGCCGTGTCGACCCGTAGGGTCGTCGTTCGCGCGAGCTGGCGAGCCTGGCTCAGCACGAGCTCGTCGAGGTCGACGGGCCCGGTCGGCACATCGAGCGGTGCGGCGTCGGCCTTGGCGAGCACCAGGAGGTCCTCGACGAGGTCCTGCAGCTGGCTCAACCGTGCCAACGCGTCGGCTCGGACCTGCACCACGGATGCCGGGTCCGGAGACTCGGTCTCGAGCAATGCCCGCAGGCCCGCGATCGGCGTACGCAACTCATGGCTGGCATCACCGACAAACGTGCGTTCCCGAGTGACAGCGACGTCGAGCCGCTCGAGCAGCTCGTTGAGCGTGTCCGCCAACCGGTCCAGCTCATCGCCTGTGCCGGGCGCGTCCAAACGCTGACCCAGATCGCGTTCGCTGATCGCGTCGACCCTCCTGCGCATGCGGTCGACTGGCCGCAGAGCGCGCCCGACGACGATCCAGATCAGGAAACCGAGCAAAGCGCTTCCGGCGACGACCATCACCGCGAGGACGCGCATGAGAGTGTCGCGGACCTCCGAGACGCTTGCCGCCGAACGCGCCACGATCAGCGTCATGCTCGCATCGTTCGGCGCCGGACTCACGAGCACCCGCAGATCGCCCAGAGCGGGCTCGTCCACGGTCAGAATCCGGCTGGACGCCCGGCCCCGCGGCGCCGCCACCGCCGGGAGACCTACCGCGGCGCTGCTCGCACCCACGACGCGGCCGTCGGCCGCGAGAAACTGCACGTACAGATCTGTCGGCCCTTCGCGTGTGGGTAACCCCGTGCCGCTCCTCACCGACCGGTCGATGAAGTCCGCGTTCGCCCTCAGGGTCGAGTCGATCTGGCTCACCATCTCTCGCTCGACCACGCCGATCAACACGAACCCGGCTCCACACAAGGCAGCGACGACCACGACGAGGGCGCCGGCCGTGATCCGCAGACGCAGAGACCGCCGGCGACGCGCACTCCCCTCCATCACGCCGACCCGTCTGTGCGCAAGCGGTAACCCTCGCCGCGGACCGTCTCGATGCTGTGCCGACCGAACGGCTCGTCGAGCTTGCGCCGCAGGTGACCGACATACACCTCCACGATGTTCGGATCACCGTCGAAAGCCGACCCCCACACCGTTTCGAGAACCTCTGCCTTGCGGACGGTCTGATCGGCGTGATCGACGAGGAGGGCGAGCACCTCCATCTCACGAGCAGTCAGTGCGACGGCGACGCTGCCGCGCAGGCACCGCCGCCGAAGCGGATCGAGGCGAAGATCGCCAACCGCCACCCACTCCAGACGCCGGCGAGGACGCCGCAAGAGCGCACGCACCCGCGCCTGCAGCACGATCATCGAGAAGGGTTTGACCAGGAAGTCATCGGCGCCGAGCTCGAACCCCTCGGCTTCGTCGTACTCACCGGATTTCGCCGTCAACATCAGGATCGGAGTCCAGTTGTGATCGGACCTGATCGCCTTACACACGTGGTAGCCGTTCATCGACGGCAGCAGGATGTCGAGCACGATCAGATCGAACTGATCGGCACGAACCCGTTCGAGACCAACGGCCCCGTCGTGCACGACCTCGACATCGAAACCGTCCGACGACAGGCAACGCTGTACGCCCGTCGCTACACCCACCTCGTCTTCGATCACAAGGACCCGCACACGTGAAGGATCGCATGCCCGAGCCGAACGCTCTCCTCCGCCGGCCTCGCACCTGAAGGAGTCTTCAGCCGCCCTTCGGCCGACGCCGAGTCGCCACTGCCGACGACATTGTGGCCACCCATTTGCCGCCGACGTAGCCTCACTCGTTGTGGCAGATGTTGTGATTCGAGCCGGGGAATGGCACAAGCTCGCTCCCGAGCTCGACGCGTACGGACTCGACCTGGTGATCGAGCACGAGGATGAGCGAGTGAAGTGCCTGGCCGTCGTCACGAGCGCCGCTCTGGCCACGCTCTCGCGCACCGACGGGCCGAGCTACGAGGACCCCTTTTGGGTCACACTCGGATATCTCGGAGCCGAGCGACTCGGCAACGAGCTCGCGGGCGGCGGGGTGATCCCCGGGGAAGTGTTCCCGAATTGGCACGAGGCCGATGCAGCCGCCGACCTCGAGCCGAACCGCTTTACGCCGTTTCAGCCGGGAGACGTGATCCTCGCCTTTGAGATCCGCTAGCGCCGGGGCGTCCGGCGTGGAGCTCCGGTACGCCCGCGACGCGAGCGATCACATGGCGTCGAGGCCTCGGCGGATCTGGTCTTGGATCTCGCCGGACGGCTGGGTGTCGCCGTACGCGTCGTGCCAGTGCCACCACTGATACGGCGGCGTCTGCGGGTAGCCCTTCGGCGAGTCCTCCCACTCCTCTTGGCGCCCGAGCGCAGTCACGTCGAGATAGCTCCAGGTGCCCCCCATCACCTCGTCGCCGCGGCTGGTGATGAAGTAGGTGCGGAACACGTCGTCGCCGTCGCGGATGAACGCGTTCGTGCCGTGCCACTCGTCAACGCCGAAGTCGGCGTCGAAGCCGTCCGTCATGGTGTACCAGGGCATCTCCCAGCCCATCCGCGCCTTGACGCGCTCGATGTCCGCCTGCGGCGCGCGCGAGGCGAACGCAAGCGTGGTATCACGCGCGTTCAGATGAGCGACGTGGGCGACCTGGTCGGCCACCATGGAGCAGCCGACGCAGGCATGCTCGGGCCAGCCGTAGACGCCGGGCTCGAAGAAGGCGCGGTAGACGATCAGTTGAGTGCGGCCGTCGAACAGGTCGACCAGGCTCGCCTTGCCCTTGGGTCCGTCGAACTCGTACCCCTTCTCGACGGCCACCCACGGCATGCGCCGGCGCTCGGCGGCCAGCGCGTCACGGGCGTGGGTCACCTCCTTCTCCTTCACGAGCATCTGCTGGCGCGCGGCCTCCCACTCCTCCGGCGACACGATCGGTGGTGTGTTCATTGCTGACTCCTATTCGCTGGGAGATCGACCTCTACGGCGATTGAACATGGCGCGCATCCCGACGAGCGCGGCACCCGCGGAGACGACGAGCGGCATCATCAATTCCTCGACTGGTATCCCTGCGATATGCCCGAGTATCACGACGGCGTGCCCGCGGTCGCGGGGTACTCGTCGTGGCGGTGGAACCATGACAGGTCGCCTTCGTTACGACCCCGTGGCGCGCGATCCAGCCACTGCCACATCGTCCACAACCCGTCCAAGCCGCGGGCGTACGCGGAGTACGTGTGGAACACGTCGTCGGCGTCACGCGCGAACGCGCTCATGCCGGGTTGCTCGCCCGACCAGTCGCGCCAGGCGACGTTCTCCGCCTCGAGCTGCGCCTGGTCCTTGTAGTTGTACTCGACCGGTGCCACGGCGGGATCGATTGTCACGTGGAAGTCGTAGTTGAAGCTGCTGCCGAATGACGAGACCCAACGGAAGTCCCATCCCATGCGCCGCTTGTACGCGAGGAGCTTGTCGAGTGGGGCGCGCGACACCACGACGAACGCGACGTCGTGGTGCTCGAAGTGCGTGATGCTGCCGGCGAAACCGTCGGTGACCGCCGAGCAGCTCGGACAACCTTCGTCCCGCTCCGGTTCGAACATGAAGTGATACATGAGCATCTGCGAGCGCCCGCTGAACAGATCGCGCAACGACGCATCGCCGTCCTCGGTCGCGAACCGGTAATCCTCCTCGACCGGTACCCAGGGCAGGTCACGCCGTTGGCGCGCAAGCTCGTCGCTCCGGCGCGTCAATTCCTTCTCGGCTTCGAGCAGCTCGAGGCGCGCCGCGAGCCACTGGTCGCGCGTTCCGGTGGGATGCTCCGTCATTGCTCGATCCTCCTGTCGCTCGAACCGACGATGCGCTCGAGCTCACGCAAGGCGTCCGACCATCCCGCGTCATGACCCGCCCGCGCTTCCTCGTCCGGGAGCCCGACCTGATTGATCTCGATCACGGTTGAGCCGTCCGACGACGGCTCGAAGGTCACAGTCACGATCGAATCCCGGAATTGGGTCGCGGGCGAAGACCAGGTGAAGACCAGACGACGGGGGCGGTCGATCTCCCGATAGGTGCCGGTGTGCTCCATCGAGGTTTCGTCGTCGACCATGACGATGCGGAACGTCCCGCCGATACGCGGATCTGTTTCGGCGCGGGTCTCCCGAACGCCGGACGGCCTCAGCCACGTTCCGAGGCTCTGGGCGTCCAGCCATGCGTCGAAGAGATCGTCGGCCGGAGCGGCGATCTCCCGCCGGACCGTGACCGTGAATTCGTCCGTCACGACGATCTCTCAGCACTGTCGCGGCCGGTCACGAAGGCGTCGAGCGAGGCGAGCTGGTCGCTCCAAAAGCCTCGGTAGTGCTCGATCCACGCGGACGCTTCGGCAAGTGGTGCCGCTTCCAGGCTCAAGATGTGCTCACGCCCCTGCACCCTCCGTCGCACCAGGCCTGCGCCCTCGAGCACCCGAATGTGTTTCGACGTCGAGTTCAGCGAGATCGGAAACGCGCTGGCGACATCCGTGACCCGAGCTTCCGACACGGCGAGGCGCGCCAGGATGGCGCGGCGCGTGGTGTCCGAGACTGCCGCGAAGACCCGGTCGAGCGTGCCGGCAGGATATTCACCCATGGGGGTGAATATAGCGCCGGTGGCTCCGGACCACAAAACCGCTGCGGCGCCCCCGATGTCTGACCTCTCGAGGAGCGGAATCCGCTCGCCTACTTCGCTCGCCTCGGCCGCGCCTTTCCGCCGGATGCATTGAGGGCGACCGCGGCGCGGATGAGCGCTTTGAACGCGCCCGCGTCGACCTTCTCCCCCTCATGGATGTCGATTGCGCGCCTTGTGTTCCCCCCGAGGCTCGAGTTGAAGAGCTTGGCCGGGTCCTTCAACGAAGCCCCTTTGGCGAACGTGAGCTTCACGACGGACTTGTACGTCTCGCCGGTGCAGATGATCCCGTCGTGCGACCACGTGGGAGTGCCCGGGCTCGTCGCCTTCACCCACTTCACTTCCTCGACGACGTCCGGGTCTGCCTGCTTGACGAGCTTGCGCATCCTGCTCAAGGTCTGCCCGCGCCAGTCCCCGAGCTCGGCGATCCTCTCGTCGATGCGCTCGGATGCCGACTGGCCCGCGTTGGAATCCGACTCCTTCATGTTCTCCTCCCGAAACTTCCCGTCTCTCCCAGAAATGCCTTCGAACGACGTGCAAAGACTGCCTCAGAACGTGGCACCGGCCTACCGCGGGCGCGGCTGGGTGAAGGGACGACTAGGCAGAACTAGTTAGGTCCTGGGAGGCGGACGAAGTTCACGCCGGCAAGCGGCGCGCCGACCTGCTGCATGCGACTCCCGGTGGCGAGCTCGCCGAGATCGACGACGAAGAAGCCCGCGTCCTCGAACAGGGCGATCACTTCTGACTTTGCATCACTGTCGTCGCCGGAGAGAAACAGCACACGCTTGCCGCCGGCCTCGTGGGGATCTGAGCCGAGCAGTCCGGCGGCGAGTGTGTTGGCCGCCTTGACCACAGGCGGACCGCCAACGAGGTCGACGACAGCCTCGCTCGACGTCCTCCCCTCGAGATCGCTCGGGTCGAAGTCGTTCGTGGCGTCGACCACGATCTGACCGTTCCATGTCAGTCCCCCGACGGCCTCCGGGACGCGGTCCCACGGCACAGCGATGACGACGATGCCGGTCGCCGACGCCTCGTCCACTGTCCCTGCCGATGCCCCGTCGCCGAGCGCCGCCACAACAGACGTCAGCGACTCAGGGCCGCGGCTGTTCGCGATCACGACCGAGCGGCCGGCGCGCAGCGCGGTCCTTGCCATCGCCTGCCCGAGCCGGCCGGCGCCGATGATGCCAACACGGTTGCGATCCGCTCCATCCATCAGGTTCCTCCGTCGTATTCGGACGCGAACAGGTAGCTCACGGCGAGGCTGCGATACGGCCGCCAGCGCTCGGCGAGTTGGACCATCTCCTCTTCGGTCGGAAGATGGTCGAATCCGTAGAGCCGTTCAATCGACCGCCGCAGTGCGAGGTCGCCGGACAGGAAGACGTCGGGTCGATCGAGCGCCACGAGCAGGAACCCGTGCGCCGTCCAGGGCCCGATGCCCGGAACTTCCGTCAGGGCGGCCTCGACCTCCTCGTCGGTCATACGCGACAGGGCCTCGTCGCTGAGCCGACCGTCGACGAACCGTTCCGCCAGTGCCCGTAGCGTCTCGCCCTTGCGGGCGGAGAGGCCGCTGGCGCGAACGACTTGCGGGTCGGCTGCGAGCAGATCGGCCGCTGTCGGCAACCGTCCTCCGAAGTGGCCCTCGAGACGGGACACGATCGACCGCGTTGCCTGGACGGAGAGCTGTTGTCCCGCGACCTGGAAGATCAGCGCCCCGAAGCCATCGAGGGGCGGAAGCTCGTCGAGCCAGGCCCGCGGACGGAAGTCGGGGCGCGCATCGATCAGCCGTTCCAGCACGGGGTCCGCTTTCCGGAGAAATGCCCGCGCCTTCGGATCGGCAGCCGCTGCTCCGGTGGCGGTCATGCCTGGAGCATCCGTTCGGTCAGATCTCCGTTCACACGGCACACAGTATGAGCTTGCGACGACACCGGCGTTTCCCCGAATCTTCCAAAGCGCGCCACGCGGGATGGTGCGTTAGACGGTCGCGAGCAGCCGCGTGGTCAACACGATGTCGACGACGTCGGCAACGGTCTCTTGGCGCGCCCAGTCGCGCTGGAGTTCGCACGCCAGCGAGACCCAGCTGACGGGTTGCGCGCCTGCCTGGAGCATGCGCTCGAGCCCGGCACGGTGAGCTTCGGGCGACGTACCTCCCACCGCGTCGACGACGGGATAGATCTCGTATCCGTCGCGCATCGCATCGAGCGACGGAAAGGCGAGGCACACCTCGGTCCACAGTGCGGTCATGATCAACTTCTTGCGTCCGGTCGCCTCAACTGCTCGGCGGAAGTCGACGTTCTCCCACGAGTTGATCTCCGTCCGGTCGATCTCGGCGCTGTCGGAGAGGACCGCTTTCAGCTCGGGGATCGTCGGCTTCTGACCGTTCGCGACGTTGACGGTGGACAACACGACGGGAAGGTCGAACGTCTTCGCCAGTCGAGCGACGGACACGATGTTGTCGACGAGGAGTTCGTGGTCCGTCGACGCGACGGTCTGCACCTGGCTCGGCTGATAGTCGATGACCACCAGTGCCGCGTTCCTCGGCGTCAGGAGGTGGTCGGTCGCCTGATCTCGCGTGATTTCGGTGGCCATCTGGGTCCTTCCCTGGATCGGAAGCTGACGTGCTTTCGACCATCTTCAGGGTTGACACCCGTAGGTGGCATCCGGGAAACCCTTAGTCGCGGGTCGTACGGCCGCGGACTAAGGAAGTCATGGATTCGTCCTCCTGCCTGTGGGTTCACCATTGCACCCATGAGCGTCTGGATGACCTGGCGTCCTTCTAGAGGGAGAAATCAATGAGCAAGCAACAGCAACGTGAATTGATCGCCACGTTGCAACAAGGGCAGCTCGACTTCAGAGCCGACGTCGCCACCTTGAGGGTTGCATTGAACGACGTCATGGCGCGCATCCCGGTCGCCGATGATGTCCATCACGTTCCCACGACGATCGGTGGCGTGAACGCGGTGGACGTCACGATCCAGGGCATCGACACCGCCAACACGATCTTGTACTTCCACGGTGGCGTCTACGTCATTGGTTCGGCGGCGCAATCGGTGCCGTTGGTGAGCGATCTCGCCCGGCGAGCGCGTGCGAAGGTCGTGACGGTCGACTACCGGCTGGCGCCCGAGCACCCGTACCCAGCGGCAGTCGACGACGCCCGCGCCGTCTACGAGGGGCTGCTCGCACAGGGCGTTGACGCCGCCCAGATCGCTCTCGCCGGTGAGTCGGCCGGTGGCGGGCTGGCTGTGGCCACACTCCTCGCGCTGAGAGACGCCGGAACACCGCTGCCCAGCAGCGCGTTCTTGATGTCGCCCTACGCGGACCTGACATTGTCAGGCGAGACCATCCTCGAGAATCAGGCGATCGATCCGATCCTCACGCCTGAAGGGCTCCGTCTCCGAGTGCCGGATTACGTAGGCCGCGCGGACGCTTCCGACCCGCAGATCAGCCCGGTCTTCGGCGATCTCCGGGGGCTACCACCGCTCTTGATCCAAAGCGGTTCGAACGAGATCCTGCTCAGCGACGCTCTTCGGCTTGCCGGGCGGGCAGCGATCGACGAGGTGTCAGTCACGCTCGAGGTCACCCCAGGCGTGCCGCACGTGTTCCAGGGCTTCGCGGCGGTGCTGGATGAGGGCGACGCAGCGCTCGACCGAGCGTCGACGTTTCTCAAGACGCAATTTGCTGCGACTCAACTCAATCGATGACCGCGGAGAGGAACGAGTGACGCTGGTTGACGCGAGGAGCACCGTGGAGTCAGCTGCCGGCGACACGCTGATCGAGAGCGCGGGAGGCCAGAGTGGAAGTCCCGATGCCGGAGGACCGAGATCTCGCCACGGACGTTCTGGACCGGCTGAAGTCGCTTCCGCCGATCAGCGTCTACCGCCTTCTCGCCATCGTCCCCCAGTCCGTGATCCCGTGGACGGATCTCACGAGTGCCGTCTATCAGTCGGAGCTCGACAACCGCATACGCGAGATCGCAATTTGTCGGCAAGCGCGCAGCGCCCGTGCACCGTACGAGCTGCACCAACACGGCCAAATTGCTCACAACAACGGCGTGTCCGAGGCTGAGCTGACGGCGGTTCTTAGCGACCCCGTCGTCACGTCGCTCGATGAACATGCCAACCTCGTGTGTCAAGCGGCGGACGAGCTCGAGACCACTGCAACACTCAGCGACAGCACGCAGGACTCTCTGTATTCAACGCTCGGACTGCGTCAAGCGACCGAGTTGATCCTGACGCTGAGCTTCTATTGCGCGGTTGCACGGTTCACGAATGCCACTCGTGCACCTATCGAGACCGATAACCCGCTCTCGACTGCTTCGAACCCGACCGTCGAGTAGTCAGCGCCTCGACCTCCACCTACTCGGACCCTTCCATGAAGCCACGCCTCAGGCGTCGAGCCCTGCGCCCGGGTCGCGGGTTCGGACACGCAGAGACTCAAACTCGTTGGTTAGGCAGGACGAGCTCGCCGACTGCATCGGCGGCGTCTTGGAGCAGCAACGCCTGCTCGACGAGCCAGTCTCGCCAGAGCGTCGCCGCGACCACCTGGTCGATGTCGTCAATATCTGCAGCTTTGATCGCATCGAGGGCAGTGGATCGAGTGGCTTCGGCGACGCTCTGCGCGCTCGGAGCTGACGACGGCGCTACGTGGCGCGCGAGCGCGTCGGCAAGCTCGTGCCACGTCGCGCCCAAGTCGGCAGTTGATTCATCGAGGTTGTCGCGCCCACGAGAATGACGCAGCGTCGCGCGATGCGCTTCCATGAAGCGCAGACCGGTGCGGCCGAAACCGGCGACGCCAAGTACCGTCGACCAAGGCGCGTCGTGCGCACGCGATCCGCGTCGATCGTCCAGGTACTGGGCGAACGCAGCATGCGCTCGGCGTTCCGACGCGCGGACGGACGCGAGGGAGGGATTCGTCGTACGGGACGCGCGAGCCAGCGTGCGGTAGAGGTCTATGGTGCAAACGCGCAGCAGGTCGGCCGGTCGTCGCGGCCAGAAGACCAGCCCCACTACGAGGCTGACCGACGCCCCGATCAGGATGTCCTCGATCCGTATGAGTCCCGTCTGCCATCCCGTCGGGGCGACCAGGTTGAAGAGCCCTACCACCAACACGGTGAACGCCGCCTGGCCGGCAACGAAGCCGGCAACCTGAGGCAGGTATGCGGCGAAGAAGAATCCGGCGATGGTTATCACCCATAACGCGGGTCGGTTGAGCCCGACCAACGCGAAGAACGCAGATGAAAGCACGAAGCCGAGCGCGGTTCCCACCGCGGCGTCCACCGCACTGCGGCCTGTTTCGAACGCGTTCGAACGCAGCACCGCGAGCGTTCCCAACGCAACCCAGAAGCCGTGTCCGAGCGATGCCAGGTCGGCGACGAGCACCGCTGCACCGAGCGCGATACCCGCGCGCACCGAATCCTGGAGCCACGCCGAGGTCGGCACCGCGTGCGTTCGCACGAGCTGCGCCGCGCGTCGCAGCGTCGCGCCGGCAACGCCTGCTGGGGTCTCCAACGGCGCGAGCCCCGTCAGGTCGTCGTGAGGACCCCGACCGGTGAGGAGTACCGAAGTGTTCGCTTGCACCGACGTGGCGAGATACAGGATCAATCGTTGCACGTAGGCGGCATCAAGGTTCGCCAACAGCTGTTGGGGATCGTCGTGCCGACGTAGCGAGTCGGCGACGGCGGCGAGTTCTTCGTCGCGAACTGCGATCCGATCGACGTCGATCGCATCGGAGTCGGACACTTGTCCGACTCGAAGCGCATCCGCTGCGGCTCGCAGCTGCGCCGCAGCGCGCGTCGCAACGCCGCCGCGATGCTGCGCGCCGAGGAACGGATCCGGCTGCTCTACGAGCAGCCTCAGGAGGCGCAGCTCGTCGAGGATGAACATCAGTGCGAGGTCGTGAGCCGTCGGCCCGGACCGCCGGGAGGCGCTCGACACTCGTCGCAGCTCTCCGAGCGCGTCGGTTACTTGCGCCCGAATCGTGGCGTGTGAATCGCCCGGGCTCGCGTCGTCGATGGCTGTCGCAAGTACCTCACACGATCGTGCCGCCGCCGCGTTGACCACCAGATGCTCTCGCCGCGGGAGCACGACCAACGCCGCCACCGTCGCGGTCACACCAGCGAGAAACCACCCCGCCAGCCGGTCCGGGACGGCGCCCGCCGCGGCGGGAACCGTTGCCCCCAACACATACGCAAGGATCGCCGGACTCACGGACGCCGCGAAGGGGCCTCCGAAGAAACCGGTGAAGCGGATGACAACGCCGACCACCACCATCACCGCCGCCGCTCCCCACGGATGCGTCGACAGCACCGTGCCGAGCGCCACCAACGCCGCTCCGGTAACGGTAAGAAGAAGGTACGCCCGCGCTCGCGGCCACGCCCGACCTCCGAAGTCGGCAAAACCGAGCAGCGCGAAAGACCCGAACGCGCCGAACGTCGCGGCTTCAGGTGAATCGGCCACCTCGAGTAGGAACGCGAAAACCAGCGGAGCCACTACACCGACGCGAATCGCCCGACGCATGGCGACACCGCCAGGGTCCCGAGACGCCGCATTCCAGAGCGGTCGAAGCACGCGGCTACCGGCACGAACAGTCGCGGCCATCGTGCACGTTGTAGAACGCGGAGACACACAATTCCAGCTGAACTCCGCTGACCCGACCGACTGCTACTGAGTTGCGCTGCTATCCATTCGGCATGGCTGGAGGCGACATGTCCGTGACTGATCACGACACCGTCGTCGATGGCCTGCGTCTTCACTACGTCGTGTCGGGACGCCACCGGAGCAGGCCGATCGTGTTTCTCCACGGCGACGGACTCAGTGCCCGAACGTGGAACGACGTGTGCCAGGGACTGCAGTCTCGCTACTGCTGCTACGCGCTCGACTTGAGAGGCCCCAAGACGCCGGTTGGTGCGAACGTGCAGGTGAGCGTTGTGTCGGAGGGGGGACTTGAACCCCCACGCCCTTGCGGGCACTAGCCCCTCAAGCTAGCGCGTCTGCCGATTCCGCCACTCCGACGTGTGCCACGCGCCACGCGCGGCGAGCAAGAAGTGTACGGGCTTCGCTAGACCCGCAGCGCGAGCGCGACCGTGCTGAACGTGAACACGAGCGCGGTGACGACCGTGATGCGGTCGAGGTTCCGCTCGACGACGGTAGATCCCGCCATCGAGCCGCCCATCTGGCCGCCGAACATGTCGGAGAGGCCCCCACCGCGGCCGGCGTGCAGCAGCACGAAGAGGATCAGCATCCCGCAGGCGATGACGTCGAGGACCAGAAGAATGGCGTTCAGCACGGGCGGTCGTTCCCTCTCGTCGAGGGGAAAACGGTAACACAGGCCTCACGCACGGAACCGCACGACCCGGGCGAATTCGTCGGGATCCAGCGACGCGCCGCCCACCAGGCCGCCGTCGATCTCGGGCATCGCCATGAGGTCGGCGATGTTGCCCGGCTTGACGCTCCCGCCGTACAGAATCCGGATCGAGGCGGCGGTCTCAGCGGAGTACATGTCGCGCAGCGCGGCCCGAATGACGGCGATGGTCGCGTTGGCGTCCTCGGGGGTGGCGTTGCGCCCGGTCCCAATGCACCAGATCGGCTCGTACGCGATGACCGACGCGGCGGCGCTGCCCGATCGCACACCGGCGAAGGCCGCGCGCGTCTGGCTGTCGACGCGCTCGTCGGTGCGGCCCGCGTCGCGTTCCTCGATCGTCTCCCCGACGCAGATGATCGGAGTCATCTCGTGCTTGAGGACGGCCTTGTGCTTCAGGTTCACGTCTTCGTCCGTTTCGCCGAACAGTTGACGACGCTCGGAGTGCCCGACGATGACGTAGCGCACGTTCAGCTTCGCCAGCATCGGCGGACTCACCTCTCCGGTGAACGCACCCTGGTCCTTCCAATGAACATTCTGCGCGCCCAGCAGGATCGGGATGCGATCGGCTTCGAGCACGGTCTGCACCGACCGGAGCGCGGTGAACGCCGGGCACACCACGATCTCGCACTCCTGGTAATCGCGGTCCTCGAGCCGGTAGGACAACTTCTGCACGACCTGGATCGCCTCCAGGTGCGTGTGGTGCATCTTCCAGTTGCCGGCCATGATCGGCCGCCGCTCGTTGCTCGCCATCACCTCTCCATCTTCTTGGATTCCCGTAGCGCCTTCAGGCCGGGGAGATCGCCCTGCTCGATGAACTCGAGGGACGCGCCGCCGCCGGTGCTCACGTGGTCGATTCGATCACCGAGGTCGAACCGGCGGACGGCGGCCGCGCTGTCACCGCCCCCCACCACAGTGAACCCGGGACACCGCGCCACTGCCTCCGCGACCGCCCGTGTTCCGGCCGCGAACGGCGCCACCTCGAACACGCCCATCGGCCCGTTCCATAGCAGCAGAGCCGCGTCGCCGATCTCGGCCGCGAACGCGTCCGCGGTCTCGGGACCGATGTCGAGCCCCTTCACGCCCTCCGGCATCGCGTCCGCCGACACGACGGACGCGTCCGCGTCATCGGTGATCTCCTCGGCGACGACGACGTCCGTCGGGATGCGAACCCGCCCTGTGTCGAGGAGTCGCCGGCACTCGTCGACCATGTCGGGCTCGACGAGCGAGTCGCCGACCGAATGGCCTTTCGCGAGCAGGAAGGTGAACATCATGGCCCCGCCGACCAGGATCGCGTCGCAACGCCGGAAAAGCGCATCGATGACGCCGAGCTTGTCGCTCACCTTCGCGCCGCCGAGTACGGCCACGAAGGGGTGCTCGCCGGCGTCGAGCAAGCGTGACAGCGTCTCGACCTCCCGGAACAGCAACCGGCCGCCGGCGCTCGGGAGGAGGCGCGGCGGCCCGACGATCGACGCGTGCGCACGATGCGACGCACCGAAGGCCTCGTTCACGTAGTCGTCGGCGAGCTCAGACAAATTCGTCGAGAACGCGGGATCGTCTTCCGTTTCGCCTCGCTCGAAGCGGAGGTTCTCCAGCATGAGCACGTCACCGGGCTCGAGGCTGGCGACGTAGGACTCGACTGCGGCGCCCACTACGCGCGGCGCAAGAGGAACGTCCTGCCCGAGGAGCTCGCTCAGGCGCGCCGCGACGGGCGCCATCGAGTACTGCGGGTCGGGCGCCCCCTTGGGGCGCCCGAGGTGTCCCGCCACGACGACGGCGGCGTCGTTCTCTCGTAGCCAATCGAGCGTCGGGAGCGCGGTCGTGATGCGCAGATCGTCTGCGACGGCACCGCCTTCGAGTGGAACGTTGAGATCGACCCGCACGAGAACGCGTCGCCCGCGCTCGAGCGGGAGGTCCTCGAGGCGCGGGATCCCGAGCTCAGCGCTCGCCAAGGAACGCGCTGAGATCGATGAGCCGGTTCGAGAAGCCCCATTCGTTGTCGTACCAGCCGAGCACCTTGACCATCGTCCCGTTCACCATCGTGTCCTTGGCCGAGAAGATGCAGGAGGCCGGGTTGCCGACGATGTCGGCCGAGACGAGCGGCTCGTCCGTGTAGGACAGCACGCCCTTGTAGGACGCGTCGTTGGACGCGGCTGCGAACGCCTCGTTCACCTCATCGGCGCTCGTGCTCTCACCCAGCACGGCGGTGAGGTCGGTGATCGAACCCACCGGCACCGGGACACGCATCGAAGTGCCGCTCAGCCTGCCGTCCAGCTCCGGCAGCACCAGCCCGATCGCCTTCGCGGCGCCCGTGCTGGCGGGGATGATGGACAGCGCAGCGGCGCGCATCCGCCGCATGTCGGCCTTGCCCGAGCGGCTCGTCTGCGCAATGTCCTGCAGAGCCTGGTCGCTCGTGTACGCGTGAATGGTCGTCATGAAGCCCTGCTCGATGCCGAACCGGTCGTTGAGCGCCTTGGCCAGCGGCGCCAGGCAATTCGTCGTGCACGAAGCATTGGAGATCACCGTGTGCTGCGCCGGGTCGTAGGCGGCGTCGTTGACGCCGAGGCACATCGTGAGGTCCGCGTCTCCCGAGGGAGCGGAGATGATCACCCGCTCGGCGCCACCCTGGAGGTGCCCCGCTGCTGCATCGCGTGCCGTGAACACGCCGGTCGACTCGACGACCACGCCGATGCCGTGGTCGCCCCACGGGATCTCGGCCGGGTCGCGTTCTTCCAGCTTCTTGATCTCCTTGCCGTCGACCGAGAATCCGCCGTTGCTGACCTTGACCTCGTTGCGCAGCGTCCCCCCGACCGAGTCGTGCTTGAGCAGGAAGGCCATCGTCTCGCTGTCGCCGAACGGGTCGTTGACGGCGACCAGCTCCACGCCGGCGCTTTCCCCCCGGTCCAGCAGGGCCCGATGGAAGGAGCGGCCGATCCGCCCGTATCCGTTGATCCCTACTCGTACGGTCATCAGATGTGCCTCCGTGTTCTCGACTCGGTCGCCGCTCTCTCACGCCGCCGGCGGACTACAGCAGAGCCCGCAGCGCCCCCGCCAGTCTGCCCGGATCGTGCACCAGCCCGTCGCCCCGGGCCACTTCGGCGGGGACGGGCTCGACGCCCCAGTCCCTGATGACGGCATCATCGGCGGCGAGGCCGCCGTCACGCTGGTAGATGAAGGCGTCGACCCGGGCGCCGTGCTCCTTGACGGCCAGCAAATGGTCGGTGGCGTCGAGGCCGGTGGTCTCGGGCTGCTGGGGTCGCAGGTTCGAGACCTGCAGCACCCGCCCCGGCGCCGCGGCCACCGCGGCGCGTAGCTCGCGGACACACAGGACCGGCAGCAGGCTCGTGTAAAGCGACCCCGGTGCAAGCACCACCTGATCGGCGGTCGCGATCGCGGCGACCGCCTCGGCGGGCGGGGCGGCGTCGCTCGGCACCAGCTCGACCCGCCGGATGCGCCCGGCGCTGTTCTGCACCGCGACCTGTCCCTCCACCGCTTCGCCCTCGACGTCGGCCTTCAGCACCACGGCGTCCGTCGTCGCCGGAAACACCCGCCCGACCGCGTCGAGGAGACGACCTGCCTCTTGGAGCGCAGCGGTGAAGTCGCCGAGCGTCTCCGTCAGGCCGACGATGACGAGATTCCCGAGCGCGTGCCCGCCGAGCTCTCCCCCGCCGAAACGATGCTCGAAGGCGTCGCGCCACACGGTTTCGCTGCCGGCCAGCGCGACCAGACACCGTCGCAGGTCGCCGGGCGCGGGCACGCCGAAATCGCGTCGGAGCCGGCCGGACGAGCCTCCGTCGTCGGCCACGCTCACGATGCCGGTGATCGTCCCGGCGTACTCCCGTGCCGCGCGGAGCACGACCGACAAGCCGTGCCCGCCGCCGAGGGCCACAACGGCCGGCCCGTCGGGCCGCAGCTCGTCGCTACTCACGTTCCAGGTCCCGGTGGTGAACGCGGGCGGGGAAGCCGAGTCGCTCGAGCAGGCGGGCGATCTCGGCCGCGATCACGACACTGCGGTGCCGTCCGCCCGTGCACCCGACGCCGATCGAGAGGTACGACTTGCCTTCGCGCACGTACGCGGGCAAGAGGAGCTCGAACAGGTCGGACAGCTCCTCGAGGAACGCCTGCGTCTCCTCTTGCTTCATCACGTACCGGCGCACTTTTGCATCCGTCCCCGGGAGGGGACGCAGCGATTCGATCCAGTGCGGGTTGGGCAGGAACCGGCAGTCGAACACGAGGTCGACGTCGAGCGGCAGCCCGTGCTTGTAGCCGAACGACACGACATTGATCTGGAGGCCGCTCGGCATGTCGGCAGGCTCGCCGATGATCTCGCGAAGACGGTCGCGCAGCTCGTGCACGTTGAGCTCGGACGTGTCGATGACGATGTCGGCCTGGCCCTTGATCTCTTCGAGGAGCTCGCGCTCGCGGGCGATGCCCTCGCTCACACTGTGCGATTCCGCGACTGGGTGCCGGCGACGCGTCTCGTCAAACCGGCGGACCAGCACCTCGTCGGCGGCATCGAGGAACAACACGCGGGTGCGGGCGCCCGTCTCGCGTAGCTCGGCGAGTGCGGACTCGAGGTCGGGCAGGTACTCCCCCGCCCTCGTGTCGACGACCAGCCCGAACCGACTGCCTTGGCGGTCACGCCCGAGCTCCGCGACCTTCGGAATGAGGGCGGGCGGCAGGTTGTCGATGACGAAGAACCCGAGGTCCTCGAGCACGTCGGCCGTCGCCGAGCGGCCTGCGCCGGACATGCCGGTGACGACCGTGACGTCGAGGGGGGTCGATGGATCAGCCATTGCGGGCATCCATCGTCGCAGCCCCGCCGTGCAGTCGCTCGTAGAGCTCGCGTGCGACCCGATCAGGAAGCCACGCCAGCCCGACCAGCTCGTCGAGGGTCCGCTCGCGCAGCTTCTTCACAGAGCCGAACTCTTTGAGCAGGCGCGAGCGACGTGTCGGCCCCAGCCCCGGCACGTCGTCGAGCGCCGACTTCGTCATCTTCTTCTGACGCAGCTGGCGGTGGTACGTGATGGCGAAGCGATGCGCCTCGTCGCGCACCTGCTGCAAGAGGTAGAGCGCGTCGGAGTCGCGCGGCACGCGCAGCGGGTCCGGCTGGCCCGGCACGTATACCTCTTCGAACCGCTTGGCCAGGGCCGCAACGGAGATCTCCTCCAGACCCAACTCCTCGAGCACACGGACTGCCACGCCGAGCTGGCCCTTGCCGCCGTCGACGAGCAGCAAGTTGGGCGGGTAGGCGAAGCGCTTGCCCTTGCGGGCGCCTTCGTCGCGCTCCTGGAGGTACCGACGGAACCGGCGCGTGAGCACCTCCTCCATCGCCGCGAAGTCGTCCTGTCCTTCTTGGCGACGGACCTTGAAGCGCCGGTAGTCGGAGCGTTTGGCGAGGCCGTCCTCCATGACGACCATCGAGCCGACGATCTCGGTCCCTTGCAGGTTCGAGATGTCGAAGCACTCGATTCGCAGCGGCGCCTCGGGGAGGTCGAGCGCATCCTGAAGCGCGGTCAGCGCGCGCGCTCGGGCGTTGTGATCGCTCGCTCGCTTCAGCTTGTGGCGCGCGAACGCCTCACCGGCGTTGTGGGTCACCGTCCCGAGCAGCTGACGCTTGGCGCCCCGCTGCGGCACGCGCACGCGCACGCGTGACCCGCGTGCGGTGGTCAGGAACTCCTCGTACAGCTCGGGATCGTCGGGCAGCACGGGGACGAGGACCTCGCGGGGGACGTCCGTCGCCGGGACGTCGCCGTACAACTGCTCGAGGATGCGGCCGACGAGCGCGGCCGGCCCGAGCTCCTCGACCTTGTCGACGACGAGACCCTTGCGGCCGACGACCCGGCCCTTCCGCACGAAGAACACCTGCACCGACGCCTCGAGAGGATCCTCGGCGAGCCCGATGCAATCGAAGTCCTCCTCTTTCGGCCCGACCATCTGCTGACGCTCGATGACCTTTCGCACCGATGTGATCTGGTCGCGCAAGCGAGCAGCTCGCTCGTACTCGAGCGAGTCGGCGGCACCGTGCATCTGCTTGTCGAGCCGGTCGAGCACGGGGGAATGATCGCCGTCGAGGAACTCGAGCAGGTCGCCGACCAGATGGTCGTAGTCGTCGCGCCCGACGGCTCCGACGCACGGCGCCGCGCACTTCTCGATGTGCGCGTAGAGGCACGGGCGCCCGAGGCGGTGATGGCGATCGAACTTCGCCTGCGTGCACGTGCGGATCGGGAACGTCCGCAGCAGGAGGTCGAGCGTCTCACGGATGGCGTACGCGTGGGCGAATGGCCCGTAGTAACGGACGCCCTTCCGCTTGGCGCCGCGCATGACCATCGCCCGCGGCCATTCCTCGTCGAGCGTCACGGCGAGGAACGGGTACGACTTGTCGTCCTTGAGGCGGACGTTGAACCGGGGCCGGTGCCGCTTGATGAGGTTGAACTCGAGGAAGAACGCCTCGACCTCGTTCCTGACCTCGATC
>DASYFC010000075.1:0-3235 GCA_036498645.1 Acidimicrobiia bacterium | reverse complement strand
GATCGAGGTGGCGCCCTTCTCGTCCTTCTTGATCTGCTCCCAGTTCCGCGTCACGTCGGACGACGTCAGAGCTCCGCCCGCCGCATCTGTGTCGCCGAACACGTGCGGATGGCGGCGGACGAGCTTGTCGTGGATGCCCCGCGCGACGCCGGCCATGTCGAAGGCGCCCGCCTCCTCCGCGAGCACGGCGTGGAAGATCACCTGGTACAGCAGATCGCCGAGCTCGTCCTCGAGCGCGCGGTACGCGCCCTCGGGAACGTCGCCCGCGGGCGCGTCGGGCGGCAACGCCTCGACCGCCTCCACCACCTCGTACGCCTCCTCGAGCAGGTAGCGCGTCAGCGAGTGGTGCGTCTGGTCGGCGTCCCAGGGGCATCCGCCCGGCCGGCGCAGCCGCTCGGCCAGTCCGAGAAGACGAGCGAGCTCGCGGGCGGCCGCGCTCACACCGCTGTCGACGAGCAGGGCCGTGAGGTGGTCTGGCTCGACGTCCCGGTCGAGGTCGGCGAGCGCGACAGTGCGCACCTCCTCGTCGTCGAGACCGAGATGGCGCAACACCGTGACGGGCGCGTCGGCGGGAAGCACCTCGAGGAGCACGAGCTTCACGTCCGAGAGCAGCAGGCGCGTGTCGCACTGCGCGACGAGCACCGGCCCGCCGCCGACCGCGTCTTCTGCGGTGAGGTGACGGGCGTCGGCGAGACGGGCGCCGGCCATCGGGTCGACGCCAAGCCGCGCCCACGCCAGCTCGGCGAACGAGAGGCCGGGTACGAGCTCGAGCACGATGTCGCCGCGCTCGGCGGCGCTTCGCAGGAGCTCGACACTGCGCTCGGCGACGGCCGGGTTGCCGGGCACGGCGTACACCACCTCACCGGCCCTGGTGGCGACGTCGATGAGCTCGGCGGCGATCCCGTCGTAGACCTCGTCGAGGTCGTCGGCACTGTCGTAGTCGTCGTCGAAGCTGCGGAGCTCGATGCCGGCCGCGGCCAGGTCGGCGACGGCGGGATGCCGGGAGGTGCGGACGTACCGGTTCGGTGTCTGCTCGAGCGCGCGACGGGCGCCGGGAAGCATGAGGTCGGCGCCCGCCGGCCCGAGGCCGACGACCACGATGCGGCCGCCCACGGCTACGGCACCGGCTCCGGCGTGGTGGTCGGCGGCGGCGCAGTCATCGTTCGGGGCGCGCCCGGCGGCGGCTGGACACTCCCGCGGCCGCCGCGCACGACCCACCGCCCGTATCGGGGGTCGACATCCACGTCGGCGCGGGCGACCTTCGACTCGAGCCGGCGCTGAGCGGCGGGTGACTGCTGCTCGAGGCGCTGGCGGAGCCCGTTCTCGAGCAGCTCGAACGGGATGGTGTCGCGCACGAGGATGAGGTGCCAGCCGAACTGGGTCTGGACCGGCGCCGACACCTGGTTCAGCGGGAGCGTGGCGGCGGCCTGCTGGAACGTCGGGTCGAGCTGCTGCCCGTCGATGCAGCCGAGCTCGCCCCCGTCGCGCGCCGATCCCGGGTCGATGGATTGCTGGCTGGCCAGCTGCTCGAAGCTCGCCCCCGCCGCGATCTGGGCGGCAAGTCCGGCGGCCAGCTGCTGGCCGGGCACGAGGATGTGCGACACGAAGCGGCCGGACGGGCACTGCTGGCGGAGTTGGGTGATCGCGGTTTGGTACGCAGCGCGAACGTCGGCGTCGCTCGGCGGTGTGCCCGAGGCGCGGAAGAATGCCGACTGCCGGGAGAACCCGCCGACGGACTGGTCGCGGAACCACTTCGGGAACGCGGGCAGCGCCTGCGGGCCGAAGAAGCTCGCCGCCTGCGCCTGGCCCGCGCGCTGGTCGGCCGCCGTCACCCGGATGCCCCGGCGACGCACCTCGCGGTCGACGACTTCCTGTGTGACGAGGTGCGTGAGCCAGATCGTGCTGCCGCCCGACTTGATCGTGCCCTCGGTGGCTGCGATCTCGTTCTTCAGGCTGGGGTTGTCCGCGATCGCCGACAGCTGGCGGTCGACCGAGTCGCGTGACAGGTCGTTCCCGTTCACGGTCAGGGCGGATGGCCGGACCGCGCTGCAACTGGCGGTGACGGCGGCAATCGCGGCGATCGCGACGAGCGCGACGGGCACGCGGACGTGTGATCTCACGGCGCGCCGGATGCTAGCGGCGCGGCTTCGTCGGCGGGAACCAGCTCGCCGAGCAGGTCGACGAGCGTTGCGCAGACGGCCGCTCCTGTTCCGGAAACGGGGATCGCGACCTCGCCGTCCGGCTTCGCCACGGCGCCGGGCACGAGCCGCCGCAACCGGATCTTCCCCGACTCTCGCAGCTCGAGGCCGGTGATGCGCGCCACTCCCCGCTGCAACGACAGGCTGCGCACACCCGTGCGCACGCACTCGGCGCGCAAGCGCGCCACGTCGAGGAGCGCCGCCGCCGGCTCCGGGGGCGGGCCGTAACGGTCGTTCCACTCGTCCCGGATGTCGTCCACGTCGGCCGGGTCGGAGACGGCGGCCAGACGGCGGTACGCCTCCATGCGCACGTCGTCGCGCGAGAGGTACTCGGGGGGCAGGTAGGCGTCGACGGGAACGTCGATCGTGACCTCGACCGGCGAGGCCGGCGACTCGCCCTTCAGTTCCCCCACCGCCTCGGTGACGAGCTGGCAGTACAGGTCGAAGCCGACGGCGGCGATGTGGCCGGACTGCTCGGCGCCGAGCATGTTGCCGGCCCCGCGGATCTCGAGGTCGCGCATGGCGATCTTGAACCCGGAGCCGAGGTCGGTGAACTCGCCGATCGTCTTGAGCCGCTCGTAGGCCTCCTCGGTGAGGGACTGCTCGCGCGGATGGAAGAGGTACGCGTAGGCGCGCTGGCCGCGGCGGCCGATGCGACCGCGCAGCTGGTACAGCTGCGCGAGGCCGAGCAGGTCGGAGCGGTCGACGACGAGCGTGTTGACGGTCGGGATGTCGAGGCCGCTCTCGACGATCGTGGTGCAGACCAGCACGTCGTACTCTCGTTCCCAGAAGTCGAGCACCACCCGCTCGAGGCGACCCTCGTCCATCTGCCCGTGCGCGACGCCGATGCGCGCCTCGGGGACGAGCTCGCGCAGCTGTTCGCTCACGTAGTCGATGTCCTGCACGCGGTTGTGGACGAAGAACACCTGGCCCTCGCGCAGCAGCTCCCGCCGGATCGCCTCGGCCGCGGCACGCTCGTCGAACTCGCCCACATAAGTGAGGATGGGCTGGCGGTCCTCGGGCGGCGTGTTCACGAG
>DASYFC010000074.1:0-46179 GCA_036498645.1 Acidimicrobiia bacterium | reverse complement strand
AGCTCGTCTCCGCGGCGCAAGCTTCGAACGTCCTGCGTTGACGCGTAAGTCGCGTGCTTCACAAGTGGGTGCGGATCGGAGCGGCTTCTCCGAGCTGCGTCATCATGACCCCGGGTCGCTGGGGTGGCGGCTGAGCGCCAGGGTCTCGACGTTCATCCACCCCGCAAGTGGGAGTGATGCCAGGATCTGGTCCGCCTCCGCCGTGCTGCTCGCCCGCCAGAGTCCAAGCGACCGCCCGTCGCCGGGGAGCTTCCACAGGCGGAGCAAATGCCCCTGCTCAGCCAGCTGGTGAACGCGCTGCGCCTCCCGTACTTCGGTGTCGTCGACAAGACGCGCCGACGTGCCGGCGGGGATGGCGAGAGTGAACGTGGTCAGGAACTCAGTTCCTCCGGCGTTCGCGTCGTGCGGTGCCGACGGCCGCGGCCCAGGGTCATTCGGGTGAGGCGAGAGTGGTGTCACCTCATCGGTCCGCCACACCCGCAGCGGCATCGAGGCCAAGTGCTCCTCGAGCGCGGCGTCGTCATCGGCGGCGAAGAGCCCGAAGGTCCTCCACTCGCCCGGCTGCAGCGGTGGTCGCCACAGGCGGAGCAGATGGCCGTCCGCCGCCAGCTCACGCGAGCGCGCCGCTTCGCGGGCCCTTACGGCGTCAACTCTGTCGTCGGTCGTCCCGTCGGGGACTCGGGTCGTCATCGCGACCAGATACTCCATATCTCTGGCACTGTCGCGCGTCAAGGTTCTTCGAGTTCGCCATGGCTGCTGACGATGTCGCCGCTCCGTTGTGTCCCTTGCCGACGATCGCTTCGATAGGGTCAGGTTGACTTTCGGGGGTTCGTCATGGCGTCGATTTCCGAGCGGGAGAACCGGGAGATCGAGGCGGCCAACGCCTCTGGTCACACCCCGGTCGTCCTCGTCCACGGCCTCTGGGTTCTGCCGAGCAGCTGGGCCAATTGGTCGGACTTCTTCAAGCAGGCCGGCTACGCGCCGCTGACGCCGGACTGGCCAGACGATCCGGCAACGGTTGAAGAGGCCCGGGCGAACCCGGACGTCCTCGCCAAGAAGACCTTGAAGCAGGCCGCAGATCACACCACAGAGATCATCGATGCCTTGGACAAGAAACCAGTGGTAATGGGGCACTCGACCGGGGGCCTGCTGGCGGAGATGCTCGCGGGCCGGGGCCTCTCGGCGGCCACGGTGGCGATCGACCCGGGCGTCTTCCGCGGCGTCCTGCCTCTGCCTGCCTCCGTGCTCAAGGGGCTGGGTCCGTTCCTGGTCAACCCGCTCACGCGGGGCCGTGCGATCACGCTCACGTTCGACCAGTTCAAGTACGGGTGGGCGAACGCGCTGGACGAGAAGGAGGCGAAGGAGCTCTACGACACGTTCCATGTCGCCTGCTCCGGGATCGCTCTCGTGCAGATGGGCAACGCGAACCTCAACCCGTGGACGGAGGCGAAGGTGGACACGAAGAACCCCGACCGCGGCCCGCTCCTGATCATCGACGGCGAGAAGGACCACACGGTGCCGTGGGCGATCGCGAACGCCGCCTACAAGCGGCAGAGGCGCAACCCCGCCGTGACGGAGATCGTGAAGATCCCGAACCGAGGCCACTCCCTCACGATCGACCACGGCTGGCGCGAGGTCGCCCAGACGGCGCTCGACTTCGTCAAGCGGTTCGTCTAAGAGTCACTGCGCGGCGGCGACGTCCTTGCGGACGGCGCGCAACCTCTCGGCGAACTCGGGCTCGTCAGCGTTTGGTGTGCTCCATGGGTTGGGCAGATTGTGAACGGCGCGTCCGACGCGGGGCCTCGCCCGGCGACGGGGTTTTCGTTCCGGTTTCTCCCGTCTGCCTGCTGACCCGACCGAACCGGATGACGGTTGGCCCTGGCCCCCGCGCCGGACGTCGAGCTTGCCGCGGGTGGTCGTGGCTGTGGTCAGCGCTTCCTGGCTGCCCGTCGAGCCTTGACAGTGAATCCCAGGTTTCCGAGTACGTCGACGGCACCAGCCTTCCCGCCCTCGAAGTCAGCAGAGGCAAGGCGCTTGCCGGTGGCGAGCTCATAGGCGGTGCCCAGGATTGCTTTGGGCGGGTAGCGGCGCCTGTCCGAGACCAGATCGTACGTCGTGGTAGGGCCAAATCCATGCTCAGAGAAGAACGCCTCTGGCCCGAGCCGGTCGTACTCCTTCATCGCGCGCAGCACATGCGCACGCGTCACGTCGTCCCACTTCACCATGTCCATTTCCTCCCATCGTTGAAGCGGTCTGTGTTGGCGTCCCTCGGGTGGCGACCGCGTGCGGGGTAGCGCGTTGACCTGGACGTAACTGTCAGCGCGGGGCCTTGTAGGTGGTGGCGAGTCGGCCTGTACGCCGGATTCTGTGCCGGCGGCTCCTGAGAACCGCCGGTGGCGACCATCCCTCTCGGCCGGCGATTGCCCGCCGGCTCCAGCGGCCTACCCGGGGGTGTCTACGGACGGGCCGTCCTCCCCCTGCGTGGCCTTGCTCCCGGTGGGGTTTGCCGAGCCACCCGGGTCGCCCCGGGTGCTGGTGCGCTCTTACCGCACCGTTTCACCCTTACCTGTGCGGGGCCGCTCCGGAGACCGGTCCCGCCATCGGCGGTCTGTTCTCTGTGGCACTTTCCTGCGGGTCGCCCCGACTGGGTGTTACCCAGCACCGTGCCCGGTGGAGTCCGGACGTTCCTCGGACCGGTGCGCCGAAGCGCCCGGCACGCGGCCGCCCGGCCGACTCGCCACCACCACCATTCTCGCGCTCAGGCGGTCGAGCTCCCATGGGAATCGTCCGCCTGCGTTCGGCGCCGTGACGCCAGGTAGCCGCCGAGCATCCCGAGGGCGGTGGAGATGACGAGGAAGCCGAACAGCTGTCCCGGCCGGAACACCGGATCGCGTCCGGTCACCAGACCGGGGCGGTCGTCGCGGGTCAGCCAGATCAGCACGCGGAGGGGGAGCCACGCCACGAACGTCCCGAGCCCGGCGAGCGCGCCGTTCGTCAACGGCGCGGCGGGGGCGAGGCGAGCGGCGTAGGCGCCGGCCGGCACGAAGGTCAGCGCGATCAAGAGCGCGAGGAGGACACGCCAACCCGAGTTGTCGAAGTTGTCCATCGAGCTGTCGAGGATGGCACCGACGATCGTGATCGGGACGACGAGGGCCAGGCCGAGGAGCGCGCCTCGGATCACGGCGGGCCAGCGGACGGCAGCTCGGCTCTCGAGCTCGGGCGCGGTCACGGCACGATCCTGCCTCACGCCTCGGCCGGGGCCTGGTCGCGCTCGTGCACGAGCTCGGTGACCGACGTGCGTAAGCCGTCGCGCACGAGCGGGCGCACGTACCGGCGTTGTTGCACGATCACCACGAACGCCAGGACCAGGTACACGACGCCGACACCCACCCGCTCGACCGCGCGCAGGCCTTCCGGGAGCACACCGCCGAGAACGAACTGCAACAGGAACAACCCCAGCAGCGCGAATGCCTCCCGCACGCTGATCGACCGGTTCGTCAGCACCGCGACGGCGAACGCCGATTGGGCGGCGGTGAGGAAGAGCTCCTCACGCTGGAGCGAGTCGATCGGCAGACCATGGAATACCCCCGCCGAGATCGCGAACACGATCGGGAGCGTCCCCACGAGCAACGTCCACTGGTTCACTTTCGCCGACACGAGCGTGCCGAGACCGGCGTTCGTGTTCAATCGCCACGCGAACAGCCCGGCGACGAGCAGCTCCGGGGCCTCCGAGGCCAGCGGGGCGACCCACTGCACGAGCAGGAACGTGTCGATGCCGAATTGCTCGCCCGTGTCGACGAGCGACTGCGCGAACGGCTCCGCCGAAGCCAGGATCACGCCGGCGGCGGCGAGGAGCATCACGGCGACGACGGCGCGCCGTCGTGCAGTCGGGAGGTCGCCGATCAACCGGGCCGGTCCCACCAGGTGCGGCTCCGAGGCCGGCGCACGACTGATGCGAATGGCGTACAGCACGAACAGCGTGATCAGCACGACGGCATCGAACAACGCAAGCGTCCGCTTCAGCGGGAGCGTCAGGGAGTAGATCGTCGCGATCGCGAGGAACGTGATCTCGATGGCGTGCGGCCGGTCGAGGGTGACCTCGGTGTCGAGCGGTCCTTCGTAGCTCTGCGCCCGCGCGACGCGAGTGATACGCCACGCCGCGAGCAGCACGACCAGCGACCAGCCGACGCCGATGAGTAGCCGGTTCCCGCCGGTCATGTTGGCGAGCGCGAGTGGCGCGTACTTGTCCGGATCCTGGCCCGCCTTGAGCGCGAACGTGAAGTCGACCGCGTACTCGGGAAGGACGGCGATGAGCGCCAGGACCGCGATCGCCAGACCCTGCGAGACGTCGAGCTGCAACGCCTCCGCGCCCCACGCGAGGAGGAAGGCCGCTCCCACGACGGCCAACCCGAACAAGATCGCCGCGAACCACGTGGGCGGCGAGCCGCCCGTTGCGCGCAAGCCGAGCGCCGGCAACGTGGCCGCCGCCGCCAGCAGGAGCGGGATCAGCTGACGGCTTCTGCGCTCGGTTCCCGGGCGGATGGCGTCGTGGATCTCGGGGGGGAGCCGGGCCATCCCGCGGATCCTATGGCCCGCCTCCCGGGCCGCCGGTGCGGAGGTTTTCGGCGTGATCGGTGGGGAATAACGACCGAATCACCAAGGGTTGGACCGTTTCCCCTGGAAACCCTCGCCGGGGAAGAGGTGCTGAAGCCATGAATCTGGCCTGGCGTCAACAGGCCCGCTGCCGCGGAGTCGACCCCGCCGTCTTCTATCCCGTCTCCGACGAGGACGAGGCGCCGGAGGCCAAGGAGATCTGCGCCGAGTGCCCGGTGCGCGAGCCATGCCTCGAGTACGCCCTCACTGTCCGCGAGAAGCATGGCGTCTGGGGTGGTCGGACGGAGCGCGAGCGCCGTCGCCTCATTCGCCAGCGGCGCAAGTCGGCGTAGCCCTCGGCCGAAACATAGGTACCGGCCGGTAGCATCCGGTCGTGGATTTCGAGCTCTCCGACGAGCTCGCCGAGCTCCAGGCCACCGTTCGGAAGCTGGCGCAGGAACGCGTCGCGCCCCGCGCCCGTGAGATCGACGAGACCGAGAAGTACCCCGACGACCTCTTTGCGCTGTTCGTCGACTCCGGGCTCACGGGCCTGTGCATCCCCGAGGAGTACGGCGGCGCCGGGGCCGGCATCCTCGGTCTCACGATCGCCATCGAGGAGGTCGCGAAGTACTCGAACGCGGCCGCCCTCATGCTGCTGCTGACACGCCTGCCGACCGGGCCGGTCATGATCGCCGGTTCGCCGGAGCAGAACCAGCGGTACGTAGCGCCGGTCGCGACGGGCGAGGCCCGCGCCGCGTTCGGGCTCTCGGAGCCGCAGGCGGGCAGCGACGTCATGGGCATGCGCACGCGCGCCGTCCGCGAGGGTGGCGACTGGGTTCTCACCGGCACGAAATGCTGGATGTCGGGCGTCCGTCAGGCCGATTGGTACTGCGTCTTCGCCAAGAGCGGCGCCGTCGACTCGCGCGCCCACGACAGCGTGAGCGCGTTCATCGTCGAGCGCTCGTGGCCCGGCGTCGACGTCGGCCGCGTCGACCGCAAGATGGGCGTGAAGGGCGTCGACACCGGCGAGCTCGTCCTCGACGGCGTGCGCGTGCCGCCCGAGAACGTGATCGGCGAGATCGGTGGGTTCCGGCTCGCGATGCTCGGGCTCAACTCGATGCGGCCGATCGTGGCCGCCCGCGGCATCGGGCTCGCCGAGGGCGCGCTGATGTACGCGGTCGAGTACGTGAAGCAGCGCGAGGCGTTCGGTCAGACGATTGCCGACTTCCAGGGCATCCAGTGGAAGATCGCCGAGCTCGCCGCCGAGATCGAGGCCGCTCGGCTGCTCACGTACCGCGCCGCGTGGATGGCCGACCGCAGCCTGTTCACCAAGGAGTACGTCCCGTACCTGTCGATGGCGAAGTACTACGCCACCGAGCTGGCGGTGAAGGTCTCGGGGGAGGCCCTGCAGATGCTCGGCGCCGCCGGGTACATGGAGGACCATCCCACGGAGCTCTACTACCGGGACGCCAAGCAGCTCACGATCGTCGAGGGCACCACGCAAGTGCAGCTGGGGCTCATCGCGCGCGGGGTTCTCGACCACGATCTGTGGTGGGATTGACTCCGCCGCACGAACAGAAACTCTCATGACGACACCCACCCCCGCCCTCTGGCCTGACGTGATCGGCCGGCTCCTCCGCCGAGAGGACCTTCCGGCCGAGCTGGCCGAGCAGGCCATGGCCACGATCCTCGCCGGCGAGGCGACCGACGCCCAGATCGCCGGCTTCGCCGTCGCGCTCCGGTCCAAAGGCGAGACGGCGGGCGAGCTCGCGGCCCTCGCCCGCACGATGCTGCGCTTCGCCCAGACCGTCGACATCCCGCTGGACGGCCCGGGCGGGCCGGTTGTCGACACGTGCGGGACCGGCGGCGATCGTTCGGGCACCGTCAACATCTCCACCCTGGCGGCCCTGGTGGTCGCAGGCGCGGGCGTGCGCGTCGCCAAGCACGGCAACCGCGCCGCGTCGTCGGCGTGCGGCTCGGCCGACGTCCTCGAGGCCATGGGCGTGGTGATCGACCTCGGTCCGACCGGCGTCGCCCGTTGCGTCGACGAGGCCGGGATCGGTTTCTTTTTCGCGCCCAAGTTCCACCCGGCGTTGCGGTTCGCAGGCCCGGCGCGTCGCGAGCTCGGTACACCCACGACGTTCAACTTCCTCGGCCCGCTCGCCAATCCGGCCGGCGTGCGCCGCCGCGTCCTGGGCGTGTCGGATCCTTCGATGGCAGAGCGCATGGCGCACACCCTCGCCGAGCTCGGGGTCGAGCGGGCGATGGTGTTCTGCGGAGGCGATGGTCTCGACGAGCTCACGACGACCACGGTCTCGAACGTGTGGGAGCTCACGAACGGTTCGGTGCGCACCTCGACCCTCGACCCGCGCGAGTACGGGATCCCGGCCGCCGAGGCCGACGAGATCGTCGGCGGCGACGCCGCCGCCAACGTCGCGATCGCCGAGCGAATGCTCGGCGGCGAGCCGGGCCCGGTGCGCGACGTAGTGGCGCTCAACGCGGCCGCCGCGCTCGTCGTCGCCGACGCCGCCCCCGACATGAGCGCGGGGGTCGAGCAGGCGATCGCGGCCGTCGAATCGGGGAAGGCCGCCGCCGTCCTCGAGACCTTCGTGCTCACGAGCAGGGCGGCGCGCGCCGCCGACGAAGGCTGACGCAGTGGGGAAGGCCATCCAGTGCCCCTCATGCGGGCGCAAGCACGGGGTGTCGGGGCTCCCGGACGCGCCCACGTTCAAGTGTGAAAACTGCGGTCAGCCCCTGAAGGTGCCGAGCCAGTTCCGCCCGTCCGTGATGGCGTCGTCGCGACACGTCCGTCCGTCCGACGCGCCGCATCCCGACTCGACTTCAGTTCTCCCATCGCGTCCTGCTCCGGCGGCGGCGCCCGCGGCGGCGTCCGCACCCAAGGCGGCGCGTCCGGCCACGGCGCCCCGCCCGTCTGCCGACGCTCCCCGGACGGACGCGGTCGCCCTGCCGCTTCGTGTCCTCGCGTGGGTGGTCGCGCTCGCGCTCGGCCTCGTGGTCACGATCTGGGTGGCTCGAGTGACCGGGTGGCTGAGCGGCGACCGGCTCGTCGACGTGTTCGTGGGGACCGGCATTACCCGCTACATCCGCGTGATCGCCGTCGCGCCGGTCTGGGCACTGTTCACGACACTCCTCCTGACACTGTTCCTCGAAGGGGGTCGGGCGCTCGCGCGGCGACGCGCCGAGAAGCGAGCCGCGGAGAAGGACTCGCAACGCGGCGCGGAGCGCGGCGAGAGCGAGCCGTTCGATGACGGCGACGTGGATGCCGGCGACGGTGGCGCGGCCGACGAGCCGCGGTCGAGACGCGCCGCGGCCCGGCGAGGCGGCCCGTAGGCGGACGAAGCCGTACACTCCGCGGCGAGGGCGGGTCTCCGAAGGACCGCCGCTGCTCGAGTCGGCCTGGGCGACCATGGAGGAGTCAATGGCGGTGCGCTACCGCTGCGGTGCGTGCGGGAACCTCACCCGCTTCGACGTCGTCACGACCCGGCGGACGAGCGCGTTCCATCACTACAGCGTGGGCGGTGATCTGACCGTCGAGGACGAGCAGCTGCTCGAGGAGACCGTCGAGCGGGTCACGTGCCGGTGGTGCGGCGCCAGTGGCGACAGCATCGAAACGCCCGAAGCGTCGCCGACCACTGCCGACGCCGCGGCGCCGGCCGAGCCCGCGTGAGCGCGGAGAGCTGGCGCTACTCGCCGAGAAGCTGGACGACGACCTTGCGGCTGCGCGGGCGGTCGTCGAAATCGATGCAGACGACCTTCTGCCAGACGCCGACCTGGAGCTCGCCGGCCCGGAACGGGATCGTCACCGACGGCCCCACGAGCGCCGCGCGCACGTGGCTGTGCCCGTTGGTGTCGGCGTTGCGGGCGTTGTGCTCCCAGGGTCGGTCCTGGGGAGCGACGCCCTCGAGGACGGCGTTGAGGTCGGCGTTGCATCCGGGCTCGTGCTCGATGGTCGTCATGCCGCACGTCGAGTGGGCGACGAACACGGTGCAGAGACCGTCGGCCAGGCCGGCGTTGTCGATGACCTTCTGGGCGTAGGGGGTGACGTCGAGCATGTCGCCGTCGCCTTGCGTGTCGAGGGTGACTTCCTCGTACCGTGAACGCATGCCGCTCCTTCGCCGCCGGCCACCCGGCTTCTGCGAATCAGTCTACGGGTCGGCCTCACGACGAGCATCTCGGGGGGCGCGGTGACGGCCGGCGAGCGGATGTCGAGCCCGCCGCAGCGGGTGGCACGGCCGCCCGTCCCCGAGTCGCTCCTCGTGCCGCTGCTCGACACCGCCGGCGAGATGCTGCGCACGCTCGAGCCGAGCGAGATACCGCCGATCCTCCGGCCCGTCGCCGAGTTCGATCGTCGCGGCCTGGCGCGCGGTGCCGCGCGCCAGCAGCTGCTGCGCGCGATCGACGCAGAACCGGAATTTCGCGACCGTGCCGTCGAGGAGTTCCTCGAGCGGTCCGAGGTTTCGGACGCGCTCGAGACGTGGGACGCCGACGACGCGTTCGCGCTCGTGAACAAGGCAAGCAACGAGTCCACGCTGCCGGTCCTCGCGTCGGCGTTGTACGCGGCCCGACCACAGGGATGGACGTTCGGGCTCGGGGTCGCGTGTGCTGCTTTCGAGCGCCTGCGGGTCGAACGGCAGGCCGGCGACGATGACCGCGCACGTGAATCGCAGGTCGCGGGCTTAGCGGAGTCGCGCCGACGGGCCGAAGCTGCACGCGCCTCCGCCGAACAGCGGGCGGAGCACGTCGAGCGCGAGCTGCGCGAGGAGCGTCAGAGCCGGCGTGACCGCGACGCGCTGGCCAACCAGAAGGTAGCGGCGGCCGAGCGGAAGGCCGCCGACATGGAACGCGAGATCGCGGATGCGCGCAGTGCAGTCGCGGGAGCAGATTCGCGCATCGAACGAGAGGCGACCCGAGCCCGCAAGGTCGACGACGAAATGCGCGAGCTGCGGCGCGCCGTGAAGGAAGCGGAAGCCAAGGTGCGCGACGCGGACGCAGGTTTGCCGATCCTGCGCCGCGATGACCTGCGCGCGCTGGTCGACGCCGCCGACCTCGCCCAGCGGTTGGCGACGGGGCTGAGCGGCGTGGCCGACCAGGCTCGCCGGGTGCTGGAACGGAACAACTCGGACGACACGTCTCCGTCCGACGACGTCGCGCCGGACATCGACAAGAAGAAGGAGAAGAAGGACCGGGACCTGCGGCCGCGTCGCGCCCATCCCCGGGTGCCGCCCGGCATGATGGAGGACGACCCCGACGCGCTCGATGCGATGCTGCGGACCCCTCGAGCCGTGCTCGTCGTGGACGGTTACAACGTGTCGATGCTGGCGTGGGGTGACGCCCCGCCGGCCCAGCAGCGCGACCGTCTGCTGAGTGCCATCTCAGAGCTGCAGCTCCGGACACGTGCCCGGGTGATCCTGGTATTCGACGGCGCCGACGTCGGCGGCGTCCTCCCGCCCCGGCGGCCGGGCGTCCGCGTCGTGTTCTCGCCCGAGGGCGAGGAGGCCGACGCCGTCGTGGTGCGTCAGGCCATGGACCTCCCGGTGGAGGTGCCCGTGGTCGTGGCCTCCTCCGACGGTTGGGTGGGCGAGCACGCCCGCGAATCCGGCGCCCACGTTGTGTCGTCGGAGACGCTCCTGCGGGCGCTCCGCCGGTAACGGTCGTACCCCGCGGTCATACTCGGCCCGTGGAGATCGCGGGGCGCGTCGCGCTCGTGACCGGGGCGGGGGCCGGGATCGGCCGCGCCACCGCGTTGCGGCTCGCCCGGGAGGGGGCGACCGTCGGCGTCGCGGACTTCGACGACGAGACCGGTCGGGAAACGGTCGGTCAGATCGAGGCCGCGTCCGGACGCGCCGGCTTCGTGCACGTGGACGTTGCACACGAGGCCGACGTACAGGCGATGATCGACTTCGCGGTCACGACGTTCGGCGGGCTCGACGTCCTCGTGAACAACGCCGGCATCGTGGCGGACCCGGCGTTCCCGGACTCCGATCCCGAGGCGTGGATGCGGGTCGTGGAGGTGAACCTGCGCGGCCCCATGCTCGGCACCTACTACGCCATCCGGGCGATGCGCGAGCGCGGCGGCGGCGCGATCGTGAACATCGCGTCACTCGCCGGCGTGGGGCTCGGTCCCCACCCGGCGCCCGACTATGCGGCCACCAAGGCGGGTGTCGCGCGCTTCAGCGCCGCGCTGGCGCCCCTCTCCGACCAGGCCGGGATCCGCGTGAACTGCATCTGCCCCGACTGGGTCGACACGCCGATGAGCCGGCGATCACGATCCCGCATGACTCCCGAGGAGGAAGCGGCCACCGTCCCGATCGGCATCCTGGCCCCGGACGAGATCGCCGACGCCGCCGTCGAGCTGATCCGCGACGACTCCCTGGCGGGCCGGGTGATGGCGTGCTGGTGCGACCAACCCCGGTCGCTGTTCCCGGTGCCCGACTGGTCGTAGGGGGGCGTAGCTGTCACACCCCCGTGCGAGGGTCGTGGCATGGAGATCAGTTGCGATAGTTGCGTGATGCAGCACACGAACGCGTGCGAGGACTGCGTGGTCCGGTTCATCGTCGATCGGCACCCGGGCGAGGCGATCGTGATCGACGTGGAGGAGGAGCGGGCGGTGCGGATGCTCGCCGACGCCGGGCTCGTCCCCGAGCTCCGCCACCGCCGGGCGCAGGCGACGGGCTAGGCGGGCGCCTCGGCGCGCAGCGCCGCGGCGCTCGATTGCGCCTTGGGTCGGTGGGCGAACGGGTCGTAGCGGAAGATCCGCATCGCGTTCTGGTACGTGATCTTGTCGACGATGTCGTCGGCGACGCCGTCGAGCTGCTTTGCGACCGACTCGGGTGAGTTCGGCCACGACGAGTCGGAGTGCGGGTAGTCGCACTCCCACGTCATGTTGTCGATGCCGATCGCTTCGCGTTCGTCGACGCCGGCGCGGTCGCTGATGAAGCAGAACGTGAAGTGATCACGCGCGACCTGGCTCGGGAGCGTGTCGCCGAAGTCCTGGTGCGTCCAGAACCGGTGTTGCTGGTACACGTAGTCGATCCGCTCGAGCCAGTAGGGCAGCCAGCCTGTGCCGCCCTCCGAGAGCGCGAACTTGAGGTTCGGGTACTTGCGCAGCACCGGCGACCACAGCAGGTCGGTGGCGGCCTGCATCGTGTTCAGCGGTGTCAGCGTGATCATGATGTCGATGGGCGCGCCGGGCGCGATCTCGATCTGGGTCGACGACGAGCCGATGTGCAGGCAGATGATCGTGCCCTCGTCCTCGCAGGCAGCGAAGAACGGGTCCCAGTGGTCGCCGAAGATATGCGGCCAGCCCAGCTTGAACGGGTTCTCGGAGAAGGTGACCGCGTGGCAGCCCTTCTCGGCGACGCGGTGCACCTCGTCCGCCATGAGCTGCGGGTCCCAGATGGGCGGGATCGACAGCGGGATGAACCGGCCCGGGTAGGTGCCGCACCACTCGTCGATGTGCCAGTCGTTGTATGCGCGCAAGAGGTTGAGCCCCATATCGAGGTCCTTCGAGCGCGAGAACAGCTGCCCGCAGAACTGGACGAAGGACGGGAAGCACATCGAGCCGAGCACCCCGTTCCGGTTCATGTCGTTGACGCGCTCGTCGATGTCGTAGCAGCCCTTGCGCATCATCTCGTAGCTCGTGGGCTCGATGTTGTACTCCTCGGGCGGGCGACCCGCGACCGCGTTGAGCCCGATGTTGGGGATCACGCTGTCCTCGTAGACCCAGACGTCGATGCCGTCGCGGCTCACGCTCTTCGGCGCGAACTCCATCCACTTCTCGGGCAGGTGACCCTCGAAGAGGTCGGGGGGCTCGACCACGTGGTCGTCCACGCTCACGAGCATCAGGTCTTCCGCCCGCATGGGATCTCCTCTCAGCCGAAGAGCACCGGCAGCGACGGCGGCGCCCGGAACGTCATGCCGGTGATGTGCGGATCGTCAGCCGCCGGGTCGAGACGAAGGTTCGGGAGGCGGTCGAAGATCCGCTCGAGCATGACGCGCGTCTCCATGCGCGCCAGGTGCATGCCGAGGCACATGTGCGGTCCGAACGCGAACGCGAGGTGCTGGCGCTGCTCGCGGTGGATGTCGAACTCCTCCGAGCGCTCCCAGTACTTCTCGTCGTGGTTTGCCGAACCCATGTTGGTGACGACGATTGCGCCGGACGGAACCTCGACGCCGTCGACGACCGTGTCGCGCGTCGCGGTCCGCACGATCGTCGTGAGCGGAGGCTCCCAGCGCAGCCCCTCCTCGATCGCCTGTGGCATCAGCGTCCGGTCGGCGCGCAGGGCGTCCAGCTGGGCGGGGTTGGTGAGCAGTCCGAAGAGCAGGTTGCTCGACGAGCGGTACGTGGTCTCGGCGCCGGCCGGGAGCAGCAGCCGGAGAAAGGCGAAGATCTCCTCGTCGGTGAGGTGCTGGCCGTCGAGCTCGGAGGCGGCGAGGGTGCTCATCAGGTCGTTGGCGGGATGGGCGCGCCGATCGGCGAGCACACCGGCGAAGTAGTCGCGCAGCTGCGCCGACGCCCGCGTACCGAGGTCCCAGTCGAACGACACGCTGATGAGCTCGATCGCCCAGCGATGGAACTGGGGGAGATCCCCACGAGGGAGCCCGAGCATGCTGGCGATCACGTTCACGGGGAACGGGAGCGTGAGCTCGCGCACGAGGTCTGCGTGTCCGCGGTCGATGAACGCATCGATGCACTCGTCGACGATCGGGTCGACGGCGTCGACTTCCCAGCGCTCCATCGCCTTGCGGCTGAACGCCTGCTGCACGAGCCCGCGATACGTGTGGTGCTCGGGCTCGTCCATCTCGAGGATGGTGTGGCCCATGACGGCGCCCATCACGTCGGCGTAACCGGCCGACGAGAACGTCTCGCCGTCGCGCAGGACCGCCTGCACCGCGTCGTAGCTGAACGCGGTGAAGACGTCCGGTGCCATCGTGGCTGCGGGATCGACCTCGGCCGAGAGCAATTCGGCCTCGAGGTTCTCCTTGAGCACCGGGCCCTGGGCCCGCGCCATCGCGAGCAGCGGGTACGGATCCTCGACTACTCCCGCGCCCGTCCTGCGGTTGAACTCCTCGAACGGGTCGTGGGTGCCGTCGATAGCCTCGGGCGCGCTCATCCGACCCTGACGATAGCGTCAGGGAACGGAGGATGGGATCCACGGGAGGACCGCGCCAGATGGACACGAACGCGGTGAACCTCGCCCTGCTCGGCCTGCGGGTGGCGGCGGGCGTCGTCATGTTCGCCCACGGGTGGAACCACCTGGCCCGGATGCGCGAGGGGCCGGGCGTCTCCAACTGGTTCGCCAGCCTCGGCCTGCATCCCGGCCCGGCCCACGCCTGGCTCGTCACCGTGACCGAGCTGGCGGCGGGGCCGGCTCTGGTGTTCGGCCTGCTCACGCCCCTGGGCGCGGCCGCGGTGACGGGCGTCGCCGCCGTCGCGTGGGTCACCAACCACCGCAACGCCGGCTTCTTCGTGTTCAAGCGGCCCACCGAAGGGTGGGAGTACGTGATGGTGTTGACGGTGCTCGGGCTCGCGCTCGGCGCGCTCGGTCCGGGGGAGTGGTCGCTCGACAACGCGCTCGGGTTCTCGTGGGTCGACGGGTGGTCCGGCTTGGCGATCACGGCGATCGCCGGGCTCGGTGGTGCGCTCGCGCTCCTCGTCTTCTTCTGGCGTCCGCCGCGAGAAGAGGCGGCTGGGTAACCGCCGGCGCGCGCCTACCGTCGCGGCGTCATGTCGAGGTCAGGCGGCGGCTGGTCGGGGATCTTCCAGCGAAGGAACTCCTTGTCGTACAGCTCGTGGTACGCGTTCGCCTGATCGACCATGGCGTGGAACGCGGTCTCGAACTTGTCCCAGTCCTTCGCCTCGATCGCCTGCTTCACCTGCTCGACGTCCTCGGCGATGAACTTCGTCATGTTTTCCTCGTACTTGGGCCGTACGAACGCGCCCATCTCCATGAGGTTGACGGCCTCCTTGAGCTGGAAGCGCGCCAGCGGCTGATTGCCGGCCTTGCCGGCGTAGTAGCACTTCCAGATGCGCGCGCCGATCTCGGGCATGATGCGCGCCAACCCGGGCTGGATGTGGCCGAGCTCGTCGAGGCCGAAGCTGCTCTTCCCGGTGTCGACGATGTGGTCGTGCTCGGGAACGTCACCACCGGTCACGCCCATGTGGCCCTCCTGTCGCTCGCCGGCGTCGCGTCAATTCGACCTGACTACCATGTCAGGTTCAATCGGTTCCAATAAGGGAGCGGCATGGAGGCACGTGAGGCGGTCATCGTCGACACCGTGCGCACCGCGGTCGGCAAGCGGAAGGGAGCGCTGGCCACCTGGCATCCGTCAGACCTGCTCGGGTTGACGCTGCGGTCGCTGCTCGAACGCAACGACGTCGATCCGGGCACCATCGACGACGTCGTCGGCGGATGCGTGACCCAGTCGGGGGAGCAAGGCTGCAACGTCACCCGCAACGCCTGGGTCGCGGCCGGGCTGCCGTGGCACGTGCCCGCCACCTCCGTCGACCGACAGTGCGGCTCGTCGCAGCAGGCGGTGCACTTCGTCGCCCAGGGCGTGATGGCCGGCGCCTACGACCTCGCCATCGCGTGCGGCGTCGAGTCGATGACCCGGGCGCCGATGTCGAGCAACGCCCGGGGCGGGGTCGGGCCGTTCAGCTCCGCCTTCATGGACCACACGAACCACACGCTCGGCATCCAGTTCTGGGTCGCGCAGGTGCTCGCCGACCGTTTCGGTGTCACCCGCGACGAGATGGACGCGTTCGCGCTGGAGAGCCACCGGCGCGCCGCGGCCGGCGTCGACTCCGGGTTCTTCGACCGAGAGGTCCTGCCTGTGCCGCTCATGGACGAGCACGGCGAGCCCACCGGCGACGTGCTGCGCAGCGACGAAGCGATCCGGCGCGGCACGTCGCTCGAGCAACTGGCGGCGTTGCCCGCGGTCTGGGAGTCCGAGGAGCAGCCCGCCCCTGACATCACCGCGGGGAACTCGTCGCCGATGAGCGACGGCGCCTCGGCGATGCTCATCGCCGACCGAGCCACGGCCGAGCGCCTCGGCCTGCCCATCCGGGCACGGTTCGTGCACTTCGCCGTGCTCGCCGACGACCCGGTGCTCGTGCTGTCGGCGCCGAACCCGGTGACGCGCAAGCTGCTCGAGCGCACGGGCATGAAGATCGACGAGTTCGACGCCATCGAGTGCAACGAGGCATTCGCCGCCATCGCACTCATGTGGGCCAAGGAGTTTCGGCCCGACCCCGCGAAGTACAACCCGCGCGGCGGCGCCATCGCGATCGGCCACCCGCTGGGCGCGAGCGGTGTGCGCCTCATGACCACGATGCTCAACCACCTGGAGACGACGGGCGGCCGCTTCGGCTTCCAGACCATGTGCGAAGGCGGCGGCCAGGCGAACGCGACGGTCATCGAGCGCCTCGGGTAACGCCGCCGGCGTGCGAGACTGCGCCCGTGCTGACGCTCGAGTCCGGGTCGGCGCGGCTGGTGGTCGCGCCGGAGCGAGGCGGCCGGATCATGGCGCTGAGCGTGGACGGGCTCGACCTCCTGGTGACGCCGGACGTCGACGACCACAACTTCGGCTGCTTCCCGATGGCGCCCTGGGCCGGGCGCATCCGGCACGGCAGCTTCGACTTCGACGGCCAGCGGTACCAACTCCCGCTCAACAACCCGCCGCATGCGATCCACGGCACGGCCCGTGATCATCCCTGGCGGGAGGACGGCGAAGGCGTGATCTCCGCGCCGCTCGAGCCGCCGTGGCCGTTCGGCGGCCGCGTCGTCCAACGCTTCTCCCTCGCGCCGAACGCGCTGCACCTCACGATGGAGGTGCACGCCACCGACGGCCCGATGCCGGTCTCGTGCGGCTGGCATCCGTGGTGGCGCCGGCGAGCGCAGCGCGGCGACCAGCTCGTTGTCGACCTCCACGCGCAGGCCATGTACAGGCGTGACGGGGACGGCATCCCGAACGGCGAGCTCGTGCCCCCGGGGCCCCACCCGTGGGACGACTGCTTTACCAGCCTCGGCGACCCGCCGGCGGTGCTGCATTGGCCGGGCGCCGCGACGGTCACGCTCGAGACGTCCTGCCCCTGCGTGGTCGTGTTCGACGAGCCTGAGCACGCCATCTGCGTCGAGCCGCAATCCCACCCGCCCGACGCGTTCAATCTCGACCCCGCCGTGGCCCGGCCGGGAGCGCCGGTCGTCGCCACTGCCACCTGGTCGTGGCAGGTCGAGAACGGGTAGGAGGCGACTGATGCCGGCCACGCTCTCCGACGACGACATCGCCGCGATCGACGCGTACTGGCGCGCCGCCAACTACCTCACCGTCGGCCAGATCTACCTCCGCGACAACGCGCTGCTGCGCGAGCCCCTGACGCCCGACCACATCAAGCCCCGGCTCCTGGGCCACTGGGGCACCTCGCCCGGCTTGAGCATCCTGTACGCGCACCTGAACCGCGTCATTCGCGACCGCGACGCCGATGTCATCTTCATCACCGGGCCCGGGCACGGCGGGCCGGCGGTCCTCGCCAACGTGTACCTCGAAGGGACGTACAGCGAGGTCTACCCGGTGGTGTCGCCCGACGCCGCCGGCATGCACCGGCTGTTCCGCCAGTTCTCGACGCCGCGCGGTGTGCCGAGCCACGTCAGTGTCCCGACGCCCGGCTCGATCCATGAAGGAGGCGAGCTCGGGTACGCGCTCGCGCACGCCTTCGGCGCCGCGTTCGACAACCCGGACCTCGTCGTGGCGTGCGTGATCGGCGACGGCGAGGCCGAGACGGGACCGCTCTCGGGCTCCTGGCAGGGGATCGACTTCCTCAACCCGCTGCGCGACGGCGCGGTGCTGCCGATCCTCCACCTCAACGGCTACAAGATCTCGGGGCCGACCGTGTTCGGACGGTCGACCGACGACGCCATCGAGTCGGTGCTGCGCGGCTACGGGTACGACGTGCACTTCGTCGAAGGCGACGACCCGCCGGCCGTGCATCGTGACCTCGCCTCGACGTTCGACCGCTGCTTCGACGCGATCCGTGCGATCCAGGACGGCGCGCGTGCGCACGGCTTCGGCGCCCGGCCACGCTGGCCGGCCATCGTGCTGCGGACCCCCAAGGGCTGGACGGGACCGAAGATCGTCGACGGCCTGCCCGTCGAGGGCACCTTCCGTGCCCACCAGGTGCCGCTCGCCAACGTGCGCGACAACGCCGACCACCTGCATCAGCTCGAGGAGTGGATGCACGGCTACCGGCCCGAAGAGCTGTTCGACGGTGAGGGTCGTTTGATTCCGGGGCTCGCGAAGCTTGCGCCCGACGGCGACCGCCGCATGGGTGCCAATCCGCGCGCCAACGGCGGGCGCGTGCTCGAGCCGCTCGACCTGCCCGACTTCACCGGGTACGCGATACCGGTCCCGCAACCCGGCGCCGAGCTCCACGAGTCGACGCGCCGGCTGGGCGAGTTCCTGCGCGACGTGTTCACCAGAAACGAGAGGGGCGCCAACTTCCGCCTCGTGTGCCCCGACGAGACGAACTCGAACCGGCTCGGCGCCGTGTTCGACGTCGAGAACCGCATGCTGATCGAGCCGATCCTCGACATCGACGACCATGTCGCGCCGGACGGCCGCGTGATGGAGATCCTCAGCGAGCACAACTGCCAGGGCTGGCTCGAGGGCTACCTGCTCACGGGACGGCACGGGCTGTTCGCGTCCTACGAGGCCTTCGCGATGGTGTCGGCGTCCATGACCGTGCAGCACGCCAAGTGGCTCGAGGCGGCGCGGGACCTCACGTGGCGCGCCCCGGTCGCATCGCTGAACGTGCTGCTCACCTCGACGTGCTGGCGGAACGACCACAACGGGTTCAGCCACCAGGGTCCCGGGTTGATCGACACGGTCCTCAGCAAGAAAGGGACGGTCTCGCGCATCTACCTGCCGCCCGACGCCAACAGCCTGCTCGCGATCGCCGACCACTGCCTCCGCAGCCGCGACTACGTGAACCTCATCGTGATCGACAAGCAGCCCCAGCTCCAGTGGCTCGACATGGACTCCGCCCGCCAGCACGCCGCGCGCGGCGCGTCCGTGTGGGACTGGGCCGGGAACGAGCACCGAAGGGAACCCGAAGTGGTGCTCGCGTCGGCGGGCGACATCGTCACCATGGAGACGGTCGCCGCCGCCCAACTCCTGCGTCACCACTGCCCCGAGTTCGAGTTCCGCGTGGTGAACGTCGTCGACCTCATGGCGTTGTTCCCCGAGGCGCGTCACCCGCACGGGATGGGCGAGGGCGAGTTCGTGGACTCGTTCACCGCCGACACGGACGTCGTGTTCGCGTTCCACGGGTACCCGAGTGCCGTGCACCATCTGATCCACGGACGTCCCAACCCGCACCGCTTCCACGTGCGCGGCTACCAGGAGGAGGGCACCACGACGACGCCCTTCGACATGGTCGTGCGCAACGAGATCAGCCGGTACCACCTGTGCATCGAGGCGATGCATCGTGCGAGGCACGTCCCCGTCGGCGCCGAGACGCTCGTCGAGTACTGCCGGGGCATGCTGCGAAAGCACGAGGCGTACATCGTCGAGCACCTCGAGGACATGCCGGAGGTGCGCGACTGGCGCTGGAGCCCGTGAGCTCGAACGGGCCGCTGGTCGTCCTGTGCGTGAACAGCGGCTCGTCGTCGCTGAAGACGGCGCTGTTCGAGGTCGACGGCGCGGCCGAGCGGGCGTTGGCGCGGGCCGCGCATCCGGTCGAGTCAGGCGACTACACCGCCGCGCTCGACGCTGCTCTCGCGTCGTTCGATGCGCAGGGACTGCCGTTACCGGGGGCTGCCGGCCATCGCGTGGTGCACGGCGGGCCCCACCATGCCGAGCCCGCGCTCGTCGACGATGACCTGCTCGCCGACCTCCGGGAGCTGGTCCCGTTCGCTCCGTTGCACATACCGGCGGCGCTGGCCGGCATCGACGCCATCCGTAGCCGATGGGACATCCCGCAGGTGGCCTGCTTCGACACCGCGTTCCATCGCCACATGCCCGAGCTCGTCCAGCGCCTGCCGCTGCCCGACGCGCTCTGGGACGTGGGCGTGCGGCGGTACGGCTTCCACGGCCTTTCGTACGAGTACATCGTCGGTGCGCTCGGCGCGGCGCACCTCGGCCGGGCCGTGATCGCGCACCTCGGCAACGGGGCGAGCATGGTTGCCGTCGACGGCGGGCGATCGGTCGACACGACGATGAGCTTCACCCCCGCGGGGGGCTTGGTCATGAGCACCCGCAGCGGAGACCTCGACCCGGGCGTCCTCGTGTACCTGCTGCGCGAGCAGGGCTACGACCCCGACCGCCTCGAGCAGCTCGTCGACCGGGAGGCGGGGCTGGTGGCGCTGTCCGGCGGCACGTCGGACATGCAGACGCTGCTCGAGCAGCGGGAGCGCGATGCGCGCGCCGCGCTCGCCGTCGACACCTTCTGCTACCAGGCGCGCAAGCACGTCGGCGCGCTGGCGACGGTGCTGGGCGGGCTCGACACCCTCGTGTTCACCGGCGGCATCGGCGAGAAGGCGGCCGCGGTCCGCGCCGGCATCTGCGACCGGCTCGAGCACCTGGGCGTAGAGCTCGACGACGCCGCGAACGCCGCGGACGCGGCCGTGATCAGCGCGCCCGGCGCCGGATGTGTCGTCCGTGTCGAGCGCACCGACGAGGACCGCGTCATCGCCCGCCACACGGGCGCGCTGGTGTCGAGCTAGGAGATCAGCGCCCGCATCGCGGCCAGCTGCTCGAGGTAGTGGTCGAGCGAGTGGTGCACGACGCGGACGTTCAGCGTCGTCGCGCCCGCCTCGGCCAGGTGTTCTGCGGACTCGCGAACCTGGTCGGGCTCGCTCTCCGGGTCGAACGGATGCGCGTTCTGCAGGACAAGCTCGAACGGCGGGGCGTCGGCGATCTGCGCGCGTGCCGACCATGCCTCGGTGTCGCGGGCGCGGGCGATCATGTCGGCCAGGTCGGCGCGTGACAGGCCGAAGGGCGCCCAACCGTCGGCGAGCTCGATCGCCCGGCGCAGGGATCGTGGCGTGCGGCCACCGATCCAGATCGGGACGCGGCGCTGCACGGCATACGGGTCGACCACGAAGCCGTCATACGCGTAGTGCTCACCCCGGTACTCGGGCTCGAGCGCGGACAATGACGCGCGTAGGGCACGGATCGCGTCGTCGGCGCGATCACCACGCCCTTCGAACTCGGCCCCGAGCAGGTCGAACTCCTCGCGCAGCGAGCCGACGCCGACACCGAGCACGAGCCGCCCGCCGGAGACACGATCGAGCGTGCCGTAGCGCTTGGCGATCGCGAGTGGATGGTGATAGCCGAGGACGAGAACGTGCGTGGCCAACCGGATCGTGGTCGTGCGGGCGGCGAGGTACCCGAATGTCGGGAGCGGATCCCAGTAGGTGGCGCCCCGGGTCTCGGCCACGGCAGCGGGGAGCGCGACGTGCTCGCTGCACGTGAGGTGGTGGTAGCCGAGCCGCTCAGCCTCGACTGCGACGCGGGCGATCTCGTCGATGCCCGCCGTCTCTTCCCACGTCGCGTGCGCGCCGGGTAACCGCGTGACAACCGGTGTGACGACGCCGAGCTTCATGGCTCGACGCGCGCTGCCCTACTTGCGGGGGAGGAGGGCGCGGTCGGCGATGATGTTCTTCTGCACCTCGGTGGCGCCGGCGCCGATCGTCGTGTAGCGCTGGAACGAGTACAGGCGCGTCCAGGTGCCACCGTCGACGGCGTCGGGGCCGCCCTTGGCGAGGAGCCCGGCCGGTCCGAGCAGGTCGACGGCGAGCTCGGCGAGCGTCTGGGCCAGATAGCTCCACTGGAGCTTGGCCAGCGGCACCTCGGGCCAGTTCTTCTCGCCCCTGATGATCTTCGTGAGCGCCCGATAGTTGAGCAGCTTCGTGTACTCGATGTCCGTGAACGCCCGGGCGATCCGCTCGCGGATCTCGGGATCGCGCAAGGCGTCCGGGTTGGTTGCCTTGGCGGCGGAGATCATGGAGCGCAGGTCGGCCGCCATGGTGATCGCGAGCCCGGCGGTGCCGACGCGCTCGTGGCCGAGCGTTCCCATCGCGACCTGCCATCCCTGGTCTTCCTCGCCCAGACGCCAGTCGGCGGGGATACGCGCGTCCGTGAACCAGACCTCATTGAAGAGCTCGTCGCCGGCGATGTCACGGATGGGACGACACTCGATCCCCGGTGTGTGCATGTTGACGATGAACGCGGTGATGCCCTCGTGCTTGGCGCCGCGCTCGATGGCGCCGGGGTCGGTCCGGAGGAGGAAGAGGCCCCAGTCGGCGAGGTGCGCGGTGGAGATCCAGATCTTCTGGCCGTTGACGACGTACTCGTCGCCGTCACGGATCGCGGTGGTGCGCAGGTTCGCGAGGTCGGAGCCGGCCTCCGGTTCGCTGAACCCCTGGCACCAGTGCTCGGAGGCGTCGAGGATGCCCGGCAGCCAGCGTTGTTTCTGCTCGTCGGTGCCCCACTTGATGATCATGGGGCCGATCTGCCAGATGCCGTTGGCGTTGTAGATGCCCGGCGCGCGCACGCGCGCGTTCTCCTCGGCGTGGATGACGTTCTGGACCGGCGTGGCCTCGCGCCCGCCCCAGTCCTTCGGCCAGTTGATCGCCGCCCAGCGTCCCTCGTTCAGCCTGCGCTGCCAGTCCTTGCGTCGCTCCTGGCTGCGGGAGACGCTCGACGACGTGCCACCGGCGCGGCCACCGGCCTGATCCTCGTCACCGCCCCAGTCGGCGAGGAACTTCGGCAGGTTCTCCTCGAGCCACGTACGGAACTCGTCGCGGAACGCGATGTCTTCCGGGGAGTAGGCGAAATCCATCGAACGAACACTAACATCCGTGTCAGGTTTCTCGGGAGGCCGCGTTCCTTTGGATTTCACCTTCAGCGACGATCAAGACGCGCTCCGCGAGTCGGTGCGCGCGTTCCTCACACGCGAGGCACAGAGCGGCTACGTGCGGGAGATGGCCGACGACGAACGCGGCTTCACGGACGCGATGTGGGACAAGATCGCGGCGCTCGGTTGGCCCGGCCTGCTCGTCCCCGAGTCGAACGGCGGCCTCGGTCTCGGGCTCGTCGACATGGCCGTCGTGTTGGAGGAGATGGGACGCCTGCCGTTCCCGGCCCCGTTCTTCTCGTCGGCTGTCTTCGCCACCCTCGCAGCACGTCGGCTGGAGGAGGACGATCTGCTCGCGCAGCTCGCAGCCGGCGCCATCCGAGGGACTGTCGCGCTCGAGGAGCTCGGCCACGACGACCCCGTCGACCGCGTCCACACACGCGCCCGGCGGAAGGGCGCCGACTGGGTGCTCACGGGTGAGAAGCCGCTCGTGCTCGACGGGCACACGGCGGATTGGGCGGTCGTGGTCGCCCGCACCGAAGACGGGCTCGGCTCTTTCCTGCTCGAGGCCCCACGCGGCGAGGCGGTCCCGACCATGGACCCGACGCGCAAGGCGGCTCGCCTCGTGCTCGAGGAGCGCCGGGCGGTGCCGGTCGGTCCGCGGGGCGACCAGACCGCGCTCTGGCGACGCGTCGTCGACGACACGTCGGTGATGCTCGCGGCGGAGCTCGTCGGCGCGTGCGACGCTGCCCTCGGTCTCGCGACGGAGTACGCCAAAGTGCGCGTGCAGTTCGACCGGCCGATCGCGACCTTCCAGGCCATCCGACACAAGGCCGTCGACATGCTGCACCAGCTCGAGCTGGCGCGCGTGGGAACGCACTACGCGGCCTGGGCGTCGGACGTCGACGACCTGAGCCGTGAGCGCGCCGCCGCCATGGCGAAGGGCTTCGTCGCCGAGGCGGCCGTGTTCATCTCCGGGGAGGACATCCAGATCCACGGCGGCGTCGGGTTCACGTGGGACTGCGACGCGCACCTGTACTACAAGCGGGCGAAGATGAACGACGCGATGCTCGGCTATCAGGGCTGGCAGCGTCGCCGGCTCGCCGACCTCGTGCTCGACAGCGCGTGACGCAGACGGGTCGCGACAAGTTCACCTCGCTGCACGACGCCGTCGCTGAACACGTTCGTCCCGGCGACGCGCTCCACCTCCTGGTCGGGCACACCCGCTGGACCGCCGCCGCCCGCGAGGTCGTGCGCCAATGGTGGGGGAGAGACCCCCGGTTCACGCTGGTGATGCTGAGCCTGTCGAGCCTGGGCACGCTCTTCTTCAAGGGCGGCCTCGTCGAGAAAGTGGTGACCGGGTACTCGGGCGACACGTTCCCGAACTTCACGCCGAACCCGATTTTCGCCGGGGCATACGAGCGTGGCGAGGTCGCGGTGGAGCACTGGTCGTTCCTCGCTTTCGCGCAACGGCTCGAGGCGGCAGCGTGCAATCTTCCCGCGGTCGTGACGCGCTCGATCGGTGGCTCGTCGATGGAGGCGAACGACGCGTACGCGCGCGTCGTTTCGCCCTTCGGCGAGCTCGGGCTACTCGCTCCGCTGCACCCGGACGTCGCGCTGCTGCATGCGCCCGTCGCTGACCGGGACGGGAACGTCGCGCTCCACCCTCCGCTGCTGGAAGGCGCCTGGGGCGCGCTCGCCGCGCGCCGGGGCGCCGTCGTCACCGTCGAGCGGATCGTCGACGACCTCCGCCCGTGGTCGCACCTCGTTCGCATCCCCGCGCACCGCGTCCTCGCCGTCTGCGAAGCGGCGATGGGCGCGCACCCGGGCGGCCTCTTCACCGGTGACCTCCCAATCGACGGGTACGGGGAGGACTACGAGTTCTGGGTCGACGCGCGCGCCGCGACTCGTCGCGACGACTTCGACGACTGGATCCGCCATTGGGTGCTCGAGGTCGACGACCAGCGGGAGTACCTCGCCCGTCTCGGCGATCAACGGATCGCAGCGCTGCGGGCCAAGGCAGCCCCGGACTCGTGGCGCACCGACGAGGACGTGTACCGCCCCGATTTGGATGCGCCGCCGAACCGCTGGGAGCACGCCGCCGTCTTCGGCGCCCGGCACCTCGCCGAACGTGTGCGAGCGCTCGACGCCGACGCGGTGCTGGCCGGTGCCGGAGTCGCCAACTTGTCGGCGTGGCTCGGAGTCGCGCAGGCCCGGGCCGCCGGCAGCGACGTGCAGCTCACGGCGGAGATCGGACTGTGGGGCTACGAGCCGACGCCGGCCGACCCGTTCGTCCTCAACCACCGCAACTTCCCGCGTTCCTCGATGCTCGGCGACGCCGGTCTCGTCCTGGGCACGCTCGTCGGCGGGCCGGGGACGACCACCGTGGCCTGCCTCGGCGGCGCGCAGGTCGACCGCTCCGGCAACATCAACTCGACGCTCGTGCCCGGCGGCCCGTTCCTCGTTGGCTCGGGCGGCGGCAACGACGTCGCCAGCGTCGCCGCCGAGGGGATCGTGGTGGCAACGCTCACACCGGGTCGCACCCCACCCGAGTGTGGGTACGTCACATCACCCGGGCGAGCGGTGCGCGCCCTCGTGACGGATCTCGGCACACTCGAGAAGGTCGCCGGCGACGAGCTCGTGCTCACGGCCGTGCCCGCCGGCGACGGCTCGATCGCCGAGCGCATCGAGAACGCTCGCGCCGCGTGCGGGTGGGACCTCGAAGTCTCCGACGACGTCGGGGAGCTCCCGCCGCCGAGCGCCGACGAGATCGCCGCGCTGCGTCGATGGGACCCGCGCGGATGGTTCCTCCGGGACCGCTGATCCGAGAGCACCCATGTGGTGCCGTCAGGCGTACGTCTCCGCCGGCTCGGGATGGCCGAACAGGTAGCCCTGCCCGAAGTTGATCCCGAGGCGCAGCAGCGCGTCGCATTCGATGTCGGTTTCGATGCCTTCGGCGATGATGCGGCAGTCCGTGAGGGTGGCGAAGTGGTTGATGCCGGCGACGAGCGCCTGTCGCGCGGTGTCGTTCTCGATGTCGCGGACCCACGTGATGTCCAGCTTGATGTACGAAGGTCGCAAGGCGAGGATGTGGCGAAGGCTTGCGTAGCCGGCGCCGGCGTCGTCGACCGCCAGCCTCACGCTTCCGAGGCCTTCGAGCACGCGCGCCAGCGCGCCATAGTCGTCGACGGGCTCGCGCTCGGTCAGCTCGAGGATCAACGGGCGCGACTGATCCTGAGCCGCGAGCGCGATCGTCTCGCGTTCGAGGATCAATGCGGGCGAGGCATTGACACTCACGAACAAGCCCGCCGGGAGTCGGGTGGCAGCCTGCAGCGCAGCGCCGACGGTGGCGTGCTCGAGCGGGACGGCCATCCCCATCTCGGCCGCTTCTTTGAACACCAGCTCGGGCGGCGTTCCGTCGTCGAAGCGAGTGAGCGCTTCGAACCCGACGACGCCCCGCGTCTGGAGGTCGACGACGGGCTGGAAGACCGGGTGGTACGCACGGGTTGCGATGACCCGCTCGATCACGGGCCGCGTCGAGTCGGGGCCGGCCAGCGCCGGACCGACTGCGGCTGCCACGGCCGGCGCGAGGTCGATGGCGGTGGCGAGCGCGGGCGCGGTCAGCGCCGCCGCCGCGGCTCCGGGCTCGAACCCGAGCGCCAGCACGCCGATCAATCGGCCGCGCCACGACAACGGCGCGAAGGCCGAGAGGACGGGCCGCCCGGCGACGGCGGCGTCGGAATGCAAGGCGGCCTCGTCGGCCCACGGTCCCGCCCGGGCGCGCCGTTGAACCATGAGCCCGAGGATGGGCGGGAGCACCGTGCCCGACGCCACCGCGGCGCCGCCACGTTGGCCGAGCACCGACACGTCGTTGCCCACGAAGCGCAACAGCGCCGCCGCGTCCGTACCGGCCAGGTCCAGAAGGGCCTGGCAAGCGGCGTCTGCGATCGTCGCCGGCGGCGCCGAGGGGTCGAGCGCACCGAGCTGTTCGACCACCACGGCTCGGTCTTGCCACGCGCGCTCGATCGCTTCGCGCCACGCCGCCTGGCCGCGTAGCTGGGCCCGGACCCGGGCCACGAGCTCGTCCGGGTGGACCGGCTTGGTGACGTAATCATTCGCGCCCGCGCCCAGCCCGACGACGCGCTCCTCGATCTCGCCCTGGGCGGTCACGAGGATCACCGGCAGGGTGCGGGTCTGCGGGTCACTGCGCAGCTCGTCGAGTACTTCGAGGCCGCTCATGCCGGGCATGCGGTTGTCGAGCACCACCACCGACGGCAGGTGCTCGGCGATCTGCGCGATCCCAGCGGGCCCGTCGTGCGCCTCGTCCACGTCGAACCCGGCTCGTGTCAGTGCCCGGACGAAGAAGCGCCGAACCGTGTCGTCGTCGTCGACGAGCAGCACTCTCTCGTCACCGACGAGGCTGCTAGGCATCGAGCACCTCGCGGACCCGCGTGGCGAGGTCGACGGGGCGGAAGGGCTTGGCCAGGAAATCGACGCCGGGGTCGAGCTGGCCGTCGTGCACGATGGCCGTCTCGGTGTACCCCGAGATGTACAGGACGCGCAGCCCGGGCCGGCGCGCTCGGAGCCGATCCGCCACCTCGACGCCGCGCAGGTGCGGGAGCACGACGTCGCTCACGAGGAGGTTGATCGGTCGACGGCACCGGTCCGCGACCTTCAGCGCGTTCCGTCCGTCCGACGCGACGAGCACGTCGTAGCCGAGCCGGGTGAGCACGTCGCGAGCGAGGCTGCGCACCGCCGATTCGTCCTCGACGACGAGGATCGTCTCGCGTCCGGTGCGCGGCGCGGCATCGTGCTCGGCGGGTGTCGAGGCTGCGACGTCCCGGGTGTCGGCCGGCAGGTAGACGCGGAACGTGGTGCCGGCACCCAGACGGCTGTCGACTGCGATGTGCCCGCCGGCCTGCGTGACGATCCCGTACGCGGTCGAAAGCCCCAGCCCGGAGCCTTCACCGACCTCCTTGGTCGTGAAGAAGGGCTCGAACACCTGCGCCTGGGTCTCGCGGTCCATGCCCATGCCGGCGTCCCGGACGGTCAGCAGCACATGCGGCCCGACCATCGCGTCGATGTGGCCGGCGACGTCTCGGGCGCGCAGCGTCACGTTCGCGGTCTCGATGTCGAGGCGACCGCCCGCCGGCATCGCGTCCCGGGCATTGACCGCCAGGTTCAGGAGCACTTGCTCGATCTGGGTGCGGTCGGCTCGCACGCCGTCGAGCTTGCGCGCCAACCGGGTGACGAGCTCGACGTCCGCGCCGATGACGCGGCTCAGTAGCCCGCGGGTCGATTCGACGACCTCATTGAGGTCGAGGGTGGTCGGCATCAGCATCTTGCGACGGCTGAACGACAGCAGCTGGTCGACGAGGGCGGCCCCGCGCGTCGCCGCCTGCTCGATCTCGGCCAGATCCCCGCGGATCGCGTCGTCCTCGGGATGCTCCTCGAGCAACAGCGCCGTGTATCCCCCGATCGCCGTCAGCAGGTTGTTGAAGTCGTGTGCGATACCGCCCGCCAGCCGCCCGACCGCCTCCATCTTCTGTGACTGGAGCAGCTCGTTCTCGAGCTGCCGGCGTTCGGTGATGTCACGGCTGTTGATGACCAGGCCGCGCACCGCAGGGTCGTCGAGCAGGTTCGTGGCAATCGACTCGAGGAGCCGGTAACCGCCGTTCTTGTGCTTCATGCGCGAGTGGACGGTCTGCGTGGAGCCGGGCCGGGTGATGGCATCGGCGAAGATCTGCCTGACGCGGTGACGGTCCTCGGGGTGAAGGAGCCGAAACGCGCTCCGCCCGAGGTACTCGCCTTCGCCCCAGCCGAGAATCGGCTCCGCCGACGGGCTCGCGTAGAAGACGCGGCCGTCCGCGTCGAGCACCGTGATCATGTCGCTGCCGTGCTGCACGAGGGCGCGGAAGCGCTCCTCGCTCTGCCGCAGCGCGTCGGCGGTCGCCTGCCGCTCCGTGATGTCTCGCGTCGTCAACACGACCGCTCCGACGGCGGGATCGTCGAGCAAGTTGTTCCCGATCGTCTCGACGTACCGCCAGGACCCGTCCGCGTGCCGCATGCGGTAGCGGACCGTCGCACTCCGCCCCGGGGCGCTCTTTCTGTCGGCGAACGCCCGCTTGGCGTGTTGGCGATCGTCCGGGTGGATGAACTCGAACGCGCTCTTGCCGATCACCCACTGCGGCTCCACGCCGAACATCGCTTCCACGGCGGGGCTCGCGTACGCGAGCATCCCGTCGGCGTCCAACAGGGTGATCGCGTCGGAGGTGTGCTGTACGAGGGCGCGGAATCGCTCCTCGCTCTCTCGCAGCGCGATCTCGGCTTCCTTGCGATCGCCGATGTCGCGGACGTTGATCACCACGCCGCGCACGGCGGGGTCGTCGTGGTGGTCGATGCCGAGCGCTTCCACGAGCCGCCAGCCGCCCGCCCCGTCCCGCAGTCGGAACTCGATCGGCTCGCTCCGATTGTCGGCGGTCATGGTCGCTCGGAACCGTGCGGCGACGCGTTCCATGTCCTCGGGGTGGACGAACTCGAACGCCGGCCGACCGAGCACCTCGTCCTCCGTGTACCCGAACTGGCGGGACGACGGGCTTGCGTACAGCACGCGGCCGTCGCGATCGGTGACGAGGATGAGGTCGGAGGTGCCCTGCACGAGCGACCGGAACCGGGCTTCCGAGCTCGCGAGCGCCTGCTCGGCCTGCTTCCGATCGAGGGCAACCACCAGCACGTCGGCGAGCACGGCGAGCGTGGAGAGCGCCGGCCAACAGTCCTCCGCCTCGCGTGTCCGCCAGTTGAAGGCCAGGCCACCGGTCAGGTCGTCGCCCGAGGTAATCGGCACGCACGCGATCGACCGGACTCCGTTGCTGCCGAACGTGGCGCGCTCGACGTGAGCCCCGGGCGGGAGGTCGTCGAGCGAGCGCGCGAACACGATCTCGCCGAGGCGGCACTGCTCGATCAGCCACGGCATCGTTTCGACCGCGACGCGGGCTTGACTCGTCTCGAACTCCGCATCGGTCACCCATTGATGGGTGCGGACAGCCCACGCGGCGTCATCGCTCAGCATCACGAGTGTCGCCCGCTCGGCGCCGACAAAGCGTGCCGCCCGTTCCAGGCTCCTGACGACGATCTCGTCGATCACCTCGGCGGTCGCAGTCAGCAGCTCGCGGGAGACGTCGCCGATGAGCGCCTCGGCGTCGACGCGCTGCTGGAGCGCCCGTTCGGTCGCGACGTGCATCGTGACGTCGCGGGCCGCCGCCTCGGCCCCGACGACCTCGCCGGTGTCCGGGTCGCGCACAGTGGCGATTCGGGACTCGAGCCAGACGTCGTGGCCGTCGGCGTGGCGCTTGCGCAGCAAGACGGTCTGTCGATCGGTTCCGGCCGCGAGCCGGTCGCCGGTGGTCTTGGCCCTGGTGAGGTCGTCCGGGTGCACTCCCTGGAGCGGCGGCTGCGCCAGGAGCTCCTCGGGCTCATAGCCCAGGATCGACCGGACGTTGGGAGAGACGTAGGTGTACCGGCCGCCGTCGGGCGTGGTCCGGACGACCAGCTCGCCCGGGTCGTCGCTCGGCGCCCGAGACCCGGCATCGCGGTCGTCCGGGACGGGCGAACCCGTTGCCGCCTGACGCCGTCTCGTGCTCCTCAGTCCCACCGATTCCCCCTGCCCCCAGGGACTTCGTGGAACCAGGGTAACCCCGCGATGCGGTCGCTGAACGCGAACAGTGGTCGGCAGGTCGCGGCGACCCGATGTTCAGCCACCGTTGGGCGCCCGTTCGCCCGGAGCGGGAGCGACCCCCTCGGAGGCGTGCCTATTCTCACGGCCGACCAGCAGGGCAGAGCAGACGAGGAGATCGTGGGCCGGGTCGCCATCCGTGGGGTCTCGAAGCGATTCGGTGACGTGACCGCGCTCGACGACTTCACCCTCGAGGTGGCCGACGAAGAATTCCTCGTCCTGCTCGGGCCGTCCGGCTGCGGGAAGTCGACCGCCCTTCGCATCATCGCCGGGCTCGAGGAGCCGACCGAAGGCACCATCGAGATCGGGGACCGCCAGGTCAACGACGTCGAGGCGAAGGACCGCGACGTCGCCATGGTCTTCCAGAGCTACGCCCTGTACCCGCACATGACGGTACGGAGGAACGTGGAGTTCCCGCTCAAGACGCGCCGGGTCCCGACGGCCGAGCGGAACCGTCTCGTGCAGGAGGCGGCGAGCATCCTCGGCCTCGAGGACCTGCTCGAGCGCAAGCCGGCGCAACTGTCGGGAGGTCAGCGTCAGCGGGTGGCGCTCGCCCGGGCGATCGTCCGGCGGCCGCAGGCGTTCTTGATGGACGAGCCGCTCTCGAACCTCGACGCCAAGCTGCGGGTGCAGACGCGCGCCGAGCTGGTCGAGCTCCGCCGCCGTCTGCGGGCGACGATCGTGTACGTCACCCACGATCAGGTCGAGGCGATGACGATGGGTGACCGCATCGCCATCCTCGACCATGGTGTGCTCCAGCAGGTCGGAGCGTCCCAGGACGTGTACGCGCGGCCGGCGAACCTCTTCGTGGCGCGCTTCATCGGCAACCCGCCGATGAACACCGTCACGGGGGACGTGACACGCGCCGGCGGGGGAATCGGCGTGCAGATCCCGGGCAGCGTCGTCGAGCTTCCGGGCGCGCTCGGTGCTGCGGTCCAGAGCCGGAGCTTGAAACGCGTCGTGTTGGGCGTGCGTCCCGAAGATCTGACGCTCGACGATGGGGGCCCGATCAAGGCGACGGTGTCCGTGATCGAGTCGCTCGGCCACGAGCGACACGTGATCTGCCGGCTCGAGGACGGTCAGCTCCTCATCGTCCGGCAGGCCGCGAACGTCTCGCCGCCGGCCGAGGAGAGCGAGATCCGCCTCGCCGCCGACGCGGCGCGTCTCCACGTGTTCGACGCCGAATCAGAGGAACGCGTCAACGCATGAGCACGCCGGTCGACGCGATGGTGGGCGCAGGCTCGGGCGAGCCGGCCGCCGCCGTGCCGTCGCCGCGCCGTCGGCGCTTCAGTCGAGGAGTGCGCGAAGCCGGGCTCGGGTACCTGCTGCTGCTCCCGGCGTTCCTGATCTTCTCCGTCTTCATCTTCTATCCGTTCTTCCGCAACTTCTACCTCGGCTTCTTCTCGACGCCGCCGTTCCCGGGACAGCCGAAGAACTACGTCGGCCTCGATCAGTACAAGGACGTGCTGACGTCGTCGGAGTTCCTCGACAGCCTCAAGGTCACGGTGATCTTCGCCGTCATCACGGTGCCGGTCGGCATCGCCCTCGGCATCCTGCTCGCGGTCCTCGCACACCAGAAGCTGAAGGGCGTCGGGATCTACCGGGCGTTCTTCTCCTCGACGGTCGCGACGTCGATCGCGGTGGCGTCGGTGATCTTCGGGACGCTGCTGAGCCCGCAGGTGGGTCTGCTGCAGGGCATCCAGACCGAACCGTCGATCCTCCAGAACCCGGATCCGATCATCAACATCAGCCTGCCGGTGATCCGGAGCTTCATCCCGTCGGTTGCGCTCACGGCCGTCGCGGTGACCACGATCTGGCAGAACCTCGGTCTGAGCTTCATCCTCATGTCGGCCGGGCTGCAGGCGGTCCCCGACGAGCTCCAGGAGGCAGCCGAGATCGACGGCGCCGGACCGTGGACGCGCTTCTGGAACGTGACCCTGCCGCTCTTGTCGCCCACGATCTTCTTCGCCTTCGTCGTCGGGTCGATCTTCGCCTTCCAGACGTTCGGGCAGATCGACCTGCTTACCCCGCGCGGCGGACCGCTCAAGACGACGAACGTGCTCACCTACTACATCTACGACCAGCTCCAGTTCTCCAAGAACGACGGCAAGGCAGCGGTGCTCGCGATCGCGTTGTTCGGCGTGACGCTGCTCCTCACGCTGATCCAGTTCCAGTTCCTCGAGCGGCGGGTGTCCTATGAGCGTTGAGCCGATCACGCTCCGAGGCACCGAGCTCTCGGGCAAGGCGGGGACGGAGGTCGAAGCCGCACGGCCGGGGAAGCGCGGCCGCCGGTTGCGGATTTTCGGACGGTACGTGGCGTTGTCCGTCCTCGCGTTCATCGTGCTGTTCCCGATCTACATCACGATCGTCAACTCGCTGTTGCAGCCGAGCCAGATCGCCTCGCGGAGCCCGACGTTCTTCCCGACGTCACCGCAATGGCACACCTACTCCGACGCCTGGAACAGCGGTCACCTCGCGTCGTACCTCAGGAACAGCTTCATCCAGACCGGCCTGATCGTCGCCGGTCAACTGGCGACATCGATCCTCGCCGGTTACGCGTTCGCGTTCCTCCGCTTCCCGTTCAAGCGGACCCTGTTTGTCGTGTTCCTCGCGACGTTGATGGTTCCGTTCGAGATCACGATCATCACGAACCTCCAGACGGTGAGCAACTCGCTCAACGTGTACGACAACCTCGGGAACACGCTGGGCACGTTTGCCGCGCTGGCGGTGCCGTTCCTCGCCACCGGCTTCGGCGCCTTCCTGCTCCGCCAGACGTTCCTCCAGCTCCCGAAGGACCTGCAGGACGCGGCGAAGCTCGACGGGTACGGGCACCTCCGGTTCCTGACCCGGGTGGCGGTGCCGCTGGCGCGGCCGACAATCGCGGCGCTCGCCGTCTTCTCTTTTCTCTCCGCGTGGAACCAGTACCTGTGGCCGCTGCTCGTCACGCGGGATGACCAGCTGCGAACCGTGCAAATCGGCCTCAAGCAGTTGCGCGCCACCAACATCGACCAGGTCAACGTCACCTTCGCCGGTACCGTGCTCGCGTTCATACCGCTCGTCATCCTGCTGCTCGTTTTCCAGAAGCAGTTGGTGCGCGGACTGACGGCCGGCGCCGTGAAAGGCTGACCGTGCTACCCAGGACAGGAGTATCGATGTCCCGATTCGTAAAGCGTTCTGCAGCCGCGCTCGCGGGGGTCGTGCTGGCCGTGGTCGGCCTCGCCATCCCGGTCGCAGGCGCCGCCCCGGCGCAGTCCTCCGGGAAGTGCCCGCTGGGCGCGCTCAAGAACGCCAAGAGCAAGCCGGTCGACATCACGTACTGGCAAGGTGGCTTCCAACGCGCCAACGAGGAGGCGCTCGGGCGGCTCGTCGACAAGTTCAACTCCTCGCAGAACGACGTGCACGTGTCTGTCGTCAACCAGTCCACGTACGTCGACACGCTCAACAAGTTCCGCGCCGGACTGTCGACCGGCGACCTTCCGGACCTCGTCAACATCGAGGACACCGGGCTCCAGCAGATGATCGACACCCAAGCGGTACTGCCGGCGCAGGCGTGCGTCGACGCCGACAAGTACGACTTGTCCGACAACCTCAAGCGCGTCGTCGACTACTACTCGGTGAAGGGCAAGCTCTGGCCGATGCCGTTCAACGTCTCCAACCCGGTGCTCTACTTCAACAAGAAGGCGTTCCAAACCGCCGGGCTCGACCCCAGTAACCCGCCGAAGACGCTCGACGAGGTGAAGGCCGCCGCCCAGAAGCTCAAGGACTCGGGCACCGTCTCGCAAGCCGGCTTCGGCATGAAGCTCGACCCGTGGTACCTCGAGCAGTGGTCGGCGCTCGGCGGCAAGACGTACGTGAACAACAACAACGGCCGCAAGAGCCGTGCGAGCAGCACCACGTTCGACAACGCGACGGGCAAGGAGATCTTCACGTTCCTCAACGACATGGTGAAGTCGGGTCTGGCGCGGACCAACCCGGCCGACGGGTCGCAGGCATTCGACAACCTGCTCGGGATTGGCAACGGCAACTTCGGCATGACGATCGACACGTCCGCCGCGCTCGGCACGATCCAGCAGGTGCTGGCGAGCGGGCAGTACCCGGACGTCGAGCTCGGCGTCGCGCCCATGCCGGGCCCGAAGGGCAAGGGAGGCGTCCTTGTCGGCGGCGCGGCCAACTACATCGTGAAGAAGTCGGCTCCTGAGAAGCAGGCCGCGGCGTGGCAGTTCGCGAAGTTCCTCAACGATCCGGAGTCGCAGGCCGAGTGGAGCGTGGGGACGGGGTACGTCCCGATCCGGCAGTCGGCCGCGAACATGCCACAGGTCCAGCAACAATGGGCGCAGAGCCCCGGGTTCAAGGTTGCCTACGACCAACTCGTCGGAGGCGTTGCCAACGTTGCGACTGCAGGCCCGGTGATCGGCGATTACCAGGGCGTGCGGGACGTGGTGCTCGACTCCGAGCAGCAGATGTTCAACGGGATGTCTCCGAGCGCGGCGTTGAAGCTGGCCAAACAGAACGCCAACGGCAAGATCGAGGAGTACAACTCCCGCGTCAGCGGGTAGCCGGGCCGGCTAGCGCTTCAGTACGACGACCGACGCGTTGGCGCCGCGGCCGACCGTGTGGCCGAGCGCGACGCGTGCTCCCGGCACCTGACGCGACCCCGACTTGCCACGAAGTTGCGTCACGAGCTCGACGACCTGCCCGAGGGCCGACGCGCCCAGCGGCTCGCCCTTCGACAGGAGCCCGCCGCTCGGGTTCACCGGGACACGACCGCCGAGGCGGGTCACACCTTCGGTGATCCATTTCCCGGCGTCGCCCTTGGGACAGAGCCCGAGCTCCTCGTAGGACAACAACTCGCGCGCGGCGTCGGTGTCCTGGCACTCGACGACGTCGACGTCGTCGGGCCCCAGCCCCGCCTCGTCGTAGGCCGCGTGGGCGGCCAGGGTGGTCGGTGGTGCGACATCGTCGTCGGCGAGCCCGCTCAGCGGCGTTCCTTCTGACAGCACCGACCCCGGCAGGTGGGAGCGCAGGGCGGCGGCTTCGAGCGTGACGCCCGACCCGCCGCCCTCGGTCGGGGCGGCCCGGAGCACGACAGCGGCCGCGCCTTCGTTGGGCGAGCAGAGCATCCAGAGGTGCAGTGGCTCGCACACGACGCGCGACGCGAGCACCTGCTCCGCCGTCACCTCGCTGCGGAACATGGCATTCGGATTGTCGGCACCGTTCGCCCGGTTCTTGACGACGACCTCTGCGAGCTGGTCTTTGGTGACCCCGGACTCGCGCATGAGGCGCTGGGCGCGCAGTGCGAAGTAGGCGGGGGTCGCGGCGAGACCTGCTTCCTCGCGCCAGGGCTCGAAGAAGGAGGACCGGATGATCCCCTTGGGCATCTTCTCAATCCCGAACACGAGCGCGCAGTCGTACTGGCCGGTCCGGATCGCCCCTCCCGCCAGCATGAGCGCGGCGCCGCCGCTCGCGCACCCGGCTTCGACGTCGACGATAGGGACGCCCGTGCGCCCGATCGCGCCGAGGACCTTGTGGCCGGCCGCAACGCCGGCGTACGCAGTGCCGCAGAACGCGGCCTGGAACTGCGGGTCACCGGCGTCGTGGAGCGCTTCCCGGACCGCGGTGACCCCGAGCTCCGTGACGGTGCGGTCCTCGAACCGGCCGAAGGGATGCATGCCGATCCCGGCGACCTCGACCGAGTGCGTCACGAGCTGTCCATCGGGGCGAACGTATAGGTCACGACCTGCGTGCCGTCGTCGTCGGTGTGCAGAGGAGCGAGCGTGAATCGCACCGGCATGTCGAACGAGAGCCGAGCCGGGTCGGACTGCTCGACGCGGGTGATCACGCGCAATCCTTCGGGCAGCTCGACGACGCCGAACCCGAACGGCACGTCGCCGCCGTAACCGGGCGGCGCGGCCGTCACGGCCGTCCAGCCCCACAGGGTTCCGGTCTCGGACAGCTCGACACGCGCGACCTCGCCGGCGCCGCAATACGGGCAGATGACGGCGGCCGGGAAGTGGTAACGACCGCAGGCTGCGCACCGGCCGCCGATGAGATGGCTCTCGGTGAACAGGCCTTCGTGCACGGGGCGGGTGGGCATCAGATCACCCCGTCGGCAGCGAGCGCGTCGAGCTCCTCGGGAGACAGTCCGAGCTCTTCGCCGAGAACCTGGCGCGTGTCGGCCCCGAGGCGCGGCGCGCCGCGCGGCGCCGCGGGTGGTTCGCCGGTGAAGCGCGGGAAGGGCGCCTGTTGCCGCATCGCGCCCGCGACCGGGTCATCGACCTCGACGAGATCGCCGCGGGCGGCGAAGTGCGGGTCGGCGAACATGTCGGCCGGTGTGTATGCGGTGGCGACGGGCACGTCGCAGTCGACGCACGCTCGTTCGATGTCGGCGGCGGTGCGGGTGCGCGTCCACTCGGTGACGATGCCGTTGATCTCGTCCCCGTGCGTCGCCCGGTCGACCAGCTTGGTGAAGCGGGCGTCGTCGAGGAGGTCGGAACGGTCCATCGCCTTGCACAAGCGCGCGAAGTTGGCGTCGCTTCCGGCCACGATGCACACGTACTTCCCGTCGGCGGTCGGGTAGTTGTCGAGTGGCGCGGAGTTCGCCAGGCGGTTGCCCTCGCGGCCGCGCGCCACGCCGAGCTGGTCGTAGGCGGCGATCGTCCATTCGAGGATGCGCAAAGGCGCTCCGTAGAGCGCGGCGTCGATTACCGCGCCCTGACCCGAACGGCGTGCGTCGCGTGCATACAGCGAGGCCACCGCCGCGTGGGCGGAGAACACGCCGGTCAGGTAGTCGGAGATCGTCACCCCGACGCGCACCGGCGGGCGATCCGGATAGCCGGTGAGCTGGAGCAAGCCGCCGTAGCCGATGCCCATGCGGTCGAGCCCGGGCCGGGGCGCGTACGGGCCGTCCTGACCGAACGCGCTGATGCGGACCACGACGAGCTTCGGGTCGAGATCCGCCGGTCCGATGTGCCACTGCTCGAGCGTGCCGGGCCGGAAGTTCTCGACGACGACGTCCGCGGTCGCGGCCAGACGGCGGAAGACGTCCTGCCCCTCGTCACGTCGGAGGTCGAGGGTGATGCTCTTGCGCCCGCGTCCCTCCACGGCCCAGAAGAGCGAGTAGCTCTCGCCATCGTCGGTGTCCATGAACGGGCCGATCTCCCGCATGAAGTCGCCGCGCCCCGGCTGCTCGATCTTGACGACCTCGGCTCCCATCTCGCCGAGCAGTCCGGCGCAGAACGGCGCCGCGATACGCGTGCCCAGGTCGAGGACGCGCACGCCCTCGAGCGGGCCGTTCGTCACGACTTCTCGCCGCGCTGCTCGGCGCGGACGGTGTCCATGCCGCCCTTCTGGCGCGCCTCGGCGGCGTCGAGCGCGGTCGCCGTGTTGCTGACGAACTGGTGGATCATGAAGTGGTACCGCCACGACTCCCGCTGCCCCTGGAGGTCGAGCATCCGGTTGATGGAGTCCTTCACGGCCTGCGCCGTAACGGGCGGGACCAGCGCGATCTTGTCGGCCATGGCTCGCGCCGCTTCGGCCAGCTCGGCGCGGGGGACGACCTTGTTGACGAGCCCGAATCGCTCGGCGTCGTGCGCGTCGATGGTCTCGGCGCAGAGCAGGAACTCCTTGGCCTTGCGGGGCCCGAGCTCCCACGGCTCGACCAGCAGCTCGACGCCGGCCCCCGTCATGCGCAGGACGGGATTGGAGAACCGGGCGTCGTCGGCGGCGACGATGAGGTCGCACATGCTCGCCAGCATGAGGCCGGCAGCCGCGCACGCGCCTTGTACGGCGGCGATGGTGGGCTTGCGGAAGTCGCGGATCTTCACGCAGCGGTCGAAGTACATAACCTGCTCGTGCCGGAGCTTCCCCTCGGGCGTGTCGCGCAGCTTCGCCCACTCGTCGCCCTTGGTGAGGAGCTCCTTGAGGTCGTGACCGGCCGAGAAGTGCTTGCCCTCGCCGGCCAGCACGACGACGCGGACGTCGTCGTCGGCGTCGGCGCGATCGAAGGCGGTGTCGAGCTCGTCGATGAGCTGGGTGTTCTGGGCGTTGGCGGACTCGGGACGATCGAGTGTGATCGTGCACACGGGCCCGTCGACCTCGTATCGGACCGTCTCGAACGCCGCCGGTTTTCCTGACGTCATCGTCATGAATCTAGTGCCCGGCGCGTTCCGCGCCGTGCCGTGGTCAGGGCTTCGGCTCGCGGGGGAGCGCGAGCACGCGCTCGCCGATGATGTTCCGCTGGATCTCGTTCGTCCCGGCCCAGATCGACGACGCCTGGTAGTAGAGCCACGACCGCTGCCAGCTCCCGTCGCCGGGGTTGTCGTGCGCGCCGCGCCACAACGGTGCCGCCGGGCCGAGCACCGCCATCACCGTGTCGTGCAGGCGCTTGCTCATCTCACTCCAGTAGAGCTTCAGCGCGCTGCCCTCGGGCCCCGGGTCCCGGCCCTTGGCGAGTCGGGACAGTGTGCGCCAATTGTGCAGCTGGAACAGCCGCACCTCGACGGCGGCATCGGCGAGACGAGCGCGTAGCCGGTGGTCGTCGAACGCGCCGGCGTCGAGCGCGAGACGGAGCAGCTCCTCGGCCAGCTGGATGTGGATCACCAGCTGCCGTGGATTGACGCCCCGCTCGTGCGACAGCGTCGAGCTCGCGATCCGCCAGCCTTCGTTCTCGGGCCCGATGAGTTGCTCGCGCGGGACGAACACGTCGGAGAAGAAGACTTCGTTGAACTCCGACTCGTCGGTGATCTGGCGCAGGGGTCGCACCTCGACGCCCGCCGCCCGCATGTCGACGACGAGGTACGAGATGCCGCGCTGCTTCGGCGCCTCGGGGTCGGTGCGGGCGAGGCAGACGCCCCAGTCCGCGAACTGGGCGTAGCTCGTCCATACCTTCTGGCCGTTCAGCGTCCAGCCGCCCTCCACCGCCTCGGCGCGCGTGCTCACCGACGCCAGGTCGCTGCCGGCGCCGGGCTCACTGAACAGCTGGCACCACAGTTCGCGCGCCGAGAGGATGTTCGGAAGCCAGCGTTCCTTCTGCGCGGGCGCGCCGTGGGCGAGCAGTGTCGGCCCGACGAGGTTCACGCCGATCCGGCCGACCAGTTCGGGCGCGCGGGCACGCGCGAGCTCCTCGGTCACGATGAAGTGCTCGACCGCGCCGGCGCCGCGACCGCCGTACTCCTCGGGCCACGCCACGCCCACCCACCGGCCCTCGGCCAGCTTCGCCTGCCAGTCGCGGCCGAATGCGACCTGCGCCGCCAGATCGTCGAAGTGCGGTGGGAGGCCTTTCCCGTATTCCCACGGGAGGTGCTCGCGCAGCCACGCGCGCACCTCGGCGCGCAACTGCGCTTCCGTTTCCGTGGGCTCGAGGTTCATCCGCCTCTCTTCGGCCGCCGTCGCAAGCTCCCGAGGCCGCAGGGTACCGGCCGCGGCATTACCGTCTCTCTGTCGAGGAGGAGCAATGGCAGGGTCAGAGAACTCACTTCGGGTCGGGATCTTCCCGACGACGGGGGCGCTCGGAGACACCGGCGACGCCGCCGCCTACCTCGCTCGCGTGCACGACGCCGGCGTCGATCACTTGTGCTGCGGCGACCACGTCAGCTTCTTCGTCGGCGTCGGCCTCGACGGTCTCCTGCAGGCCACGGCGCTGGCCATGCTGCATCCGACACTGCCCGTCATGACCGGCGTCTACCTCCTTCCGCTGCGCCATCCCGTCCTCGTCGCCCGGCAGTTGTCCGACATCGACCAGCTCGCGCCGGGCCGGCTGATCTTCGGCGTGGGCATCGGCGGCGAGGATCGCCACGAGGTCGAGATGTGCGGCGTCGATCCCGCGACGCGCGGGAGACGCATGGACGAGTGCCTTGCCGTATTGCGCGAGCTACGCACCGGCGAGCCGATGACCTTCCACGGTGAGTTCTTCGATCTGGACGACGCGCACGTCCTTCCTGCTCCCGCCGAGCCGATCCCGATCATCGTTGGCGGACGTTCGGACGCGGCGCTGCGGCGAGCAGGACGTCTCGGCGATGGCTGGCTCGGTATCTGGAACTCGGCCCGCCGCTTCGGCGAGGCTGTCGAGATCATCGCCGACGAAGCCGGCCGCGCCGGTCGCGACGATCCACCGGCTATGCACGCGATGCAGGTGTGGTGCGGGATCGCCGACACGAAGGAGCGAGCACGTGGGTACGTCGCGCCCGCGATGGAGGCCTTCTACCAGATCCCTTTCGAGCGGTTCGAGAAGTACTCGCCGTACGGGACGTCCGAGGACGTGGCCGGGTTCCTTGCCCCGTACGTCGAGGCCGGCTGCACCATGTTCAACCTGATCCCGCAGTCGGACGACCGCGAGTCCGCGTTGGCCGGAGCGGCCGCGGTCAAGAAGCTGCTCGCGTCGGCGTGAGCGATCCGATCGTCATCGACCGGCGGTTCCGCGGACCGCCGGACAGCGGCAACGGTGGATATACGTGCGGGCTCGTGGCCGCCCGCGTCGACGGGCCGGCCGAGGTCACGCTGCATTTGCCGCCGCCACTCGAGGAACCGCTGACCGTCGGGCCGGGCGACGGCGGATCGGTACGCGTCCTCGAGGGCGACGCGCTTGTCGCCGAAGGCGTCCAGCGCGAGGACGAGCGCCTCGGGATCGACGTCCCCGAACCGGTCAGTGTCGTCGACGCCGAACGCGCCGCCGCCGGATCGCCGCTGCACGAGCACCCGGAGGAGCACCCGTTCCCGACGTGCTTCGTCTGCGGTCCGCAGCGCGCGCCACACGACGGGTTGCGCATCCTCGTCGGCCGGGTACCGGGAAGATCGGTGGCGGCCGACGCGTGGACACCGGCGGCCGATCTCGCCGGCGCCGACGGGGTGGTCCGGCCCGAGTTCGTCTGGGCCGCGCTCGACTGCTCGGGCGGGGTCGGGTCGTGGTTGGCCGATCCCATCGGCGGTAATCCGTTCGTGCTCGGGCGCATGGCGGTGACGATCAGCGGACCGGTGCTCGCCGGCGCACCGCACGTCGCGGTCGGCTGGCGCGCCGGTCGCGACGGGCGGAAGGTCACCGCCGGGTCGGCGGTCTTCACCGCCGGGGGCGAGCTCGCCGGCCTCGCCCGCGCGACCTGGATCCAGCTGGCCTAGCTCCGCTGGTCGATCGGGACGTACTTGCGCTCGGTCGCGCCCGTGTAGATCTGGCGCGGGCGCCCGATCTTGGTCTTCTTGTCGTGCATCATCTCGTACCAGTTCGCGATCCACCCCGGAAGCCGCCCGATCGCGAAGAGCACCGGGAACATGTCGGTCGGGAACCCCATGGCCCGGTAGATGATCCCCGAGTAGAAGTCGACGTTCGGGTACAGCTTGCGCTCGATGAAGTACTCGTCGTTGAGCGCCACCTGCTCGAGCTCCCGCGCCAGGTCGAGAAGGTCGTCGCTGCTGTCGAGGGCAGCCAGGACCCGCTCGGCCGTCGCGCTCAGCACCCGCGCCCGCGGGTCGTAGTTCTTGTAGACGCGGTGACCGAAGCCGGACAGGCGGAAGGGATCGTCCGGGTCCTTGGCCTGACGCACGTACTTGGCGACGTCACCGCCGTCGGCCCGGATCCGCTCCAGCATCTCGATGACCGCCTGATTGGCGCCGCCGTGGAGCGGTCCCCAGAGCGCGTTGATCCCGGCCGCGACCGACGCCCAGAGGTTGGCCTCGCTCGAGCCGACGAGGCGCACCGTCGACGTCGAGCAGTTCTGCTCGTGGTCGGCGTGCAGGATCAGAAGCTGCTTCAACGCGTGCACGACCGTCGGGCTCACCTCGTAGCGTTCCGACGGGACCGCGAACATCATCGTCAGGAAGTTCTCGATGAGGTCGAGCTCGTTGTTCGGATAGAGGAACGGCTGTCCGATCGACTTCTTGTACGCGTACGACGCGATCGTGGGGAGCTTGGCGATGAGGCGCACGATCGACAGATGCACCTGCTCATCGTCGTGGATGTCGTCGCTGTCCTGGTAGAAGGTCGAAAGCGCGCTCACGACCGAGGACAAGATCGCCATCGGGTGCGCGTCCTTCGGGAAGCCGTCGTAGAAACGCTTCACGTCCTCTTTGATGAGCGTGTGGCGACGTATCTCGTACCGGAAATCGTCGAGCTGCGCCTGGGTCGGCAGGTCGCCCCAGAGCAGCAGGTAGCACGTCTCCAGGAACGACGGGTGATCGCGCTCGACGAGCTGCTCGATCGGGATCCCGCGGTAGCGGAGGATGCCGGCGTCTCCGTCGATGTACGTGATCGCCGACTCGCACGATCCGGTGTTCACGAAGCCGTAGTCGAGCGTGACGAAGCCGCTCTGGGACCGCAGCTTCGAGATGTCGACGGCGGGTTCGTTCTCGGTGCCTCGGACGATCGGCAGCTCGATCTCGTTCTCGTCGTAGCGCAGTACAGCGGGGGGTTCGCTCATCTCCGACTCCTTCACCTCTGTCTTCTTCGTCAGCTCCGTGGCACCTCGCTCCACGGAAGGCCCTTGTCGACGCGGGGCTCGCCCGGCAGGCCGAGCACCCGCTCACCGAGGACGTTGCGCAAGATCTCGGACGTGCCGCCTTCGATCGAGTAGGCGCGGGAGCGGAGGAACATCTTGCGTGGATCACCGCCGCCCGTGAGGCTCGCTTCGTCGGGCCGCACCATCTCGTAGCTCGGGTACAGGAGTCCCTCGGCGCCGAGCACTTCCATGCACAGCTCGTAGATGCTCCGGTTCGTCTCGGCGAACGCGAGCTTGGCGACCGAGCCTTCGGGGCCGGGGGTGCCCGCCTTCCGGTTCGCCGTCGCCCGCGCGTTCGTCAGCCGCAGCACTTCGGCGTCGATCCAAAGCCGCGCGAGCCGGTCGCGCCGAACGGCGTCATGGCTCTCGGGGTGCTCGCGCCAGACCTTGAGCGCGTCGCCGATCGGGCCCGAGTCCCGACCGGCGACCGCGCCGCCGATCGTGACGCGCTCGTTCATGAGCGTCGTCAACGAGACTCGCCACCCGTCGCCGAGGCCGCCGATGCGATCGCCGTCGGGCACCCGCACACCCGTCAGGTACACCTCGTTGAACTCGGCCTCGCCGGTGATCTGACGCAACGGCCGGACGTCGACGCCGGGCGTGTGCATGTCGAGCGCGAAGTAGGTCAGCCCCCGGTGCTTCGGAGCTTCGGGATCTGTGCGGGCGACGAGCATCCCGCGGTCGGCCCGGTGCGCGAGCGTGTTCCACACCTTCTGCCCGTCGACCACCCACTCGTCACCGTCACGGACCGCACGCGTCGACAGGCCCGCCAGGTCGGAACCGGCGCCGGGCTCGCTGAAGAGCTGACACCACAGCTCCTCGCCGGTGAACAGCGGTCGCAGGAGCCGCGCCTTGAGCTCGTCGTCGGCGTGGGCGGCGATCGTCGGCGCGGCGAGGAAGATGCCGAACCCGTTGCGCTCGAGCGCGTCGGCCCGCACGCCGGCGGCACGGATGCGTTCGTCGACGCGCCGCTGTACCTCGGGCGGCAGCGCGAGCCCGCCGAAGCCCACGGGGAACCACACCCAGGCGAGGCCGAGGTCGTACTGCGCGGCGCGGAACGCGGTCGAGTCGGCGGGATCGTGCTCGGCGAGGAGCCGGTCGACGAGCGCATCGACGCGGTCGGTTCCAGTGTCCGATGCAGCAGCCGTCGTCGCCATCCCTTCGAGCGTACCGACCGGCGGGGGAGCCATGGGAGCGTCCGGTAGCCTCCGTCTCGCATGGATTTCGAGCTGTCGGACGACCAGCTCGCGCTGCGTGACGGCGCGCGCGAGCTGCTCGACGGCTTGGCGCCCACGACGCGCGTCCGCACCGTCGTCGACGCCGGTGGAGGGATCGACCACGGGCTCTGGAAGGCGATGGTCGAGCAGGGATGGACCGCGGTCGAGGTGCCGGACGACCGCGGTGGTCTGGGGCTCGGCGCCGTCGAGGTGGCGGTGCTGGTCGAGGAGATCGGGCGTCACGTCGCGCCGGCGCCGTTCCTGCCGACGTTGCTCGCGCTGGGCGCGCTGGCGCGGGCGGGGCGCGACGACTGGGCCGAGCGGCTCGCCGGCGGCGACGCGATCGGCTGCGTCGCCTGGAGCCGACCGGGTCGGGGCGGCGTCCGAGCCAGCGGGGACCGGTTGACGGGGCGGAGTGATCCGGTGCCGTTCGCGCCCAGCGCTGACGTCGCTGTGGTCGTCGCCGAGACCGGCGACGGCCCGGCGCTGTACGCGCTCGAGCTGGGCGAGCACGAGCGACCGGAGCGCGAGCCGGCGATGGACCTGACACGCGAGCTCGGCTGGCTGCGCTTCGACGACACGCCCGCGGAACGGATGGGCGCCGGCGCCGAGGTCGACGCTCTTCTCGACCGCGGGGCGGCGTTCACGGCGGCGGAGATGCTCGGGGGCGCGGCACGCGCGATGGACATGGCCGTCGAGTACGCAAAGGACCGGGTGCAGTTCGGCCGTCCCATCGGGAGTTTCCAAGCGGTGAAGCACCGGTGCGCCGACATGCTGGTGGACGTCGAGGGCATGCGCTCGAGCGCGTACTGGGCGGCGTGGTGCATCGGCGCCGGTCACGAGGACGCGTCGGTCGCGGCCTCGACGGCCAAGATCTGGTGCTCCGATGCGTCGAAGCGCGTGATGGCGTCCGCCCTCCAGGTGCACGGCGGGATCGGCTTCACGTGGGAGCACGACCTGCACCTCTTCCTCAAGCGCGCCCAGCTCGATCAGGTGAGCTTCGGCGACGCCGCCTTCCACCGGCAACGACTCGCCGACCTGCTTCGCCCGCGCGTCGAAGCGGGCGAGAGCGTCATCTGACAGGATCTCGGCCGGTGCGCAGGGGGAAGCGAACGGCGCTCGTGTCGATGACGGCTGCTGTCGTCGTGGTCGCCGCGATCTCCGGTGTGGCGCAGAGCGCCGGCGCGAACCGCCTCGACGGCACGCTGCGGACCAACCAGGTGCAGGTCCTCGCGACGCACAACAGCTACCACATCGAGCAGGACGCGCCGATCCAGTCGTCGCCGACCACGCAATACACGCATGCCCCGCTCGACCAGCAACTCGACATGGGCGTGCGGGGCTTCGAGATCGACGTCGTGAACGCACCCGACGGGTCGTTTCCGGTGGTGCACACCCCGGTCGTGGACGCCACGAGCAACTGCACGCCGCTCGCGCAGTGTCTGCAGATGATTCGAACCTGGTCCGGAGCGCATCCCGGCCACGTGCCGATCTTCGTCCTGATCGAGCCGAAGAACGACGATGTCGATTTCGTCATCGACCCGACGCTGCGACGGTTCGACGCCGCCGGCCTCGACCAGCTCGACAAGGCGGTTCGTTCCTCGCTCGGCGGAGGGCTCATCACGCCGGACAGCGTCCGGGGGAGCGCGAAGACCCTGCGCGCCGCCGTCCTGGGTCGACGTGGCTGGCCCCCGCTCTCCAAGACGCGCGGCAAGACGTTGGTGGCGCTCAACACGGAGGGTGGGATCCGCAACACGTTCCTCCAGGGCCACCCGTCGCTCGAACGGCGTGCGATGTTCGTGACCGCCGACGCGCAGTCGCCGGCTGCAGCGGTCATCAAGATGGACGACCCCGACGAAGCCAAGATCCAGGCGCTGGTGAAGGAGGGCTTCATCGTCCGCACCCGCGCCGACGCCGACCTCATCGAGGCGCGGAACCACGACACTTCGCGCCGTGAGGTCGCCCTGCGCAGCGGCGCGCAGATCGTGAGCACCGATTTCGAGGTGGCGGTCCCCGCGATCGGAGGCGACTACGTCGTGCAGATCCCGGGAGGAACGCCGGCGCGCTGCAATCCGGTCAACGCACCAAAGAATTGTCGTCCCTCCGACGTCGAGAACCCCGCGCAGCTCACGCGCAGGCGCTAAGAGCTCGCCGCCCGCTGCTTCAAGCCAGCGCGGTCCGGCTTGCCGGCGGCGAGGAGCGGGAGCTCGTCGAGCTGGACGACCCGCTCGGGGGTCTTGAAGACGGCAGCGCCCTGCTTGTCGAACCAGGCTCGGCACT